>DATJAE010000155.1:0-7059 GCA_035516595.1 Kofleriaceae bacterium | reverse complement strand
GCACGATCTGGCCGGCAAGGACGACCTCGCGCTCGACGCGCGGATCGCCGCGGTGCGCGCGCTCGGCTCGAGCGAGCCGGCGCGCCCGCTGCTGGTCGACCTCGCGGGCGCCGGGCCGCGCGCGCTGCGCCGCGCCGTGATCGACGGGCTGGTCGGCGTGCCGGTCGGCGCGCTCGTCCCGGCGGCGCAGGCGCAGCAGGCCGCGGCCGCCGCCGGGGACCTGTGGCGCGCGGTCACCCGGCGGGCCCGGCGGAACGCCGACGAGCGCGCCGCCGCGCTCGCCGCGATGATCGCCGCGCTGCCCGGCGCGACCGACTACGAGCGGCGCTACCGCCTGGTCGACGGGCTCGCCGCGATCGGCGACGCCGCCGCGCTCGCCCAGCTCGCCGCGCTGCTGCGCGGCCTGCCGGCCGGCGCCGAGGCGTCCGCGCTCGAGCAGATCGCGGCGCGCGCGATCGCCGAGCGCCCGCGCCCCGAGGCGCTCGCGCTGATCGTCGGGTTCGCGCGCGACCCCGATCCCGGCGTGCGACTCGCCGCGCTCGCCGCGCTCGCGACCAGCGAGGGCGGCGCCGCCGGGCCGTGGCACCCCGCCGAGGGCCCCGAGGCGATCGACCGCGTGATCGCGAACGCGCTCGCCGGCGACCGCTGGCCGGAGGTGCGGCGCCGCGCCGCCCAGGTGATGGGCAACCGCTGCGACCGGGCCGGGCCCGCGCGCGCGCTGGTCGACGCCGCCGCGCGCGATCCCGACCTCGACGTGCGCGGCGACGCGCTCGCCGGGCTGGTGCAGTGCAAGGCGCCCGGCACCGCGGATCTGCTCGCGCGCACCTGGGACGACGCACACCAGCCGCTCGCGCTGCGCCAGCGTGCGGTCGATCTCGCGGTCGGGCTCGAGGATCGCGCGCTCGCCGCGAAGCTGGTCGGCCGGTTCCAGAGCTGGCGCGGCGCCGCGCTGTCGAGCCAGGACGCGCTCGCGCTCGCGCAGAACGCGGCGTACGCGATCGGCCGGCTCGCGCCGCCGGGCGCCGCCGACGCGCTCGGCGACGCGCTCGACGATGCCGCGTTCCCCGAGCTCGTCGCGGCCGCCGCCGGCGGGCTCGGGCTGCTCGGCCCGGCGTGCCCGGCGAGCGCCGCCGGCAAGCTGCGCGTGCTCGCGCACGCCGAGGACCAGCAGGTGTCCTCGGCCGCCGCGCGCGCCGCGGCGCTGTGCGGCAAGTGACGAGGCCGCGCCGCAACCGCAGCGCGTTTCGCCGCATCGAACGTTCGAGGGCGCATGACCTACCGGGACGATCACGACGCGGCGCTGCACCGCATCGCGGCGCTCGAGGACGAGCTGGCGCGCAGCGAGGCGGATCGCCGCCGTCTGGAGGCCGCGCTCGTCAAGGCGCCGGCGCCGACCCCGCTCGCCCAGGCGCTCGACGTCGAGCGCCTGGTGGCGCGCGTGCGCGACCAGGCGGTGCGCGAGGCCAGCGCCATGATCGCGGGCGCGGTGGTCGCGTGCGGGTTGCTCGCGGCGTGGGCGCTCGGCGCGTTCGCGGTCGGCGCGGTCCACGGAGGCGCGGTGGCGACCGGCCTGCTCGCGATCCTCGCGGTGACCGCCGCGCTCGTCGACCGGCGCCCGGGCCCGCACGACCTGCGCGCGATCTGCAACGCGCTGCGCACCGCGCCCGAGCGGGTCGTCTCGCTCGATCACCGGATCGACGACGGCGAGCGCATCCAGATCGCGACCGCGAGCGCCACCCTGTCGTTCGCCTCGAAGGATCGCGAGCTCTACACCGATCTGCGCCGGCGCTGCCCGAACGCGCCGCCGCGCGGCGCGTGATCAGCGCAGCGCGGCGAGCGCCTCGCGCAACGCGGCGTTGCCGGGCTCGAGCTCGAGGCCGCGCTGGAACAGGCTCTTGGCCTTCGGCGCCTGGCCGAGCTCGATGTGGATCTTGCCGAGCGCGAGGTAGACCTCGCCCTTGGTGACGCCGGCGTCGGGATCGATGTTCTGCAGCACGAGCGACTGGTAGATCTTGCGCGCCTTCTCCCAGTCGCTGGCCGCGAAGTACAGCCGGCCGAGCCCGGTCATCGTCATGACGTCGGTCGGGTTGACCCGCAGCGCCTCCTCGTAGGCCGCGAGCGCGCCGGCGCGATCGCCGCGCTTGTCGAGGATCGCGCCCTGGCGCTGGCGGAACCGCGCGACATCCTTCATCCGCCGCGCCGCCTTGGCCTCGCTCGCCAGCCGGTCGTAGATCGGCGCGGCCTCGTCGAGGCGGCCGGCGACGAAGTACAGGTCGGCGAGCGGGCCGAGCACGCGCACGTCGTTGGGCGCGTCGGTCGCGGCCTTGGCGAGTGCGGCGAGCGCGGCGTCGTTGCGGCCGGCCTTGCGCTCGAGCTCGGCGAGCTCGACGTGGAGCGCGACCCGATCGGCGGGCGTGGTCGCCGCGGCCGCTCGGCGCTGCACGACATCGAGTAGCAGCGCGCTGTCGCGCCGCTCGCGCGCCAGCTTGTCGAGCGCCGCGATCGCGCCGGCGTGCGCCGGGTCGTGGCGCAGCACCTGCTGGAAGTGCTGGATCGCGGTGTCGTCGTCGTGATCGCCGACCCGCGCGACCTCGCCGAGCCGGAAGAACAGATCGGCGGCGTCGCGGCCCTGCGGCGAGAGCCGCAGCGCCTGCTCGAGCGTGTGCTTGCACTTGTCCCAGTCGCCGGCGCGCTCGTAGATCCTCGACAGCCGGGTGAGCGCGGCGACCGAGCCGGGCTCGCGGCGCAGGATCTTCTCGAGGATCTCGCCGGCCGCGTCGGGGTTGTCGAGGTGGCCGTCCCACACGTCGGCAGCCCGGGCGAGCGCCTGGATCTCGGCGGCGCCGTCGCCGAGCGTGGCGTGCAGCTCTGCGACGCGCTCGAGCAGCTCGACCAGGTCGTGCCAGCGGTTGCCGGCCGCGAGCAGGCGCTCGAGCTCGGCATAGGCCGGCAGGTAGGCGTTGTCGATGTCGAGCGCGCCGTACCACGCGGCGATCGCGTCGTCGATCGAGCTGCGCCGGGTCTCGGCCAGCCGCGCCATCTCGCCGTGGATCGCGACCTTCTCGCTCGAGCTGCGGGCGAGCGCGAGCCGTCGGGTCTGGATGTCGGCGACCGCGATCCAGTCGCCGGCGCGGCCGTGCGCGGCCTCGAGCGCGCCGAGCGCGGCGGTGTCGTCGCCGTCGAGGTCGACCACCGCCTGCCACGCCGCGACCGCGCGCGGGCCGTCGCTCTCGAGCTGCGCGATCTCGACGCGCAGCGCCTTCTCTTCCTGCGCGTTCGACGACAGCCGCGCCGCGCGGGCGAGCGCGTCGACCAGGCTGGCGCGATCGCCGGTCGTGCGATACAGCCGCGCCAGCTCGCTCGCCGCGTCGCGATCGGCCTCGTCCTGATCGACGATCTCGCGCCACGCGTCGATCGCGCCGGCCAGATCGCCGGCGCGCTCGCACAGCTGGGCGACCTCGGCGAACGCCGCGCGCTTTTCGGGCAGCTCCTGGACGACGCGGCCGCGCTGGCGCAACGCGTCGGCGAGCGCGACGTGCTCGCCGCGCTGGCGCAGGATCGCGATCAGCGGATCGAGCGAGGCCACCGAGTCGGGCTCGAGCGCGAGCGCGGCGCGGTAGCTGCGGAGCGCGTCCTCGTTCTGGCCGAGCCGATCGCGCAGGATCTTGCCGAGGAACACCAGCAGGCCGACCTGGACGTCGGCCTCGCGCGCGCCGGCGTCGGGCGCGTCCACGATCGCCTGGATCCGCGCCGCGGTCTCGCGCCACTGCCCGAGCCGCTCGGCGAGCCGCTCGGTCTCGGCGAGCGCCTGCTGCGACGCCGGATCGATCGCGAGCCAGCGCAGCGCGGCGTCGAGCGCGCGGCCGCGATCGTTGAGGCTGTGCTCGGCGAGCTCGACCAGCCGCGCCAGGATCTGCGCGCGATCGATCGGATCTTCGGTCACCGCGAGCCGGGCGTCGAGCACCGCGACCAGCCGCGGCGCGTCGCCGTCCTGTTCGAACAGCGGCTCGAGGATGTCGACGATGTCGAGCCGGTGCTCGGGGCTCGTCGCGAGCATGCGCTCGAGCGCGCTGCGCGCCGACGGATGCGCCGGCACGAGCGAGAGCACGTCGCGGTACGCCGCGATCGCCGCGGCGGGATCGTGCAGCGTGGTCTCCTGGAGGTCGGCCTCGCGATAGCGATACTCGGCGGTCTGCGCGTCGTCCTCCGCGACGTCGGCCTCGCGGCGCAGGCAGCTCGCGAGCTCGGGCCACCGGCCGGCGCGCGCCAGCACGCGCTCGAGCGCGGCCAGCGGCGGGCGGGGCTCGGGGCCGTGCGCGGCGCGATCGTAGGCGCGCGCGGCGCGATCGAGATCGTTCAGGCGATCCTCGGCGATCTGGCCGAGCCGGGTCGCGTACAGCTGCTCGACGTCGGCCGGCAGCGGCTGCGCCGGATCGCCGAGCCGCTCGTCGAGCAGCGCGGCGAGCTCGCGCCACAGCTGCTGGCCCTCGGCGAGCCGGAACAGCGGGCCGAGCAGCTCGACGTGATCGGGCTCGTCGGCGAGCGCGCGCCCCCACACCACGAACGCCTGGGTGCTCTGGTGCGCGATGTTCTCGCGCACGTCGGCGAGCTGGTGCCAGTCGTTGCGCCGCGCGCCGGGATCGCGGCCGGCGGCGAGCCGGCGCTCGTAGACCCGGATGAGGCCGGCGGCCTCGCGATCGGCGCGATACACGCGCTCGAGGATCGGCGTGACCGCGTCGACGAACTCGTCCTTGGCCATCAGGCCCTCGAGCGCGGCGCGCGCCGGCTCGTGGCCGGCCAGCACCTGGAGCACCGCGCCGTAGCGCGGGATCGCGCCGTCGGGCTCGCCCAGCTCGGTCTCGACCAGCCGCGCCGCGCGATACGCGAGATCGGCGCGCTCCTTCGCGCTCACCGCGAGCAGCGCGCGCTTGTCGACCACGTCGAGCAGCTCGGGCCACAGCTTCTGCGCCGCGTAGATCCGATCGAGCTCGGCGAGCGCGCCCGGCTCGCCGGCGTCGTCCTCGAGCGCGGCGGTGAGCTGGCCGATCGCCTGGTAGATGTCGGCGAGGTGGTCCTCGTAGACCTTGGCGGCGGCGTGGCGCAGCGCCTGGCGCGCCGGCAGGTCGGTGGTCAGCTCGATCTTGCGCTCGAGCGTGACCGCGAGCTCGCGCCAGTCGGCCGTGTCGCGGTACAGCCGCTCGAGCGCGTCGAGCGCCGCGAGGTCGGTGTCGTCGACCCCGAGCACCGCCTTGTACGCGCCGATCGCGTGCGCGCGATCGCCGAGCACCTCCTCGTAGAGCGAGGCGACGCGATGGAGCAGCACGAGCCGCACGCCGGCGTCCTCGGTGAGATCGGCGCGGCGCTCGACCACCTTGACCAGGTCGGCGACCCGGCCCTCGAGCGCGAGCAGGCGATCGAGCGCGGCGAGCGCGACCAGGTCGTCGGGCCGCGCGTCGTCGACCTTGCGCCACGCGTCGATCGCGCGCGGCAGGTCGTTGCGCTGGCCCTCGTGGATCTCGGCGGCGCGCGCCCACAGCCCGGCCTGGAGCTCGGCGTTGGGCGCGCCGGCCGCGCCGTCCTCGACCGTGCGCACCGCCTCGTCCCACGCCTCGAGCTTGCCGGCGAGCGAGAGCAGCTTGGTGAGCGCCGAATCGTCGGCGACGTCGATCCGCCACGCGCGGGCGAGCGCCGCGAGCGCGAGATCGATCGCGCCGCCGCGCTCCTCGTGCAGCTCGGCGATCTCGTGCAGCGTCGTGACCTGCTCGACCGAGTCGCGGATGTACTCGAGCTTGGCGTCGAGGATGACCACCAGCTTCTGCCACCAGTCCTGCTCGCGGTAGACCGGCTCGAGCAGCTCGATCACGCGCTCGCGGTGATCGTCGTGGATCACCAGGCGCTCGAGCGCCGACACCGCACGCGCCCACGCGTGGCCGTCGGCGATCACCTGCGCGTACTGATCGAGCGCGGCCGGTACGTCGTGGACCTGACTCTCGAGCACCTCGGCCAGGCGCAGCCGCAGCTCGGCGATGTCGTGCAGGCCCTGCGCGCGGCTCAGCCGCGCCTCGAGCAGGTCGACCAGGTCGTGCCACTGGCCGCGCGTGCGGAACAGCCGCTCGAGCTCGCCGACCGCCTCGCGGTACGCGTGCTCCGCGCCGCCGCCCTCGGTCGCGATCACGACCTCGCGCCACGCCTCGACCGCGCGGCCGGTGTCGGCCAGGCCATCCTCGAGCAGGCGCGCGCGCTTGATCAGCGCGCCGTGGCGGAGATCGTCGTCGGCGCGCGTCATCAGGTCGTCGTAGACCGCGAGCAGCTCGTTCCAGCGCTGCGAACGGCCGAGCAGCTCCTCGAGCCGGCGCACCAGCTCGCGCGCGTCGGGCACCGCGTCGTCGATGTCGATCGACAGCGCGCGGCGATACGCGGCGTACGACCGCCCGACGTCGCTTAGCCGGCGGTCGTAGATCGCGGCGGCCGCGATCGCGACGTCGCGCACCTCGAGCGATTCGCCCGATTCGTCGTCGAGGTAGCCCTGGTAGGTGTCGGCGACGAACGCCCAGTTGTCGATCATCGAGGCCAGGCGCTGCAGCTGATCGCGCACGGTGTCGTCCGCCGGTGCCTCGCGGAACACGCGCGCGTACCACCGGCTCGCGTTGTCGAAGTCCTCGAGCTGCTCCTCGTAGAGCCGCGCGACGAACCGGGTGAGCCGCAGCCGGTCCGCCGGATCGGCGGCGGCCTCGAGCTTGGCCTCGTAGACCCGGATCAGCTCGGGCCAGCGCTGCTGCGCGACGTAGATCGGCTCGAGCACCTCGGCGGCGAGCGCGCGGACGTCCGGATCGACGAGGTAGCGCTCGAGCGCGGCCAGCGCGGTCGGCTGCGTCGGGTTGCCCGACAGCGCGGCCGAGTAGTTGTCGATCGCGGCCTCGATGTCGCGGAGCTGGCGCTCGTGGATCTCGCCGAGCTGGACGCGCAGCTCGACCGCCTCCTCGATCGTCGTCGCGAAGCCGAGCCGCCGCTCGTAGAGATCGACGACGTCGGGCCACCTGCCCTGCTCGCGGTACAGCG
>DATJAE010000154.1:0-13002 GCA_035516595.1 Kofleriaceae bacterium | reverse complement strand
GCACCGGCTGCTGCCCGGCAAGCTCGCGGTGTCGATCGTCGACGGCGGCGCGGGCACGATGCGCAGCCTCGCCGAGCTCGAGCACCGGATCGCGCACAGCGCGCCGCTCGGCCGCGCGATGCCGATGATCGCGCCGCGCGGCGCGCTGCCGCTCGACCGCATGTCGTGGACGCCGCTGCTTCCAGAGTTTGCGCGCGACGATCTGCCGGCGATCGTCTGGATCGAGGATCTCGGTGGCGGTCTCGTCGAGTACCCGATGGGCCGCGGCGCGCCGAGCGCCGCGCTGATCGCGCAGGGCCTCGCCAACCTCGCGGCCGTGCCGGTCGAGCTCCACGACGAGCAGCTCGGCGGCACGCACGTCGTGGTGGTCGCCGACCACCCGTTCGCCGCCGAGAAGCTGCTCGATCCGGCGACGATGCGCGACGTCGCGGCGCGGCTCGGCGCGACCGGCGCCCAGCTGCTGGTCGCGATCCCGGTGCGCGGCATGCTGCTCGCGATCGACGCGCTGCCCGCGTTGATCGACGACGCGCGCATGACCGGCTTCGTACGCGGCGCCGAGCGCATGTACCAGCAGGCGAGCGAGCGCGATCGGATCTCGCCCGAGGTGTTCGTCTACGCGTACGATCGGCCGCTCGGCCTGGTCGGGTCGTGACTCCAGCGCATCTACGCGAATGCCTGGCGGTGGACCTCGTCGAGCTCGCGGGTCGCGAACAGCTCGCGGCACGCGGCGCGCCGGACCTTGCCGCTGGTCGTGCGCGGGATGCTGCCCGGCCGCACGAACGACACGACGTCCACCCGCACGCCGTGCGCCTCGGTGACCACCGTCGCGATCCGCTGCGCGACCTGCGGCCACGACGCGGTCGCGCCGCGCTCGACCTCCTGGACCACGACCAGCTCCTCGCGCTCGGCGATCTCGAACGAGAACACCGCGCACGCGCCGGCGCGCAGCGCGTCGTCGCACGCCGAGTCGACCGTCTGCTCGAGATCCTCGGCGGCGTGCTTGACCCCGCGCACGACCGCGATCGCCTTGAGCCGCCCGGTGACGTGGAGCTCGCCGTCGACCATGCGGCCGAGGTCGCCGGTACGCAGCCAGTCGGCGTCGCTGCCGTCGAGCCGCGCGCCGAAGCTCGCGCGCGTGGCCTCGACGTTGCCGAAGTAGCCGCGCGCGACGCTCGGGCCGGAGACCCAGATCTCCCCGTCGCCGTGCTCGACCGGGCGGCGCGTGATCGGATCGACGATCGCGATGCGCTGGCCGTGACGCGGCACGCCGCAGCTCACGCGCGGATGCACCCCGTCGAGCTGGCGCACGCGGAATGGCTCGGCGCGCAGCCCGCCGGTCACCATCAGCGTGGCCTCGGCGAGGCCGTAGCAGGGATAGAGCGCCTCGCGCCGGAAGCCGTGGCGCGCGAACGTGGTCGCGAAGCGCTCGAGCGTACCGGCGCGCACCGGCTCGGCGCCGACGAACGCGAGCACCCAGCTCGACAGATCGAGATCGCCGCAGCCGCGCGAGGCGGCGTGACGCACGCAGGTCTCGTACGCGAAGTTCGGCGCGCCGCTCGAGGTCGCGCGGAACCGCGAGATCTCCTGGAGCCAGCGCAGCGGCTGCTTGAGGAACGCGGTCGGCGTCATCAGCACGCACTCGGCGCCCGCGTAGACCGGCTGGAGCACGTTGCCGATCAGGCCCATGTCGTGCTGGAACGGCAACCAGCCCATCACGATCGTCTCGGGCGTGTGCTCGAACGCCTCCTCGATCAGCGCCTCGTTGTGGAACAGGTTGCCGTGCGTCACCATCACGCCGCGCGGATCGCCGGTCGAACCCGACGAGTACTGCAGGATCGCGAGGTCGTCGGGCCGCGCGCGCACGGTCACGCCGCGGGTCGACGCCGCGCCGAGCTCGTCGACCGCGAGCCACCGGCAAGCGGCGAGCTCGGGCACCGCCTCGCGCGCGCCGAGCGTGGCGCGGCTCGCGAGCACGACGTGCGGCCGCGCGTTGGCCGCGATCGAGCGCAGCCGCGCGGCGGTGTTGCGCCCGGCGTTGGCCGCCGGGACGTGCGCCGGGATCGCGCACACGCCGGCGTAGAAGCTGCCGAACAGCGCCTCGATGAACGTGAGCGACTGTGGCAGCAGCAGCAGCGCGCGCGGCTGCTCGCCGGTGACATGCGCGGTCGCGTCGAGCAGCGCCAGCGCGACCTGGCGCGCGCGCTCGTCGAGCTCGGCGTAGCTCAGCGTCTGCGCCGCCGCACCGTCGCGCAGGAACGTGAACGCGCGGCGCCCGGGCTGTGCCGCGGCGTGCCGGACGAGCGGGTCCGCCATGGTGTGCGACAACGTCATCGAAGTGGGGGGACGTTGCGGGTATTTCGCACGACGGTCAACGTCTGATCGGTGCGATCTACCGGCCCCCGCGGACCAGCGCCACCTCACCGTCACCGCAGCACCCTCCGGCCGTCATGAAGGAGCCGGTCGGCTCGACCAAGCCTGACCGCCGGCGAACGCGACGCTCCGCTTCGCCAGCGTAGTATACGTCGCGCCGTGACTGCGGTCGTCACCGTCCAGGACGTGCACAAGCGGTTCGGCAACCGCCGCGTGCTCGCCGGCGCGTCGTTCGCGGTGCACGAGCGCGATCGCATCGGCCTGATCGGCGCCAACGGCGCCGGCAAGTCGACGCTGCTCAGGATGATGGTGCACGGCGCCCGGCGCGACGAGCCGGATCCGGCGCTCGAGCCGGACGAGGGCCTGATCACGTGGCGGCGCGAGCTCGCGCTCGAGTACGTCGCCCAGGAGCCGGCGCTCGCGCACGACCGCACGGTGGGCGAGTCGCTGGCGCGCGACGGCGTGCCCGATCACGAGGTCCACGCGGTGTCGGCCGCGCTGCAGCTGCCGGCGCACGCCGCGCGGGTCGCGCAGCTGTCGATCGGCGAGCGCCGCCGGGTCGCGCTCGCCCACGCGCTGCTCGGTCGCCCCGACGTGCTCGCGCTCGACGAGCCGACCAACCACCTCGACGCGCGCACGGTCGAGTGGCTCGAGCACCGGCTCGCGGCGTGGCGCGGCGCGCTGATCGTCGTGACCCACGACCGCTACTTCCTCGATCGCGTCGCGACCCGGATCATCGAGCTCGATCGCGGCAAGGCCTACGCGTACGACGGCGACTACCAGGACTTCCTGCTCGCCCAGGCCGAGCGGCTCGCGATCGAGGCCGAGCACGAGCGCCAGCGCGCCGCGTTCGTGCGCCGCGAGATCGAATGGATCCGCCGGGGACCGGCCGCCCGCACCACCAAGGCCAAGGCGCGGATCGATCGATTCGACGCCGCGATCGCCGCGCGCCCGCTCGGCGACGACGTGCGAGGCCCGGCGATGACGCTGCGCCTGCCGTCCGGGCCGCGGCTCGGCGGCACGATCGTCGAGCTCGAGCGAGTCGGCCGCACGCTCGGCGGCAAGCTGCTGTTCCGCGACGTCACGCTGGTCATGAAGCCGGGCGATCGGATCGGCATCGTCGGGCCCAACGGCGCGGGCAAGACCACGCTGCTGCGCACGATCCTCGGCGTCGAGCCACCGGATCGCGGGCGCGTCGTGCTCGGCGCGAACACCCGGCCGGCGTACTTCGAGCAGGGCCGCAGCGAGCTGCGCGACGAGCTGACCGTGCTCGAGGAGGTCGGCGACGGCAACGACTACGTCGAGCTGCCCGACGAGCGCGTCCACGTACGCGGGTTCTTGCGCATGCTCGCGTTCCCCGACACGGTCGCCGACACCACGATCGGCAAGCTGTCGGGCGGCGAGCGCAACCGCGTGCAGCTCGCGCGCCTGCTCCGCCGCGGCGGCAACCTGCTCGTGCTCGACGAGCCGACCAACGACCTCGACCTGCCGACGCTCGGCGCGCTCGAGCAGGGCCTGGCGTCGTTCGCGGGCTGCGCGCTGATCGTGTCGCACGATCGCTGGTTCCTCGATCGCGTCGCGACCGCGATCCTCGCGTTCGAGGGCGACGGCGCGGTCACGCTGTACGAAGGCAGCTACTCGTTCTATGCCGAGCGCCGGCCCGCGACCACCGCGCCCGCCGCGCCGCCGCCGCGCGCCGCCGAGCCGCCGCGCCCGCGCGCCGACGCGCCGCGCCGCCTCACGTTCAAGGAGGGCCGCGAGCTCGCCGGCATCGAGGACGCGATCGCGACGGCCGAGGCCGAGGTCGCCGCGCTCGAGGCGACGCTGTCGGATCCGGCGGTGTTCAAGGACCGCGGGCCCGAGGTCCAGGCGCTGATCGCCAGGCTCGACGCGGCGCGTGCCGAGGTCGAGCGGCTGTTCGCGCGCTGGCAGGAGCTCGATGCCCTGCCGCGGTGATCGCGCCGCGCGTTCACCGACCTGATCGCGAAGTTCTCGCGCTCGCCGCTGGTCGCCAGGGCGCGCCGCGAGCTCGCTGCGCTGCCGTGATCATCGCGTCAATGCTCCATCAGGGCCGCGTCCCCGCTCGGCGTCAGCGACATCACGAACACCACGATCGCCGCGATCAGATTGTTCCAGGTCGTGGCCACGACCGTGTGCGCGATGACCAGGGTCGAGAAGAACAGCCAGATCGACAGCACGGTGTTCGCGAAGCGCATCGCCGGCGTATAGAGCGCCCAGATCGATGCGATCGCGATCAGCACGCCGACGATCCAGGTGTCGGTCAGCTCGCCCATCGTGTGCGGCCAGACAAACGCCGAGATGAACAGCCAGACCCCGGCGATCAGGTTCACCGCGCGCGGCCAGATGTGAGTCGTCGGATTGTCGTCCACCATCGCAGCCTCCTAGGCGCGGTGCGCGCGCCGCGCGAATCGGGCCGTCAGCGCGCCGCCCGATACGAACATCGCCGCGCCGACGGCGAGCATCGCGATCGCGATCAGCAGGGGCGCCGGCGCGATGTGAAGCAGCGCGAGGATGCCGAGCACCGCCGCGCCGATGCCGCCGAGCAACATCGAGCCGCCGAACAGCACGGCACCGCCCACCGCGATCGCGGCGATCGACAGCAGCAGTACGGGGACGAGGCCGACCAGCGCCAGGATCCCGAGCACGATGCCCGCGATCCCGCCGAGCAGCTCGCTGCCGAGATCGCTCAGCACGAACGGCTTACCGAGCGCCACCGAGGCGTCGGAGCGCACCGCGACCGCGACGCCGTGCGCCAGCACCGCCACGCCGACCGCGATGGTCGCGATGGCGATCAGATAGACGTGCAGATATCCCGCGAGCGCGATGATCGCCAGCACGACCGCGCCGGCGCCACACAGCGTCTCGAGCGACGAGCCGGTCGTCGTGACCCCTACGCGGGTGCGCTCGGTCGGCGCCGGCTCCGTGGAGCTCGGAACGGGCTCGGTTGGATGATAGATGACCTCGGGCTTGGCCGGGGTCTCGGTCGTGAACGTCGGCATCATGTCACCTCCATCGCGACATCGTGCATGCGCCGTTCCGACGCCCCGCGTCTGCGCGGACGTCGCAATCACACCGTCGAGACCGCGGCGACCAGCCCCGCGAGCGCGCGGTCCATCGCGGCGATCGCCGGATGATCGGCCGGGACGCCGTAGGCCGGAGCGAGCTCGGCCATGCGCTCGTGGCCGATCACGACGGCGTCGCCGGCCTGCCACACCACCAGCCGCAGCGGCAGCTGGAGCGCGATCGGGGGAAATGCCGCCATGAGCGGCGTGCCGCCGCGCGGGTTGCCGAACACCAGCATCGTCGTCGGCCGCAGCTCGAGCCCGACCGCGCGTGCGGCCGCCGCCTGATCGATCGTCGCGAACAGCGTGTTGCCCGCGTCCGCGATCGCCTGCGCGAGGCGGCGTACGGTCTCGGAGTGCGAATAGCGGCTCGGCGTGGTGACGTGCATGGCGCCGCCGACCCTACCGCGACACACCGCGCCATGGCCGAGCAGCGGATCGCGAGCGCGCACCTCGACAGCGGCGCGGCGCCCATGCCCAGGCCATCCGGGTCGGCCACCACACGGTGCTCGCCGACGAGCCGAGCTCGGCGGGCGGCGGCGACACCGGGCCGATCGCCGTACGGGCTCGTGCTCGCACGCGCTCGGCTTCTGGTCGATCGCCGCGCCCGCACTCGCCCTGCTCGTCGCGATCGCGCTCGCTCCGCTAGTTGCAGCAGATCGCGTAGGCGGTCAGCGGCCCGGTGCCGTCGCACTGCCAGCTCGTGGGCACCGCGCCGTTCGAGGTGTACGGCGTCGGATAGCTCGACTTGATCGTGCCGCTCGAGATGCAGCCGCCGCCGGTGATCCACTCGCCCGCGTTGCACGCCACGCCGGTCTGCGCGTAGCGCAGCACGCAGCTGCGAAAGCCCTGCGGACCCTGCGGACCCTGCGCGCCGGTCGCGCCCTGCGGCCCCTGCGGGCCCTGCGGGCCCTGGGGGCCCATCGCGCCGGTCGCGCCGGTCGCGCCCATCGGGCCGGTCGCGCCCTGCGGACCGGCAGGACCTTGCGGACCTTGCGGACCCTGCGGCCCGGCGAGCCCGGTCGACGGCCCGACCCAGCGGCCGGTCGCGTCGATCACCTGCGCGCCGTTGACCGAGACGCTGTGCGGCGTGATGTCGCCGGTCGCGTTCTGCGCGACCATCGAGTACGGCACGCTGTCGATCGGCTCGCGCGGCGTCATCTCGCCATCGTCATCGACCGTGATCCCGAGGTACATCGTCGAGCCGCCGAACAGATCGCCGGCGAACGACGTCACCGCGCCGAGCGTGGTCGCGTAGTAGCCATCGTCGAACGCGAGCTGCTGGCTCTCGGTCCACAGCGGCGTGCCTCCGCTCGGCGCCGCGTACACCGCGAACGTCATGGTGTGCGTGCCGGTCACCGGCATCATCGCGGGATCGAACAGCCGCCCCTGGTGGTTGATCTTCATCGGCGGGCCGTCCGCCCGCGCCACCGCCGCGCTCGACAGCATCGCCATCACGACAAGCATCGTCCGCATCACTGACCTCCTAGGATTCCGGGAACGTGAACGTAGTGCGCGCTGCTGGATCGACCGCTGGCGACGGGCGTCGGCTGGCCGGTCACCGACACCAGCACGAAGTGCGCCGATGACGTCTGCCGGCCCGCCGCCGAGAGGCCGCGCGCGGGCGGGCCGAGATCCGGCATGCCCGAGCCGCTGCCACTGCCACTGCCGCTGCCGCTGCCGCTGCCGTCGTCGTCGCCGTGCGACGACGTGACGCTTCCGCAGCCCGCGACCAGGATCGAGATCCACAGCAAGAATTTGTTCGCCACGCCGGGGCCATCCAGCAACCGGGGTGCCAGCGCGCGCGCGGCGTAACCGCCCGCGATCGCGGGACGTCACGCCGGCTGTGTCGTCACGCGTGTCGCTACTTCTTCGCGCGCGGCGGCGCGTCCTTCACGTACTTGTCGAACCAGCGCAGCTCCTCGTAGGCGAGCTGCTCGTTCGACTCCATCGCGGTGTACCAGTGCGGCTCGTGCGGCAGCATGACCAGCCGCGCGGTGCCGCCGTTGCCGCGGATCGCCTCGTACAGCTTCACCGCTTGAAGCGGCGTCGTGCCCGGGTTCGCGTCGTCGGCGCCGTGCACGATGAGCAGCGGCCGCTTGATCTTGTCCGCGAAGAAGAACGGCGACACCTTGAGGTACACGCTCTGGCCCTTCCACACCGAGCGGCGCTCGTTCTGGAAGCCGAACGGCGTGAGCGTCTTGTTGTACGACCCGCTGGTCGCGACCCCGGCGCGGAACAGATCGGTGTGCGCGATCAGGTTCGCCGTCATCAGCGCGCCGTGGCTGTGGCCGGTCACGCCGATCCGATCGCGATCGACCACGCCGAGCTCCACCGCCTTGTCGACCGCGGCGCGCGCGTCGTCGACCAGCTGCTCGAGGTAGGTGTCGTAGGCCCTCTTGGGATCGCCCACGATCGGGAACGCCGCGTCGTCGATGATCGCGTAGCCCGAGAGCAGGAGCAGCCGGTAGTCGCGCAGCCGGGTGAACACCTGATCCGAGCCGGTGGTCTGGCCCGCGGTCGAGGTGCTCGCGTAGTCGAGCGGATAGGCGTAGAGGATCGCCGGCACCCGCGTGCCCTCCTTGTAGCCGGGCGGCGTGTACAGCGTGAACGACAGGTCGGTGCCGTCCTTGCGCTTGTACTTGACCAGCCGCTTCTTGATCGCGCGGACCTCCGGCGTCGGATCCGGGATGTGGGTGACCGCGCGCGTGGTCGAGGCGATCGTCGCCTCGCCGGCGCCGGGCGCTGCGACCGCCGCGCCGATCGTGCGCAGCATCGCGTTGGGCGGATCGGTCGGCGACTGGTGCCAGGTGAGGAACGTGCTCGTGCCGTCGCCGGCGAACGCGACGAAGTACTCGAGCGCGTCCTTGGCGCTGCGGAACAGCCGGTCGGTCTTGCGGGTCTTGAGGTCGAGTCGATCGAGGAACGGCCGGTCGCCGCCGGGCGTCGCGCCCTCGCCGCGCAGGAAGATCGCGTCGCCATCCTGGCGCACGACCCACTCGCCGTTGGGCAGCACGCGATAGACCGGATCGCCCGGGTCCTTGTAGTGCTCGTCGCTCGACATGTCCCACAGCAGGCTCGGCTTGGTCTTCGGATCGTCGACGTCGATCACGAACGTGCGCGTCCAGTGGCGGTTCTCGTCGTACTCGTGGATGAGGCTCGTGCCGGCGCGCTCGCCCCACTCGAAGCCGGCGAACCGCTGCTCGGTGCGCGTGACCTCGATCGCGGGCTCGGTGAACGGCGCGCGCTGCATCATCACCTTGTCGCGCGCCGGGACCTTGACGTTCCAGTCGCCGTTGTCGAGCGCCTCCGCCCACACCAGCGTCGCCGGCTCGGTCGGCCGCCAGCCGAAGTCGCGCGGGCCCGTCGGCACGCCGGCGATCGGCACGCGATCGGCGATCGGCAGCTTGGCGACGGTGTGGACGACACGGCCGCTGCGATCCCAGATCTCGACGTCGTGTGCGAACCGCTCGTAGGTCGTGACGTACGAGTACGGCCGGCGCAGCGTGGTCACCAGCAGGTTCTGGCCATCCGGCGCCGGATCGACCCAGGTGTAGATGCCCGGCTTGCCGATCGTGGTGATCGCGCCGGTCGTCGCATCGACCATCGCGAGCTGGCTCGTCGCGTAGTAATCGAACAGATCCTCGTCGTGCTTGCTGTTCAAGGTGTCGCGCGTCTCGTAGGTGCTGCTCTCGCCGGTCTCGCCGTCGGTCTCCTGGATGCTCGGCCCGTCGGCGATCACCGAGGCGGCCGGCGGCGGCCCCGGGTCGCGCGGCACGAGCTTGACCAGCAGCGTCTCCTGATCGGCGAGCCACTGCATCGAGCTGCCGAGCATGGGGTTGAGCCGCGCGTCGCCGAGGCGATGCACCTTGCCGGTCGCGACGTCGCCGATCCACAGCTCGACCGCGTCCTGTGCGGTGTTGCGGAACGCGAAGCGCTTGCCGTCGGCGGTCCAGTCGATGTTGTCGGCGCAGCCGCCCTCGGGGAGCGCGACCGGCGTCTCGCGCGAGCTCGCGACGTCGACCAGCGTGAAGCTCTCGGCGCACGGCGCGATGCCGTAGCCGCCGGGCGTGTCGTGCTTGCGGCGGGTGCGCGGCTCGACCCGCACGCCGGCGAGCTTGAGGATCGGCTCGGCGACCTGCGAGATCGGCGGATACTGCACCCACGACACCAGCAGGATCGTGTCGCGCGTCGGGCTCACGTACGGCTGCGGCGGCGACGGCGCGTGCATCACGGCGAGCACCCTGGGCGGCGGCTTGTCGTAGCCCGATACGACGGGTGCGGGCGGCGGCGCCGGCGCGGGCGGCGGCGGAACGGGTGCAGGCGCCGGCGCGACGACCGGTGCCGGCGGCGGCGCGCTCGGCGTGGCGACGACCGGCGGAGGCATGACCGCGGCCGGCTGGGTGCAAGCCGCGAGGACGAGGACCGCGAGCGCTCGAGACATGGCGAGAACGTAGGTCAGAACGGCCCGACGCACCAGCCGGCATCGCCGCTGGACGACGGCCGCCGCGTGCGGCTGCCCCGGCGCGACCGCGAAGCGTGGGGTCAGCGGTCGGATCGCGGCCCGGCCGCGCGCGCAGCGACGATCGTGTACCGGATCACGACCGCGGTGCTCGTGCTCGCGATGGCTCGCCGCGCTTGCCGGACCTCGAGGAGTGGCGTCGCGTTCGCTGCGCCCGCCGGCTCGCTATTGCGCGGGGTGAATCCCGAAGATCAGCTTGCCGATCGGGTGATCGGCGATCCCGTGGTTGATGCCGACCCCGACGTTGAGGTCCCACCACGCGCCGCGCACGTCGGCGACCGCGAACGCGCGCAGGACGTTCTCGCTGCCGAGCGCGTCGACCGGGCCGAACCCCGCGTAGCCCTCGGCGCCGAGCATGACGCGGCGGGCGACCTGCACGCCGAGCTTCACCGCCGGCTCGAGCTGGGGATGCCCGGCGAGCTTGCCCGCGAGGTCGGTCGAGACGATCGGGTTCACCGCGGCGTAGAACCAGCGCTCCTTGAAGTCGACGATCGATCGGACCTCGCTGCCCCACACGTTGGGCTCGAACCGCGCCGGCACGTTCGACAGCTCGAAGTTGATCGCGAGCCCGAGCCGACCGTCCCACAGCCGATCGGGCCAGCGCAGCTTGGTGCGCAGCTTGACGCCGGCGTACTCGAGGTCGCCGGTGGTCGATAGCGAGGTCTGGAAGTAACCGCCGAGCTCGAGCCAGTCGCGCAGGCCGTAGTGCGGCTCGAGCGTCAGGTGCGTCTCGTCGGGCGCCGCCGGAAACAGGTGCTCGTTGAGGTGGACCTCGAGCCCGGGGTCGCCGCGCCGCGCGGTCTCGACGTCGTAGACCTGGATCTCGAACTCGTCCTGGGCGCGCGCGGTCCCGGCCAGCCCGAGCACGACCGCCGAGACCATCCTGCGCGATCGTACGTTGAAGGTCCGGGGGCGCGCGGCCATCGCGCTGGCGATCCTGACATGGGCGGCGCCGGGCCGCGCGGTCGGACGGCATGGCGAACGAGCCTGCGATCGTGCCCGCGCGGCATGCCGCGGGGACGCGATCGGGTTCGACGTCGGAGAATGTCCGCGCCCGAAGTGACCGGCCTCCCGGTTTGCGGTACGACGCCGGGACGATGCACCGCTTCCAGTTCTTTCGCGCCGGAGGTGTGGACCAGGTGAGCCTGCGCGACACCGATGACCTGCTCGCGCTCACCGAGCTCGATCAGAAGCTGTGGGTCGCACTGGCCATGCCGACCAGAGACATCGCGGTCGCGAAGGAGACGCTCGCCGCGCTCGACAGCGATGGCGACGGCCGGATCCGCGCGCAGGACGTGATCGCGACGGTGCGCTGGGCCGCCGAGACCTTCGTGCTGCCCGGCGATCTGCTGAGCAGCACCGATCACGTCTCGCTGGCCGCGCTCAAGGATCCGGCCGTGGTCGCCGCTGCCAAGCGCATGCTCGCCGATCTCGGCAAGCCGAGCGCGACCTCGATCTCGACCGACGATGCGGCCGCGATCAACAAGGCGTTCGCCGCGACCGTGCTCAACGGCGACGGCATCGTGATCCCGGCGTCGACCGACGACCCCGAGCTGCGCAAGCTGATCGAGGACGCGATCGCGTGCGTCGGCAGCGTGACCGACCGCAGCGGCAAGCCCGGCATCGACAAGGCACACGCCGACGAGCTGTTCGCGGCGGTCGACGCGCGCGCCGCATGGCTGGCCAAGGACGGCGACCGCGGGATCGCGGTGCTCGGCGCCGCCACCGCCGGGGCCGCGGCCGCGCTCGCCGCGGTGCGCGCCAAGATCGAGGACTACTTCGTGCGCTGCCGCGTGGTCGCGTACGACGATCGCGGCGCCGCAGCGCTGGCGAGCAGCGAGGCCACGCTCGCCGCGGTGGGCGAGCACCTGCTGGCCGCCGACGACGCCGCGCTCGCCGCGCTGCCGCTCGCCAAGCTCGACAAGCGCGGCAAGCTGCCGCTCGGCGACGCGATCAATCCGGCGTGGGCCGCGCGGATCCGCGCGTTCGCCACCGCCGCGGTCACGCCGCTGGTCGGCGAGCGCGAGACGCTGAGCGCCCCCGAGCTCGCGACGATCGCCGAGAAGCTCGCACCGTACCAGGCGTGGCTCGACGCCCGGCCGACCACCAAGGTCGACGCGCTCGATCCCGCGTGGGTCGCGAGGCTCGCCGCGCCGGAGCTGCGCGAGAAGCTCGACGCGCTGATCGCGGCCGACGCCGCGCTCGCCGGTGACTACGCGCAGATCAGCGCGGTGACCAAGGCCGTGCTGATGCAGCGCGACTTCGGCCGCGTGCTGCGCAACTTCGTCAACTTCTCCGACTTCTACTCGAAGCAGGACGGCGTGTTCCAGGCCGGCACGCTCTACCTCGACGCGCGCGCGCTCCGGCTGTGCGTGCCGGTGTCCGACGCGGGCAAGCACGCCGCGCTCGCGACCGCGTCCGACGCGTGCCTGGTCTACTGCGACTGCGTGCGCAAGGACGAGAAGCGCCAGATCGTCGCGGCGCTGACCAACGGCGACGCCGACAACCTGTTCGTCGGGCGCAACGGCGTGTTCTACGACCGCGACGGCAACGACTGGGACGCGACGATCTCGAAGATCGTGGCAAACCCGATCAGCGTGCGCGCCGCGTTCTGGGCGCCGTACAAGAAGCTGTTCAAGGCGGTCGAGGACAACATCCAGAAGCGCGCCCAGGCCGCCGAGGCCGCGTCCAACGCGAAGGTCGAGGCCACCGGCAAGGACGTCGCGAACGCCGACAAGGAAGCGCTCGCCGACGCCGAGACCCCGCCGCCACCCCAGCCCGCGGCCGAGCCGCCCAAGAAGATCGATCTCGGCACGATCGCCGCGATCGGCGTCGCGATCGGCGGCATCGGCACGCTCGTCGGCGCGCTGCTCGCGAACCTGTTCGGGCTCGGCCGCTGGCTGCCGATCGGCATCGTCGCGCTGCTGATGATGATCTCGGGACCGTCGATGTTGCTCGCGTGGCTGAAGCTGCGCCGGCGCAACCTCGGCCCGATCCTCGACGCGAACGGCTGGGCCATCAACGGCC
>DATJAE010000153.1:0-8215 GCA_035516595.1 Kofleriaceae bacterium | reverse complement strand
TTCCGGACGCCGGCGACCTGCTGATCGGCGCGAGCCTGTCGGCGGATCTCGACGAGGTCCGGCTGTGGCGGGAGGCGCTCGATCCGACGATGTTCCCGCGGCTCGCGCACTCGTCGCGGCCGGGCGAGATCGTCTATCTCGATCTCGATGACGACGCGACCGGGTTCGCCGGGATGGGCAACGACGGCTCGGCAGCCGGCGCCGCACAGCTCGGCGTGACCGGGCGCGCCGGGCACGGGGCCGCGTTCACCGGAGGCGAGCTCGACGTCGCGATGACCGACGCGTTCGCGGCCGACTACACCGCGATGGCGTGGCTGCGCACCAGCGATGCCGGCCACCCGCAGCAGGTCTTCGATCGAGCGGAGGCCGGCGATCCGCGCGCGCCGATCGCGCTGTGGCTGACGCCGAGCGCGACCAACGCGATGGTGGCGAGCTCGGACGGCACCAGCGTGTCGGCCTCGAGCCTCGTGAGCCTGATGGACGGCTGCTGGCACCACGTCGCGATCGTGCGGGTCGGCGGCGACGCCGCGGCCGGCGAGGTCCGGCTCTACATCGACGGTCAGAAGGTGCAGGACACCGCCGGCACGTTCGGCACGACCGACGACGCCGACCCGCTGGTCATCGGCAACGCGGCCGACAACAGCGCGTTCGCCGGCACGATCGACGAGGTCGAGGTCTACGATCGCGCGCTCGACGACGCCTCGATCGCCGAGATCTACGCGACGCTTCAGTGAACCAGCCCGGCGTAGAGCGCCGCGGCAATCCGCTCGGCGCCCTCGCTGGTCGGGTGCTGGTAGTCCTTGATCATCAGGCCGCGGCGCTGCCACGTGCGCGAGCTGCCCTTGCCGCCCATCCACGCGTAGGTGTCCCAGAACGCGCAGCCGTTCGCGCTCGCGGCGCGGTGCTGCGCCGCCACCATCGCCGGGACCGAGTCGCGCGGCGGCAGCTTGTCGTCGCGCCAGTCGGTCTGATCGAGCGGCGACACCACCAGGCACGACGCCTCGGGCCGCGCCGCGCGCATCGTCGCGAGCAGCTCGCCGAACAGCTTCTCGTGCTCCGCCATCCCGGCGCCGCTCGGGCGCAGCCATTCGGCCTCGTTGGCGCCGTACATCACGACGATCAGATCGGGCGCGCGATGGGCGAGCTGGTTGCGCAGGTGGTCGTCGAGGTTGCTCGTGCGCATCGCCTTCGCGGTGGCGTTGACCACGCCGAGGTTGTCGACCACCGCGCCGGCGCTGGCCTCGAGCGTCTCGCCGAACAGCCGGACCCGGCCGCGCGCGCGCAGCTCGAGGTGCCTGGCGCCGTCGGGCAGCTCGACCCGCGCGAACGCGCCGAGCTTGTGGTCGGCGGCGGTCGCGATCCGCTGCACCGGCTTGCCGTCGGCGATCACCTCGAGCGCGCCGCCGTGTGGCTGCGCGAGGTAGTGGATGTCGATCGTGCGCACCGCGCCGCGCGGCGCGAGCCGGATCGTGCCGTCCTCGCTCTCGGCGGAGCCGCCGAGGCCGAGCAGGTGATCGGGCGGGACCACGGTCGAGATGCCGTGCACGGTCCAGCCCTCGCTCACCACGCGCACGACCGCGCGGGCCTCGCAGTACGGATGCGGCGGCGCGGCGAACACGAAGCCGGCGCCGCCGTCGCCGACCAGCGCCTGCAGCTTGCCGCGCAGCGCGTCGGTCAGGTGATCGTCGGCGATCAGCGAGTCGCCGAACACCGAGACGCGCAGCGGATGATCCGCCGTGCCGGCGCGCGCGGCGGCGAGCGCGCTGCGCCAGGCGTCGAGCGCGTGGTGCGTGCACGCGGCATCGAGGCACGGATCGTCGAGCTCGGCCGGCGCGGGCTCGTCGCGCGGCGCGGCCAGCGCGGGAGCGGCCAGCGCGAACACGAGCCATGCGGCGTTGCGCACGGCTCGTCATAGCACTACGGGCTCGTCGCCGGCAGGCCGTTGCGCTCCTTGATGATGAACTCGACCCGGCGGTTCTTCGCCCACGCGGCCTCGTTGTGCGCCGGATCGATCGGCCGCGTCTTGCCGTAGCCGTGCGACTCGAGCCGGCCGGCCGCGACGCCGCCGTGCTCGGTCAGGTAGGTCACCACCGACGCCGCGCGGCGATCCGACAGATCGAGGTTGTAGGCGGCCGAGCCGCGCTCGTCGGTGTGGCCCTGAACCTCGACCTTCGTGATGTCCGGGTTGTCGTCGAGCGCCTTGACCACGGCGTCGAGCACCGGGAACGCGGTGTCCTTGAGCTTGGCGCTGTCGAACTCGAAGTCGATCGACTTGAGCACGACGATCGTCGAGCCGTCGACCACCGCGATCTGGTCGTCGGGGCAGCCGTGGTTGTACAGCGGGCCCGGCACGTCGGGACACCGGTCGTCGATGTCGGGCACGCCGTCGCCGTCGCGATCGGCGTCCGGATCGACGTGCGGCTTGCGCACCGGCGGCGGCGCGATCGCGACCACGTCGTCGTCCGTGACCGCGCCGACCCGCTGCTCCGCCGGCTTGGGCTCGAACACGATGCCGATGAACGCGCGGAAGTCGGGGTTGCCGCCCTGATCCTGGAGCAGGCCGCGCCCGGCGCCGATCGTGAGGTACGAGCTCTTCGCGAGGTACACCTTGACCCCGCCGAGCGCCTCGAGCGGCTGGTAGTCGTGGCTCGCGCCGAGCGGCGCGTCGCCGTAGACCTCGGCGATCAGCTCGAGCTTCTCGGGCGACAGCGCGAACGCCGCGCCGACGCCGAGCGGCAGCTCGGTCGACGCGGTCACCGTGCCCATCGTGCCCATCGTCATGTCGGTGAACGTCGCGGTCTGGCGCAGCCGCACGCCGCCGTTCGCGGTGAACCGCCAGCGCCCGACGTTGACGTCGGTGATCAGCATCAGCTGCGGCGTCACGCCGCTGTCGCCGAGGAACTTGTCGCTCGGGTTCGCGGTCGGCAGGTAGACGCTCGCGAGCGCGCCGAGCCCCCACGGCCCGGCGTGGAGCAGGCGCGCCTTGACGTGCAGGCCGAGATCGCCGACGCCCTGGCCGTCGAGGTTGTGCTCGCCGTCCATCACGGTGAGCGGCAGCGACGCGCCGACCTCGAACGGCACGCCGGCGACGTTGAGCCCGAGCGCCGACACCAGCGTGGCCGACACCATGTTATCGACCGCGTAGCTCGAGCTGCCGCTCTGGAACTCGAGCAGGTGGCGGCCCCAGTCGAGCGAGCCGAGGCCGAAGCTGAGCTCGCCGCCGTCGAGCACCTGCGAGCCGTTGAGCGTGAGGTAGCCGCGCGCGTCCATCGCGGGATGGAACTCGTCGAGCTCGAGGTTGCCGGCGACCGACTGCGCGGTGGCGGTGGCGGCGGTGATGCAGAGCAATGCGGCGGCGAGAGCCAGGCGTGGCATGGCGGTCCTCCACGACGCGGCCCGACGAGGCAACGTCGCTGTTCGAGATCATGGTGACCGCGCCCGGCGCGCCGGTTACATCGCCCGCACGCGCGTAACGCCACGAAACCAGGGGCGCAATGAAACCTTCATCGCTTGTGCCCGGTCTTGCCGGGCTCCGGCTTCGGGATCTTCACGCCGCCGAGCCAGCCCCGGAGCTCGGGCTCGAGCACGGCGCGGCTGGCGATGCACTGATCCATCGCCTCGATCTCCTGCTTCACCACGCGATCGCCGCCCGGGAACCTCGCGAAGTGCGCGGTCACGTAGTCGGCGACCTCGTCGCGCCGCTTCGGATCGCATGCGGAGGTGAACAGATCGACCAGCCCGGCCACCCCGGCGGTGACCTCGTCGTGCGGTACGCGCTCCATGATCGCCTGCTCGTTGTTGCGGAAGAACTTCTCGGCGACCTCGCGCGTCGCCTCGGTCGACGTGCCGAGCAGGATGCGCAGCGACTCGCGCAGGTCGAACGAGCGGTCGAGCAGCAGCGGCAGCGCGCGCGCGAGCTCGGCCGGATCGCGCACCGCGCCGAGCGCGCCGATCATCTCGCCGCGCCGCACCCGATCGGGCTCGGCCTTGACGTCGGCGAGCACGCGGTCGAACAGCTCGGGGCTGGCGTCGACCGCGGTCTCGAGGATCGACCCGCGCATCGCCGGCGGCAGATCGCGCCAGCGCGCCGCGAGCTCGACCGCTTGCGCGACGAGCGCCGGATCGCGGCCGGTCCACGCCGCGACGCCGAACAGCTCGACGCGCATGCGCTCGGCGTCGGCGTCGTCGCTCTCCTTGGGCAGCGCGCCGAGCTTGTCGGCGCCGGGCGAGAACAGCGCGCGCAGCCACGCCTCGTACTTGCCGCGCAGCTCGTCGGGCACGAACCGATCGAGCCCGAGCGGCAGCGCGATCGCCTCGCCGACCGCGAAGCGATCGCCCGCCATCAGCTTGGGCACGAACGACAGCGCGAGCGGCAGCGGCAACCGCGTGGTCGGCGCGGTCACGACGTCCGCGCGGCGGCCGCGCCTGCGCACGCGCGCCGACTCCGAGACGTCGAAGAACACGGCGCGGCGCTCGATCCAGGTGAGCTGCGGCCACGCCTCGTCGCGCAGCGCCTTGACCTGCTCGACCGTCGGCGCGGTGCGGTAGTAGCCGGTACCGCCGGCGTCGGGCATGACCCAGCGCGGGCAGGACTTGCTGTCGAGCGCGACCTCGTCCGTGGCCTTGTCGAGCAGCGCGCACTGCTCGGCGCGCTTGCCGGCGCGCTCGTACGCCATGCACACCGGCACGATCCACGGCTGGGTCGCCGCCGGCGGCGGCGAGCCCGGCGGCACGTAGCGCTGCTGCGACAGCGCGACCCGCGGCCTGCCGCCGTCGCACCGGAGCGCGAGCTCGAGCTCGGGCTCGCCGGCCTGATCGAGGAAGGTCGAGAACGCCGGTGCGAGGTCCTTGCCGGCCGCGGCGCTGATCGCGGCGACGAAGTCGGCCGAGGTCGCGTTGCCGTAGGCGTGCGCCTTGAGGTAGTCGCGCACGCCGCGCTGGAACAGGTCCGGCCCGACGTAGCGCTCGAACATGTCGAGCACGCTCGCGCCCTTGTCGTAGGTGATGCCGTCGAACGCGTTGTAGATGTCGTCGGGCGCTGCGATCGGCTGGCGGATCTTGCGCGCGGTGACCACGCTGTCGGCCTCGAGCGCGGAGATCTTGGTGTCCAGCGCGCTGTCCTCGACGTGCCAGCTCGGATCGAACTGCGCGCCGATCTTCTGCTCCATCCAGTTCGCGAAGCCCTCGTTGAGCCAGATGTCGTCCCACCACGCCATCGTGACCAGATCGCCGAACCACTGGTGCGCGAGCTCGTGCGCCGCGACGATCACCCAGGTCTGGCGGCGCTCCCACGACGCGTGCGCCGGATCGAACAGGATCAGCCGCTCGGTGAACGTGTCGAGCCCGGCGTTCTCCATCGCGCCGAACCCGACCGTCAGCGGGATGCTCAGCAGATCGAGCTTGTCGTAGGGGAACGGCATGCCGAACCAGTCCTCGAGCAGCTCGACGATGCGCGGCGCGGTCTTCGCGGCGTAGGCGGCATCGCCGGCGCGGCCGTGCAGCGCGACGATCCGGATCGGCATGCCCTCGCGCGTCTTGCCGGCGTCGACCACGTCGAACGGCCCGACGCCGAACGCGATCAGGTAGCTCGGCAGCGGCCTGGTCGGCGCGAACTCGACGCGCTTCCACCTGGAATCGAGCTCGGTGGTCGAGACCTCGGGTGCGTTCGACACCGCGGTGAGCGGCTTCGGAACGTCGAGCGTGATCTGCCACGGCACCTTGCGGTCCGGCTCGTCGACGCACGGGAACACCCGGCGCGCGTAGACCGCCTCGAGCTGGCTGAACACGTAGGGCTCGCCCTTGACGACCTCCTTGAACGCGCCGGTGGTGTCGACCGAGTCGATCTCGCCGGTGTAGTCGAACGACAGGTGCCACGTCCCCGCGGCGAACGCCGGCTCGGCGCGGACCTCGAGCAGATCCTCGCCGCGCGGCGTGACCTCGAGCTGGCGGGCGCTCGCGGTATCGGACGCCGCGGTCGCGCGCATCACGCGCAGGTGATAGCCGTGCAGCCAGATCACCGACGACAGCTCGCTCACCGTGCCGGTGATCGTGATCTGGCCGGTGAACGTCGCCTGCGTCGGATCGATCGCCAGCCGCGCCTGGTAGCCGGTCGGCGTGAAGTTGCGCGGCAGGCGCAGCGTCGGCTGCGGCGGCGCCAGCGGCGGCGGCGCGGCGTCGACCGGCGGCGGCGCGGCGACCACGCGCGGCGGGGGTGCGGGCGGCGGCGGCGCGGGAGCGGGACAGGCCAGGCCGAGCACGGCGAGCGCGAGGACCATGCGGCGCATGGCGCCGTGTTACCACGATCACCGCTTCCTGGCGGCGAGCATCACGCGCCAGCCGCCGAGCACGTCGAACGCCGCGCGCTCGCGGCGATCGAGCCACAGCCCGTGCGCGTCGCAGTGCGCGAACTCGACCTTCGCGCGCAGGCTCACAACCATGTCGCGCGCGCACGCCGGGCACGGCAGCTCGGGCATGCGCGCGCCGAACACCCGGTACGGCTCGGCGATCTCGACCGCCTGCCAGTCGAACGCGGGCTCCAACACCTGCCTCGCCCACCACTCGCCGCAGTCGTTGGCGACGCACGTGACCGATCGCCCGGCGTCGCCGATCATCGGCGCGCCGCAGCGCGGGCACGGCGGCCCGCCGCCACCCTGGCGATACGGTCCGCTCGCGTCGTCAGCCATGCGCGGACATCACTCGGCGATCAGCGCGCCGCAGCACTGCTTCCACTTGCGCATCGACCCGCACACGCACAGGTCGTTGCGGCCCGGCTTCTTCGGGCGCAGCCGCGCCATCTCGCGCGGCGACGGGAACGCGACCGGCCGGCTCGCCCGCCCGATCGCCTCGGCCGCCTCGAACCGCGCCGCGATGTCGTCGAGCCTGGCCGCGGTGAAGTAGCCGTGCGCCTCGTCCTCGAGCGCGCGCGCGAGCGCGAGGTAGCGGCGCGGGTGCTGGTCGTGATCGTAGTGCGCGACCCGGCGGTAGCCCGGGGGCACGTCGACCAGCGCGTTGCCGCCGGCGAAGCCGTAGGTGCCGACCTCGCGCGCCGGCAGCAGCGTCCATTCGATGCCGAACAGCCGGAACGCGACCGCCGCGAGCCCGACCCACGCGCGCGCCTCGTTCTGGTTGTACGGATGGAGGTACGCCGCCTCCTCGCCGGGCGGCACGTCCTCGGGCACGCCGTAGGGCAACCCGACCGGCGTGCCGTAGTTCGGCAGCGAAGGATCGCCGCAGGTCGCGTGGATCAGCTCGTGGACGCAGAACCCGAGCAGCCGGGCGTGGATGCACCCGGTGTCGCGCACGGCGACCCACTTGACCTCGCCGAGCTGCTGCTGCAGCCGCCACAGCGTCGGCGCGGCGAGATCCCAGATCACGGTCTGGCCCCAGCCGCGCATCGCGTCGTCGAACCGGTACAGCGCGTCGATGCCGGCCCCCCGCTCGTCGAGCGAGAGCCTGTCGTGGCAGTTGCACGGGCACGGGAAGGGCGTCTTCACCGCGTCGACGACGGTCGCCGGCATGCGATCTACTGTATCCGCCGGCAGGACTACTAGCCACGATCGCCCAACTACCCGACCCGGCAGGGCCCGCCTGTGGCACGCCGGGTGCTGTTCCTGGCGCCGTGCGCGGTGCCTACGAGCCCCAGTCCTTGACGAGCTGCATCGTGGCGGCCGTCGTCGGCCTGGCCGCGGTGACCGCGGCGGCCGTGCTGTGCGGCTGCGCGGAGTCGGCGGCGCCCGGCGCGAATCCCAACGCGAACATGTTCCGCGACTTCATCGACGGCAAGTTCGACGGCGACGGCCATCCGGTCAACGCCGCCGTCGTGCAGGCAAGCGCGCTGTGCCCGGGCCGCGGCGCCGGCGATCCGTGTCATGGCGCGTTGCCCGGCGGCGCGCAGCAGGGCGAGCTGGTCGCGAACGCGCGCATTCGCGTCGACGCGCACGCACAGGCCGGCGACATCGCGACGCTGACGATCCTCGACGCGAACAACGCGACGGTCGCGACCGCGACGCTGTCGGTGGACGGCCTGCGCTCGACCGACTGGATCGATTTGCCCGTGACGTGGGAGTCGAGCGGTGCGCCGGTCACGGTCTCGCTCGTGCCGGCCGCCGGTGCGCAGGTCGAGCTCGACTACGTCGAGGTGTTCCTGCAGCGCTTCGGGCTCGTCGCGTCTCCCGGCTCGGGCGTGCTCGCCGACACCGACGAGCTCGAGTTCGAG
>DATJAE010000152.1:0-8596 GCA_035516595.1 Kofleriaceae bacterium | reverse complement strand
CTGGCGCGGCAGCGTCGCGGCCTGGGAGGGCCGGGAGCGCTCGGCTGGAGTGTTCCGCCGCGCCGTGGCGGCGCCGCCGCACCCGACACACGAGAGCAGGACCACGGCGGTTCGGCAGGCCGGCATCCTGACGTGAACTTCACCGAGCGTCGAACTATTCGCAACTCCGGGAGTCGGGCCGCGTCAGTTCTCGTCGTCCTCGTCCGGCGCCGCCGTGATCCCGTACTTGCGCAGCAGCTTGTGCAGGTACTTGCGATCCATGTCGGCGTCGCGCGCCGCCTTGGAGATGTTGCCGTCGGCGCGCTTGATCAGCCAGCTCAGGTAGCGCCGCTCGAACAGCTCGTTCCATTTTTCCTTGGTGTCGCGGAACGACACGCCGGGCTCGAACTCGACCGCGTCGCGCAGCGCGACCTTCGACGTCGTCGCATCCGGTCCGAGCGGCGCGACCAGCATGCCGGGATCGGCGCCCAGCGCGAGCGCGCGCTCGATCACGTTGCGCAGCTCGCGTACGTTGCCCGGCCAGTCGTGCGCCATCAGCGCCGCGCGGGTCACGTCTGTGAGCACGATGCCGCCCTCGGGCGCGAGCTTGGTGAGCATGGAATCGATCAGGATCGGGATGTCCTCGCGGCGCTCGCGCAGCGGCGGCGCGGTGATCGGCACGACGTTGAGCCGGAAGTACAGGTCCTCGCGGAACTTGCCCTTCTCGACCTCGCTGCGCAGATCCTTGCGGGTCGCCGCGATCACGCGGAGGTCGACCTTGAGCGTCTTCTGGCCGCCGACCCGGCGTAGCTCGCGCTGCTCGAGCACGCGCAGCAGCTTGGGCTGGAGGTCGAGCGAGAGCTCGCCGAGCTCGTCGAGGAACACCGTGCCGCCCGACGCCAGCTCGAACGCGCCCTGGCGCGCCGCGACCGCGCCGGTGAACGCGCCCTTCTCGTGGCCGAACAGCTCGCTCTCGATCAGCGTGCCGGCGACCGCGCCGCAGTCGACCACGATGAACGGCTTGCCCGCGCGCGGCGACAGCTGGTGCAGCGTGCGCGCGATCATGTCCTTGCCGGTGCCGGTCTCGCCCTCGATCAGCACGGTCGCGTCGGTCGGCGCGATCCGCTCGATCAGGCCGAAGATCTCGCGCATCGCGGGCGACTTGCCGACCATCTCGCCGAGCTCCTCCTTCTCGGAGGGCAGGATCTCGATGCGCTCCTCGAACGGCGTGAACTTGAGCTCGCACTCGCCGGCGCGGATCACCGAGCCGGCGCGCAGGTAGGCCTCCTTGACCTCGGCGCTGTCGAGGAACGTGCCGTTGGTGCTCTTCATGTCGCGCACCAGGTAGCCCTTGGCGTCGCGCACGATCTCGAAGTGGACGCGCGACACGGTCTCGTCGCCGAGCACGAGATCGTTCTCGGGCGCCTTCCCGATCCGGATCACGTCACCCGCGATCACGAACTCGGTGCCGCGCTGCGCGCCCTTGATCACGACGAGCTTGCACTTGCGGAGGTTGACGGTCGCGGGTGTCGCCTCGCGGCGGATCCGCGTCCCCGTCAAGTGCTCCATCGATCGAATCGTACCACGCACGTCCGCGCCCCCGCTTATTGTGTCCGCGCACGCTTGGAGCGACACTTTCGCGTGGTGTTGCGACTCTTCTGGGGTGTCGTGCTCGCCGCCGCGTGGAGTGGTACCGCGTTCGCGCAGCCCGCGCCGCCGCCCTCGCCCGCCCCGCCGGCCGCGGCGGCGCCGCCGCCGGTCGACGCGAACCCGACCGGCGGCACGCCGGTGCAGGCCAAGCCGTCCGACGCACCGCTGCCGTCGTGCCTGGACCAGACGCTCGCCAACCAGCTCGGCGATCAGCTCACGCCGCGCGGCGTGCAGAAGCGCACCTTCCTCAAGCGCCACAAGCTGGTCGTGGTCGCGCACGGCGGGCTCTACGCCGGCGACATGACGTCGTCGTCGTGGATCGCCGGCGGGTCGCTCGGCTACTTCTTCACCGAGGATTTCGGCATCCAGGGCGAGTTCGACGTCACGCCGCTCGAGCTCGAGCTCGACGCGCCGCTCACCAAGTTCTTCGGCGACAACCGCTTCCAGCCCGGCATGGCGTACGTCGCGCTCGGCAACGCGATGTGGTCGCCGATCCACGCCAAGATGAAGATGGGCGGCGGGATCGTGCACGCCGACATCATGCTGTTCGCGGGCGGCGGCCGGATGCTCCAGGACGCGGTGCAGGGCATCACGTTCGACGCCGGCGCCGCGCTCGATCTGTTCGTCACCAAGGTCGTGACCATCCGGTTCGACCTGCGCGATCTGATGGCGGTCGAGGAGATCGCGGCCGAGGAGCGCTTCACCAACAACGTGATCGCGACCGCCGGGCTCGCGTTCTGGATCCCGATATGAAGCGAGTCGCCGTGATCGCGCTCGCGCTCGCCGCGCACGCCGCGTGGGCCGACGATCGGGCGGTCGACCAGAGCGGCCCCGCGCCCAAGCAGGTGTCGGCCGACGAGGCGCCGATCAAGCCGCGCACCACCGAGATGTGCATCGATCAGGAGATCGCGGATCGGCTCGCGCTCAAGCGCAAGCGGCGCGGCGCGATCGACCGGCTGTTCGTGAAGCAGGGCCGCCACGAGATCTCGATCGGCGGCGGCTATTACGCGAGCGACCTGCTGTCCGGTACGTACATCGTCGGCGGCGCGTACACGTACCACATGACCGACGAGACCGCGGTCGAGTTCGCGGGCTGGTTCACCCACGCCAACGCCGAGCTGATCCGCGCGCTCGAGGACAAGCGCGGCGTGGTGCTGACCGACACCTACGATCGCGAGGTGTTCGTCGAGTCGCTGCTGGTGTGGAGCCCGGTGTACGGCAAGCTGCGACTCGGCGGGACGATCGTCCACTTCGACCTGCACGCCGACGCGGGCGTCGGCGTGATCGACTCGAACACCAGTCGCGGCGCTGCCGGAGTGGTGGGCTTCGGCATTAAGCTATTCATGGGTCAAGCCGCCGCTTTTCGCATCGACGCCCGCGACCGCACGTTCCGCCAGGATCTCCTCGACGAGCAGTTCCTCGTCAACGACCTCTCGCTGACCGCGAGCATCTCGGTGTTCTTGCCCTTCCACAACTAGATGGCGCCGCTCGCGGGCTCACGTCATTTTCGGAGAACGTCGATGGTCTTTCGTCGCGCAGCCTTGCTCCTGCTCGTCCCTGCCCTCGCGCTCGCGGCGCCGAGGCACAAGAAGAAGACGACTCCGCCGCCCACACCGACCGAGGGATCGGGCTCTGGATCGGGCAGCGGCGCGACGAACGCCGAGCCGGCCGCACCGCCGATCGATCAGGCGCTGCCGAGCGCGGCGGCCACGCCGGCGCCGGCACCGGGCGCGGGCTCTGGCTCGGGCTCGGCGGCCCCGACCGATCAGCCACCTCCCAAGACCGAGGACACCGACGTCGACTCGCTCCGCCAGGAGTACCTGTCGCTGCGCGACGAGCTGTTCAAGTCGCGCGCGCGCGCCAACGCGGTGGCGAGCCAGCTGTACTCGACGCGGATGTCGATCAAGCTCGCGTGGACCAGCGGCCGCTACTACGGCGTGTCGAAGGCGTCGATCCGGCTCGACGGCGCGACCGTCTACGAGGACACCACCGGCGCGATCGCGGGCGACGACGGCGTGCGGTTCGACGGCTACGTCGCGCCCGGCCGCCACCTCGTGACGTTCCACGTCGAGGCCACCGGCAAGGATGACGACTCGTTCAGCTCGTCGACCGAGACCCAGATCGCGGTCAAGGCGGTGCCCAGCAAGGACCTCGTGATCGCGGCCAAGGCGCGCGACGGCGGCGACATCGCGTACCAGTGGAAGCGCAGCGAGCACGGCAGCTACGGCCTGGGCATCGACGTGTCGGTCAAGACCATGGCGCCGCCGCCCGAAGCCGGCGGCAAGGGCGGCAAGAAGTGATCGCGCGCTGCCTGGCCGTGCTGGTCGCGCTCGCGGCGGTGGCGCGCGCGGCGCCGTCGGGCGAGCCCGCCAAGCCGGCGCCGGCGCAAGGCGAGGACAAGGCCCCGGTCGACGATCCGATCGCGAAGTACTTCGCGCAGCTCGAGCAGATGAAGCTGATCGACGTCGAGAGCGGCACGCTCGAGACCCTGCGCCACGAGCTCGGCATCGGCGAGACCCTGCTGCGCGACGGCGCCTACACCAACGCCGCGGTCGCGCTGTACGCGATCGTCAAGTCGCCGCGCTACGCCGCGTTCGGCGACTTCGTCGAGTTCCAGAACGCCGAGTACGATCTCGCGGTCGCGCTCGAGCGCGCCGGGAGCTACGGCGCCGCGATGGAGATGATCGAGCAGATCCTGCGCCGCGGCTCGGCCGCGCCGTACTGGGGTCCGGCACATCGCCGCGCGGTCGACATCGCGATCGAGACCCGCGACCACGCCGGCATCCTGGCGCGGCTCGAAGCGATCAAGCAGACCGAGCCGATCCCGCCGTCGGCCGCCGGCGAGCGCGCCTACCTGCGCGGCCGCGCGGCGTACGACGCCGGCAAGCTCGCCGACGCCGAGGGCGAGCTCGTGCTGATCTCGAAGAAGAGCCGGCTCTACTCGTCGGCGGTCTACCTGCGCGGCGTGATCCGCGCGCGGCGCGGCGAGTACCGCGATGCCGCCGAGGCGATGTGCGAGATCGCCGGCACCGAGGACAACAGCAAGTTCACGTTCGTGGTCGACGACCGCTACTTCACGATCAAGGACCTCGCGCGGCTCGGCCTGGGCCGGATCGCGCACGAGGAGGGCGAGTACGACGACGCCTATTACCACTACTTCCAGATCCCGGAGGACTCCGCGTATCTCCCGGACGCCCTGTTCGAGGCGTCGTGGTCGATGTACCAGAAGCGCGAGCTCGCGACCTCGCGCGATCTGGTCCACGAGTTCCTGAACACGTTCCCCAACTCGCCGCTGTGGCCGGAGGCCAGCCTGCTCGCCGGCTACGTCGAGCTCGCCGACTGCAAGTTCACCGACTCGCAGAAGTGGTACGACGACCTGGTCGCCAAGCTCCAGCCGGTGGTCGACGAGATCGATCGCGTGCGCAAGGACCCCGACCTGCGCCGCGAGCTGTTCAAGAAGGCGATCACGCGGTTTCACGAGGTCAAGACCACCGCCGAGATCCAGGGCAAGGCCGACAAGACCAGGACCCAGACCCCGGTCGACGGCGTGCTCGCGCTGCTCCGCCTCGATCCCAGGTTCCTGCGGCTCGACGACGCGGTCACCGGCTCGGCCGCGCTCGCGAACTCGGCGCCCGAGGTCGTGCGGCTGTGGCAGAACCTCGGCGCCCAGGTCTCCGAGACCCGGGTCGGCAAGATCGCGAGCGACAAGACGCTCGAGCAAGAGCAGCTCGCCGACGCCAACGCCGTGCTCGAGGACCTGCGCCGGCTCGCCGCCGAGGTCGAGACCCAGCGCGGCCAGATCGCCGCGGCGCAGCGCGACGGCACGATGCCCGCGGACGCGGCGGCCGACGAGGAGAAGCGGCTCGACGCGCTCGCCGGCAAGGTCAAGACCGCGGTGCAGAACGCCGCGGCCGCCGCCGACAAGGCATCCGCCGCGGTCGCCGCGCAGGCCTCGCCCGGCCTGCGGCCGATGCTCGAGGCCGACCTCGCCGACGCGCGCCGGCTCGACAAGGCGGCGCACGCGCTCGCCGAGCGCCTGCAGGCCGCGGGCGAGCGGCTGTCGCAGCAGGCGATCGATCGGCTCTACAACGACACCCGCAAGGTGCTCGACAAGGCCAGGCTCGGCAAGATCGACGCGGTGATCGGCCAGAAGCGCAAGCTCGACATCGAGGTCCAGGACCTCGCGGCCGGCCGGTTCCCGGAGGAGCTGCGGCCGCGGCTGTGGAACGCGAGCATGATCGGCGACGACGAGGAGTACTGGCCGTTCCAGGGCGAATACTGGGCCGACGAATACGAGGGATGGCGATGATGACCAAGCTCGCGCTGCTCGTGTCCTGGCTGCTGGTGCCCGGCGTCGCGCTCGCGCAGAAGCAGGCCGACGAGATCAACGTCCAGCGCGGGCCGTCGTCCGAGCTCTACATCCGCAAGCGCCCGCCCTCCCCGGAGGCGCCGGTCCTGACCAAGGAGCTCAACGACCTGCTCAACTCCACCGAGAAGCAGCGCGACGACAAGCGCACCGAGGCGATCGGCCTGCTCCGCGAGTTCCTCGGCTCGAACCCGACCGGCGAGGTCCGCGCCGACGGCATGTTCAAGCTCGCCGAGCTGCTGTGGGAGGAGTCGCGCCGGGTCTACCTGATCAAGATGGACGACTACGCGCGCGCGCTCGAGCGCTGCTCGCACCAGAAGGGCGACTGCGACCAGCCCAAGGAGCCCAAGATCGAGCTCAAGGAGTCCGAGGGGCTCTACAAGGAGCTCCACGACAAGTACCCGGCGTTCCATCGCATGGACCTGGTCACGTACCTCATCGGGTTCGCGGCGAAGGAGGACTCGCGCGAGGACGAGGCGATGGAGCGGTTCCAGGAGGTCATCGACAAGTACCCGCAGTCGCCGCTCTACGGCGACGCGTGGATGATGGTGGGCGAGCACTACTTCGCGGTCGGCGAGTGGCCCAAGGCCAAGGAGGCCTACACCCACATCCCCGACACCGCGGCGACCGCCGACCTCGCGATGTTCAAGACGGCGTGGTGCGAGTGGAAGCTCGGCAACACCGACACCGCCGCGCTCGACTTCAAGAAGGTGCTCGACCGCGCGATCTTGAACGAGCAGCAGGGGACCGAGGCGCAGCGCCGGCGCAGCGCGAACCTGCGCGACGAGGCGCTCGAGTACCTGGTCGTGGTGTTCACCGAGGACCGGTCGATCTCGGCCAAGGAGGTGTTCGACTTCCTCGCGTCGATCGGCGGCGAGCGCTACTCGCGCGACGTGCTGATCCGCGTCGCCGAGAGCTACGGCTCGCAGGCCGAGTGGGAGCGCTCGAACGAGGCCTACCGCTTCCTCATCAAGATGGATCCGGACTCGATCAAGGCGGCCGAGTACCAGCGCGACATCATCCAGAACTGGAACAACGCGCTCGAGCCGGAGCGCGCGCAGGAGGAGATCAGGGCGCTGCTCGACAGCTACGGGCCGAACAGCGCGTGGGCCAAGGCGCAGAAGAACCGCGACGCGCTCGACCGTTCGCTCGGCACGACCGAGGAGCTGGTCCGGGTGACCGCGACCAACATCCACGGCGAGGCGCAGCGCCGCGAGAAGCTCGCCAAGCTGCCCAAGCCGGATGGCTGCGTGACCCGGCCGACCATCCCGGCCGACCTGCTCGCGATCTACAGCAAGGCCGCCGACGCCTACGACCAGTACCTCGCGGCGTTCGGCACCGGCAAGCACGCCGCCGACGCAGCGATCGAGATCCGCTACTACCGCGCCGACATCCTGTGCTTCAAGCTCGGCCAGCCCGAGGCGGCCGGCGACGAGTATCTCGCGGTCGGTCGCAGTGCACCGGTCGGCAAGTTCCACAAGGACGCGCTGCTCAACGCGATGGCGGCGTACGAGCTCGCGCGGCCCAAGGATACCCAGGGCCGCCGCCAGCTCTATCCGGTCGACAAGAAGTTCGGCGAGGCGATCGATCTCTACGCCACCCTGTTCCCCAACGACGCCAAGACCCTGACCGGCGTGATCTTCAAGAACGGCCAGATGTTCTACGACTACGGCGAGTACGACGAGGCGATCAAGCGGTTCGGCGTGATCGTCACCAAGTACGAGGACGATCCGAACGCCGGCCCGGCCGGCGATCGCATCCTCGCCGCGCTCAGCAAGGCGTCCGACTACGAGAACCTCGAGACCTGGGCGCGCAAGCTCAAGAAGGCGCGGGCGTTCAAGGATCGCCAGGACATGCTCGACAAGCTGATCGTCGAATCGATCCAGAAGAGCGGCGACAAGTACGCGGACGCCGGCAAGTACGAGCAGGCCGCGACGTTCTACCTGCGCGTTCCGAAGGAGACGTCCGATCCCCGGGCCGGCGCACAGGCGATGACCAACGCCGGCGTGATGTACGAGAAGGCCAAGCGGCCCGAGGATGCGGCGGACGTCTACCTCGACCTCGCGCAGAAGTACGTCACGAGCGCGCCCGACCTCGCGGAGAAGGCGGCGTTCGCCGCCGGATCGGTCTACGAGAACGACCTCTACTACGAGCGCGCGGCCAAGGCCTACGAGCTCGTGGTCGACAAGTTCAAGGGCCCCAAGGTCGCCGACGCGCTGTTCAACGCCGGGCGGCTCCGCCAGGCGCTCGGCCAGAACGACAAGGCGATCGCGCACTACAAGGACTACGCGAAGGGGTTCGCCAAGGACGCGGCCGACGTCGCGTTCAACATCGGCCTGGTCTACGAGGACGCCGGCCAGGACGGCCCCGCGTACAAGGCGTTCTCCGACTACACCAGGGTCTACCACTCGCGCATCATCGAGGCGACCGCGCGCGCCGGGCTCGCGGCGTATCGGCTCGGCCAGTACCGGAAGGCGAAGGAGTACTGCTCCTCCGCCGAGGCGATGTACAAGCACGGCGGCGGCAAGGAGAAGGACGCCAAGACCTGGGCGGCCGAGTGCCGCTACAACGACGGCGAGCTGATCTTCCGCGACTACGAGA
>DATJAE010000151.1:0-4224 GCA_035516595.1 Kofleriaceae bacterium | reverse complement strand
TCACGCGGTCGCACGCTGTGCCGTGGCAGCGTGCGGCCACGATGTCATCGGTCGCACCGATCGAGCCATCGAGCTCGGGGTGGGCCTGGCCGCACGCGTCGGCCGACCCGGCCGCACACGACCGCTCGAGCCACGGCCGGGCCGCCTGACAGCGCGCATCGCGGTCGCACGCTAGCCTCGCGCGCCGGCTGCATGCCGACGCGCGGCCCGCCGCGCAGTCGCGCTCGAGCGCGGCTTGCATCGCGTCGTGTGCGTGCGCGAGCGTCGCGCGATCGGTCGGGTCGAGCCCCGCCCATAGGCCGGCGCACAGCTCGGTCTGCCCCCGGGCGCACAGCCGCTCGGTCAGCGCGATGCGGGCGGCGTGGTCGCCATCGCCACGCATGCGCGCGTCAAACACCGAGCACGCGATCTCGAAGCCACCTTCGCAGCTGCGCCGGTAAAGCTCGCGGGCGCGCACCGGGTCCGCTGGGAACCGAACGGTCGTGCCGTCGTCGGCGAGGTTGCGCCCCTGCTCGAGCCCGTCCCCGACCCAGAAGCAGGCGCGAGGATCGCCGCGCTCGCACTCCGCGAGACGCGACTCCGGCGATCCGACGAGCCGGTATTCCGGCTCGGGGACCGGCACCGGCCGCCCGAGCTCGGCGCACATCGCCGGTCTCCAGCGCCCGAGCAGCGCATCGACGCGCTGAAACGCGCGGTCGAACGGCGACTGCACGTCGTGCCGCACGAGGTCGTCGCGGTCGCGGGGATGCGGCGTGGACGAACCGCATGCGCCGATCACGAGGAGCACCAGGTATCGCCGCGCGGTCGACATGGCTACTGCGGCATCCGCTCGGGAACGACCGCGATCGGAACGTCGGTGCGATCGCGCCAGACCTCGACGGTGACCGGCTTGCCGGCGGGCGCCGCCGACACCAGCCACGGCAGCGAGCGGTGGTCGACGTCGTGCTCGCCCCACTTGAGGATGATGTCGCCGGCGCGCAGGCCCGCGCGCGCCGCCGGCGAGCCGGGCTCGAGCTCGGTGACCAGGGCGCCGGTCGGCCGGGGCAGGGCGAGCGAGCTCGCGAGCTCGGGCGTGACCGGCTTGACCAGCACGCCGAGCCAGCTGCGCGACACCTGACCGACGTCGCGCAGCGCGTCCAGCACCTCGCGCACGCGATCGATCGGCAGCACGAACGAGAGCTCGCCGGGGCGATCGCCGGTCGCGACCGCGACGCCGATCACCTGGCCGGCGGTGTTCAGCACCGGGCCGCCCGAGTTGCCGCGATGGATGCGCGCGTCGGTCTGGATGTACGTGCGGAAGCCGAGCGCGCGCACCGGCTCGAGCGAGCCGGCCGCCTCGCGGCCGGTCGACGACACGATCCCGGCCGAGGCCGAGACCTCGTCGCCGAACGGATCGCCGAGCGCGACGATCCACTCGCCGACCGCGAGATCGTCGGAGTCGCCGAGCGGCAGCGCCTGCAGCCTGGGCGCTTCGATCGACAGCAGCGCGACGTCGAGCGCGACGTCGCGGCCGACCAGCTTGGCCGGGACGACGGTGCGATCGGGCAGCACCACGCGCAGCTCGTTCGAGGCCGCCGCGATGTGATCGTTGGTCACGACGTACACGCCCTTGGCCTCGATCAGGAACCCGGTGCCGAGCGCGACGTCGGCGACCGACTCCGGTGAGCCCGGGAACATCGCCGCCGGCCCCGACTTCACCGGTTGCGCCGCGTGGATCGCGACCACGCCGTGGCGCGCGCCCGCCACGACGTCGACGAACGAGCCCGGCGCGGCGGCATACAGGTGGGGCGCGGCGGTCGGCGCCGCGAGCTCGGGCGTCGCGACGTGAAGATCGCGCGGCTCGGCGTGCTCGCGGCAGCCGGCGAGCGCGGCGGCGACGGCCACGAGCCGGATCATCGGGCCTGGTTCTGCGCGTCGACGAAGGCGACCCGCAGGTCGTAGGTCAGGCTCTGGAGCAGCTTGTGCTCGGCCTCGTCGAGGTTGCCCTTGGTCTTGATCTCGAGCATGCCGAGCACGTCGATCAGGTGGCGCGCGGTCTCGAGATCGAGCGGGTGGGGCTCGCCGTCGGGCCCCGGCATCCGCCCGAGCGCGATCAGCGCGGTCGACGCGAGCGACAGCACGTGCGTCGAGAAATCTACCGGTCCGAGCGCGACGGGCGGGGTCTGCGGGTCGGCCATGGCGCGACCATATCGCACAACCCGAACGGGCACGGAGTGCCGATCCATGACATCGTTGAAGGGCTGCATGGACACCTTGCGCGACGCCGTCCCGCCGCCCGCCGGCACACCTGGCTCGGGCAAGGCCGCGACCGGCCTGCCCGACAACAACACCTCGGGCCCGCACGCCGCGCTGCCCTCGAGCGACGGCGGGGGCTACGCCCCCGCGGGCAGCGCCGCCGAAGGGCGGCGCGGTGCGAGCGACGGCGGGGGCTACGCCCCCGCAGGCAGCGCCGCCGAAGGGCGGCGCGGTTCAGGTCAAGGCGCGATCGACATCACCGAGCTGACCGAGCACGTCCGGCGCGACAGCGCGTTCCTCGACGACGTGTTCGGCGAGGTCGGCAAGGTCGTGGTCGGCCAGCGCGACATGATCGAGCGCGTGCTGATCGGCCTGCTGACCGGCGGTCACTGCCTGATCGAGGGTGTGCCGGGCCTGGCCAAGACGCTGACCGTGAAGTGCCTGGCGCAGACGCTCAACGCGACGTTCTCGCGCATCCAGTTCACGCCGGATCTGCTCCCCGCCGACATCACCGGCACGATCATCTACAACATGCACACCGGGCTGTTCACGCAGAAGCGCGGCCCGCTGTTCGCGAACCTCGTGCTCGCCGACGAGGTCAACCGCGCACCCGCCAAGGTCCAGTCGGCGCTGCTCGAGGCGATGCAGGAGCGCCAGGTCACGATCGGCGACTCGACCCATCCGCTGCCGGATCCGTTCCTCGTGCTCGCGACCCAGAACCCGATCGAGCAGGAGGGCACGTTCCCGCTGCCCGAGGCCCAGCTCGATCGCTTCATGCTGCTGATCAAGGTGAGCTACCCGTCGGCCGCCGACGAGCGCGCGATGCTCGACCGGATCGGCTCGCTCGACGTGCCGGTGCCGCGCGAGGTCGCGACGGTCGAGCAGGTGCGCGCCGCGCGGCGCGTGGTCGGCTCGATCTACATCGACGACCGCGTGCGCGATTACATCGTCCATGTCGTGCAGGCGACCCGCAAGCCGCGCGACTACGGCCTGCCCGAGCTCGCGCCGCTCATCGAGTACGGCGCGTCGCCGCGTGCGACGCTGTGCCTGGCCGCCGCGGCGCGCGCGCACGCGTTCATTCGCCACCGCGCGTACGTCACGCCCGACGACATCAAGGCGATCGCCCAGGACGTGATGCGCCACCGCGTGGTCGTGACCTACGAGGCGGAGGCCGAGGAGGTCAGCTCCGAGGATGTCGTGCGCCGGGTGTTCGAGTACCTCCCGGTGCCATGACGCTGCCGACCGCCGAGCTGTTCAAGAAGGCGAGGCTGATCGAGATCGCGTCGCGCCGGCTGGTCGACGAGCAGCTCGGCGGGCAGTACCACTCGGTGTTCAAGGGCCGCGGCCTGGTGTTCTCCGACGTCCGGCCGTACTACGCCGGCGACGACGTCCGCTCGATCGACTGGAACATCACGGCGCGGATGAACGCGCCGCACGTCAAGCAGTTCGTCGAGGAGCGCGATCGCACGGTCAACCTCGTGATCGACATGAGCGCGTCGGGCTACTTCGGCTCGCGGGGCGGCAGCAAGCGCGAGGTCGCGGCCGAGCTCGCCGCGGTGGTCGCGTTCTCGGCGATCAAGAACAACGACCGGGTCGGGCTGTACATCGTGACCGATCGGGTCGAGCGCTTCCTGCCGCCCAAGAAGGGCCGCCGCCACGTGATGCGCGTGATCGGCGAGATCCTCGCGTTCGAGCCGCGCTCGCGGCTGACCGATCTCGCGGCCGGCCTCGAGTTCCTCGGCAAGGTGGCGCGGCGGCGCAGCGTGGTGTTCCTGGTCTCGGACTTCCTGTCCGACGGCTGGGAGCCCGCGATGCGGATCGCGGCGCGCCGCCACGAGCTGGTGCCGGTCGTGGTCGGCGATCCGATGGAGAGCGCGCTGCCCGACGTCGGCCTGCTCGTGCTCGAGGACCTCGAGAGCGGCACGCTGGTCGAGGTCGACACCGGCGGCTACGCGCGCTGGGAGTTCGCCCAGCGCGCGCGAGCGGCGG
>DATJAE010000150.1:0-9207 GCA_035516595.1 Kofleriaceae bacterium | reverse complement strand
AGGTCGCTACCCGCGTAGATCCGGCGCGACAGATCGTGGTCGAAGCCGATCCGCACCGCGAGGTGGTCCGAGAACGTCGCGGCGAGGTAGCGAAACCGATCCTCGAGCGCCGGATCGCCCGAGCCGAGCACGACCATGCGCGCGCCGATCCGGTGGAGCTCGGGCACGACGTCGGCGATCAGGTCCAGGCCCTTCTGCCAGGCCATCCGCGCGATCGCGCCGATCAGCGGCTCGCCGTCGGGCAGCGCCAGGCCGAGCTCGCGTGCGAGCTCGCGGCGGCACGTCGCCTTGCCGGCGGGCGAGGCCGCCGAGAACGCGGCGGGTAGCGCGGGATCGTTCCACGGATCCCACGCGCGCACGTCGATGCCGTTCACGATCCCGATCAGCCGCTTGACGTCGGCGCGGATGAACGCGTCGAGCGCCTCGCCGCGCTCGGGCGTCGTGATCTCGTGCGCGTAGCTCGGCGACACCGTGGTGACCGCGTCGGCGGCGGCGAGCCCGCCCTTGAGCAGGCACACCTGATCCCAGAACTCGATGTGATGGAGATCGAAGATCGACCACGGCAGGCCGAGCTCGGGCATCACGTCCTTCGGGAAGATCCCGCGGAACGCGAGGTTGTGGACGGTCGCGACGATCGCGGGCGGCGCGGCGGCGAGCCGCGCGTAGACCGCCGCGAGCGCGCCCTGCCAGTCGTGGACATGCAGCACGTCGATCGACCCGCCGACCAGGCCCGCGCCGGCCTCGAGCGCGACCCGGGCGAGCGCGGCGAACCGCACGTGGTTGTCGGGAAACTCCGCGGTGCCGCCGGGGCCGTACAGCGTGCCCGGTCGATCGTAGAGCGCACCGCACTCGACGAAGCCGTAGGTCGCGCGGCCGACCCGCGCGCGGCGCACCGCGCCGGCGAGGTGATGCCAGCCGACGTCGATCGCGAACGGCTCCGGATCGGCGAGCGCGATCCCGGCGGCAGCGAGCCGGGCCTCGACGCCGCGGTACAGCGGCACCACGACCGCGACGTCCTCGCGGTCGGCGAGCGCGCCGGCCAGCCCGGCGACGACATCGGCCAGCCCGCCCGACTGAGCGAATGGCGCGACCTCGCTCGCGACGTGGAGGATGCGCATCACCCGAGCTCGCCGGAGAACCGCTTGAAGCGCGGCCCGGCGGACTCGTAGCTGTGCCGGCTCTGCGCCGCGACCACGAACGTGCCCGGCTTGAGCTTGTCGCCGAGCTCGGGATCGTTCTGCAACAGCTCGGCGACGTCGTTGGCGAGCACGCACGGCCCGCGCGCCGGCACGATCGTGCCCTTGGGCACGACCACGATCCCGGACTCGGTGCGGAACGGAAAGCGCTCGCTGTCGTTGCCGGCGTCCTCGCCGATCACGCAGCCCGGCTCGATCTTGCAGTTCTTGTCGAGCAGCACGCGATGTAGCCGCGCGCCGCGCCCGATGTCGCAGCCCGACAGGATCACCGAGTCGTGCACCACCGCGCCGGCGTGGACGAAGCAGTCGTAGCCGATCACGCACTCGCGCACCGCGGCCGACGCGATGATCGCGCCCTCGCACACCAGGCTGTCGTCGACCTCGGCCGGCGGCTGACCCTCGCCGGCGCGCACGAAGCGGGCCGGCGGGTAGTCGCGCTGCGCGCTGCGGATCCGCCACTGGCGGTTGTACAGGTCGAGCGCGGGGACGCGCGCGCGCAGCTCCATGTTGGACGTGAAGTACGAGTCGATCGTCCCGACATCGCGCCAGTACGGCGCCTGATCCTCGGGCTCGCCGGGGATGCGGTTCTGCGCGAAGTCGTAGACGTAGACGCGCGCGCCGCTCGCGACCAGCCGCGGGATGATGTCGCGGCCGAAGTCGTGGCGCGGCACGCCGTTGCCGCCTTCGTTGCCGAGCACGCGCTCGAGCACCTCGCGGCGAAAGATGTAGTTGCCCATCGAGACCAGCGACCAGCCCGGCCGGCCCGGCATCTCGGGCGGGTCCGGCGGCTTCTCGACAAAGCCGATGATCCGGCCGGCGCTGTCGACATCGATGATGCCGAACGCGCTGGCCTCGTGACGCGGCACCGGGAACGCCGCGACCGTCAGATCGGCGGCGAGCCGGCGGTGGTGGTGGTCCATCTGATCGATGTCGAACTTGTAGATGTGGTCGCCGCCGAACACGGCGACGTGCCCGGCGCGCGCGTCCTTGACCAGGTTGAGGTTCTGGTAGACCGCGTCGGCGGTGCCGCGATACCAGAACTCGCCGAGCCGCATCTGCGCCGGCACGACCTCGATGTACTCGCCGAACCCGGACAGCCGCCAGTTGCGCGACAGGTGCTTGATCAGGCTCGACGACATGTACTGGGTGAGCACGTAGATCTGCCGGTAGCCCGAGTTGACGAAGTTCGACAGCACGAAGTCGATGATCCGGTAGCGCCCGGCGAACGGCACGCCCGGCTTGCTGCGGTGGACCGTGAGCGGTCCCAGCCGCGAGCCTTTGCCGCCGGCCATCACCATCACGAGCGTGTCTTTCATGCTGCGCCGGCCTCCCCTTGCATCGTAGCAAAGCCGGCGCCAGGGACGCGATTTCAGCCGCGGGCTGACATCGAGCGCCCGTCCCACAGCCCGAGCCGGTAGCCGTCGGGATCGTGGAGCTCCGCGCCGTAGCCCCACGCGACCTTCTTCGGCTCGTGAACGAAGCGCACACCGCGCGCGACCAGCTCGCGATGCTTCGCGTCGACGTCGGCGACCTGGATCGAGAACATCAGGCCGGGGCTCGCCGCCGAGGTCTCGGCGCGACTCAGGATCAGCGTGAGGTCGGCTCGGTCGGTGAGGCCGATCACCGCACCGTCCGGTGACTGGAACTCGACCGCGAAGCCGAGGTGCTCGACGTACCAGTCGCGCGAGCGCTGCGGATCGCGCACTGCGAGCGCGACGTGATCGAGCCGGGGCGCACGCTCGGCCGCGGCGAACACGTGGCGCTTGTAGTAGCGCAGCTCCTCGATCGACTCGCGGATGTCGCCCTGCGCGCGGTGGGTCTCCTTCTTGGCCGGCTGGCGGGCCGCGATCTGCGAGTACCACCGACGCGCGAGCTCCTTCACGGTCGACACGTCGACCATCCGGTAGTGCAGGCGCTTCTCGAGCAGCGGCATGTAGTGCCGCACGAACCGGCGGTCCTGATGGATCGAGTTGCCGGCGAGCACGGGCCGGTCCTTGGCCGCGACGTGCGCGTTGATGAACGCCACGGTCTGGGCCTCGGCCTCCTGCTCCGTGATGGTCGACGCGCGCACCCGGTCGGTCAGGCCCGACGCGCCGTGGTGGGTCTTGTTCCAGTCGTCCATCGCCGCGAGCACCTCGTCGGGCTGATGGATCACCAGCTCGGGCCCGGTCGCGATCTCGACCAGCTGGCCGTCGGTCAGGATCGTCGCGATCTCGATGATCCGCTCGCGGGCCGGATCGAGCCCGGTCATCTCCATGTCGAGCCAGACCAGGACATCCGAGCCAGCCATCGCGCGACCCTATCACGCGGCGCGCAGGGCCGCGGCGTCGCGCTCGGGCGGCAGACCCCAGCCCGGCTGGTAGCCGAACACCTCGCGCGCCGATCGCGTGACCGCCGGGCCGGCGATGATGTCGATCGCGTCGAGCGGGACCAGCGCGGGATGAGGGTGGCCGCACGCGTGGGCGAGCTGGAGCAGATCCCTGCGCAGCGTGGCCAGGTAGTTGGCCAGCCGCGCCGACTTGAGCGTCGGGTCGAGGCCGCGCATCAGCCAGCGGTTCTGGGTCGCGACGCCGGACGGGCAGTGCCCGGTGTGGCAGCGCTGCGCCTGGATGCAGCCGATCGACAGCATCGCCTCGCGCGCGACGTTGATCATGTCGCAGCCGAGCGCCATCGCGAGCAGCGCGGTCTCGGGGAAGCCGAGCTTGCCCGAGCCGACGAACACGACGTCGTGGTGTGCGCCGGCCTCGGCGAACGTGCGGTAGACCTCGGTGAAGCCGAGCCGGAACGGCAGCGCGACGTGATCGCTGAACACCAGCGGCGCGGCGCCGGTGCCGCCCTCGCCGCCGTCGATCGTGATGAAGTCGGGCCCGCGCCGGGTCGTGCGGATCTGGGTCGCGAGCTCGCGCCAGAACCCGAGGTCGCCGACCGCGCTCTTGATGCCGACCGGCAGGCCGGTGGCGTCGGCGAGCCGCTCGACGAAGTCGAGCATGCTCGACACGTCGGAGAACGCGCTGTGGCGGGCCGGCGAGATGCAGTCGCGGCCGAGCGGCACGCCGCGGATCCGCGAGATCTCGGGCGTGATCTTCTTCGCGGGCAACACGCCGCCGAGCCCGGGCTTGGCGCCCTGGCTCAGCTTGATCTCGATCGCGCGCACCCGGGCCGACGCCACCGACTCGAGGAAGCGCTCCATCGAGAACCCGCCGGCCTCGTCGCGGCAGCCGAAGTAACCGGTGCCGATCTGCCAGATGATGTCGCCGCCCTTGCGGTGGTAGTCGGAGATGCCGCCCTCGCCGGTGTTCTGCAGCGCACCGGCCAGCCGCACGCCGCGGTTCACCGCCTCGACCGCCGCGCCGGACAGCGAGCCGTAGCTCATCGCCGAGGTGTTCACGATCGAGGTCGGGCGGAACGCGTGCTTGCGGCCCCGCGCCCCGCCGAGCACGCGGATGCACGGCAGCGCCGCCGCGGGATCGAAGCCCGGCTCGCCGGCGTGGGGGGTCGCGAGCGGGAACGCGCTCTGCCGGATGATGATGTAGCCGTCGCGCTCGAGGTCGTTGTCGGTGCCGAAGCCGAAGTAGTTGTTCTGCTGCTTGGCCGACGCGTAGACCCAGCGGCGCTGGTCGCGCGAGAACGGGCGCTCCTCGTCGTTCGACGTCACGATGTACTGGCGCAGCTCGGGCCCGACCGCCTCGAGCCAGTAGCGGAAGTGGCCCACGATCGGAAAGTTGCGCAGCACGGCGTGGCGCCTCTGCACGAGGTCGTGGATCGCGACGACGACGAGCAGCGCGCCGAACGCGATGCCGATCCAGGCCGACAGCGACATGCCCGCAGCTTATCAGTCGCCCGACCAGTACCGGATCGGGCCGACGTCCATGTGGACGAAGCCGCTCTCGAGGTAGAGCCCCACGCCGCCGAGGCGCTGCGCCTTGGCCCACGCGTGGAGGTCGCGCGTGGTGACATGTGGGATGGCGAAGTCGACCGCGTCGCCGTGGGTATGCTGGCTATCGCGCGCGACCTGATGGCCCTTCTTGCGCAGCATCAGGTTGTACTTGGGATGGCGAAACCCCGAGACCACGTCGACCACGTCGCTGTGGAAGTGCTGCGCCGCGCCGAGCAGGATGCCGAGCAGGTGCGGATCCATGGTGGTCGACTTGTTCGTGAAGTGATCGCGCAGGAACTCGTCGAGCACCGCGGCGTCGGGCGGCGCCGCCGGATCGATCGCGAGCCACTCGTGGGTGTGCTCGTTGTAGAGATCGATCAGCTCCGCCGGTTTGACGCCGGGCGTCGGCAGCGGGCCGTGATAGGGCGCCTTGGTCGCGCGCTCGCGGTCCTTCTTGGCGACGTAGCCGGGCGCGGCCAGCGCGGGCGCGGCGATGCAGACGAGCGCGAGCGCGAGCCTCACGACGGCCGCTTGAGCTGCACCAGCGCGTGCGCGGGCAGCACCTCGTTGGCCGAGCCCGAGCGGAACCCGGCGAGATCGACCGCGACGTACGCGAAGCCGAGCCGCTTGCCGAGCGCGACGATCGGGTCGCGCAGCGCGACCGCGCGGTCGAGCTCGTCGCGATCGAGCTCGAGCCGCGCGATCGTGTCGTGGAAGCGCACGCGCAGCTGGCGGAAGCCGAGCTCGCGCAGGCCGTCCTCGAACTGGTCGACCCGGCGCAGCCGGTCGGGGGTGATCCTCGTGCCGTACGGAAAGCGCGACGACAGGCACGCGAGCTGCGGCTTGTTCCAGGTGTCGAGACCGAGCTCGCGCGACAGCTCGCGGATCTCGTGCTTGGTGAGGCCGGCGTCGACCATCGGCATGCGCGCGCCGCGCTCGCGGGCCGCCGCGATGCCGGGCCGGACGTCGCCGAGATCGTCGAGGTTGGTGCCGAGGGCGACCGGCGCCCCGAGCGCGCTCGCGATCGGCGCGGCGACATCCATCAGCTCGGTCTTGCACAGCGCGCAGCGATGCGCCGGATTGTCGGCGAACCCGGGGACCTCGAGCTCGTGCGACTCGACGACGTGGTGGCGATCGCCGAGCCCGAAGCGCCGCGCGAGCTCGACCGCCGCGCGCGCCTCCGAGCGCGCCATGGTCGGCGACACCGCGGTCACCGCGTGGCAGCGCGCGCCGAGCGCGTCGGCGGCGACCGCGAGCAGGAACGCCGAGTCGACCCCGCCCGAGAACGCGACCACGACCTGGCGGTAGCCGGCGAGGGCGGTGCGCAGCGCGTCGAGCTTGGCCATCGCCGACGAGCCTAGCACCACCGCGCCACCTCGACGAAGTCGCGCGCGAAGTCCGACCACGCGAACATCGCGGCCTCGGCGATGTGCGCCGCGGTGATGCCGATCACCAGCTGCTGGACCGGGTACACCGGGCCGGCGGGGGTCGCGGCGACCTCGCGATCGAGCGCCGACAGGTAGGCGCGGCCATTGCCGTGCGAGTGATAGACCACCCGCGCCGGGCGCGGCGTGTCGAACGTGCGCGCGAACGCGAGGAGCTCGGCGCCGGCGATCGCGTAGGCGGTGTCGGCGGTGCGCCCGCCGACCAGCGGATCGGCGACCCACGCGTTGCGGCACGCGACCGCGCCGTCGACCGCGTCGGCGTCGCGCGGGCCGACCAGGTAGCCGCAGCACTCGGCCGGAAACACGGCGCGCGCGTGGGCGTACACCGCCGCGCGCAGCAGGAACGGCACCTCGATCGCGGCGGTCACTTCGCGACGGTCTCCGTCATCCACCGCGTCGCGGCCAGCGCGCCACGGAAGTACGCGAGCGCGACCGCGTCGCCGTCGGCGTGCGGCCACCACGCCGGGCGCGGCGCGAGCGCGACGTCGCGGCCGACCCCGCCGTCGACCACGCGGGTGTCGGGGCCGTGCGCGGCGAGCTCGGCGCGCTGCGCCGCGCTGGCGCCGGCGACCGCCAGCGTGCCGACGCCGCCGGCCGCGAGGTAGGCGCCGGCGATCAGCTCGGCGTCGGGCTCGGGCTCGCGCAACGCGAGGCGCGCCGCCGAGACCAGCAGCGCGGTCTGACCGAGCCCGCCGACATCGGGCAGGCTCAGGTGGCGCGCGTAGCGCTGCGCCTGCTCGTCACGCATCGCGGCCTCCCGCGATCGCGGGCACGATCGCGATCTCGTCGCGCTCGCCCACCGCGGTGTCGAGTCCGGCGTCGTCGCCCGCGACGAACACCCGGATGAACGGCCGGAGCGCGCCGGCGCCGTCGAGCACGCGCGCCGCGATCCCGGGATGCAGGCGATCGAGCGCCGCGATCGCGTCGCGCACCGTGACCGCGGCGACCGCGACGTCGGCCGCGCCACCGGTCAGCGTGCGCAGCGCGCCCGGGACGTGGACGTTCGGCATCACCGCACCTCCGCGACCAGCGTGCGCGCCGCGAGCGGATCGATCGGAGCGCGCGCGCAGCTCGGGCAGCCCGGGCGCGGCCCGAACCGCACGATGCGCGGCTCGCTCGAGCTGCGCAGGTCGTCGAACACGAAGATCGAGCCGGCGTGGCTGCGATCGCCGCGCGCCAGGCCGATCGCGAGCGCGGCCGCGACCCCGCCGATCGCGCCGACCACGGGGCCGAGCACGCCGGCGGCCTGGCAGGTCGCCGCGTCGACCGGCTCCTCGAACAGGCAGCGGTAGCACGCCGCGCCGGGTGCGCCGACCATCGCGTTGCCGCCGAAGCGGAGCGCCGCCGCGATCACGTACGGCCGGCCGTGCGCGACCGCCCAGTCGGCGACCGCGAACTTGGTCGCCGGGTCGTCGCAGCCGTCGACGATCAGATCGCTGTCGCCGGACAGGTCGTCGGCGTCGTCGGCGGTCCACCGCGTGCGATAGCCGCGCGCGACGCCGCCGCGCGCCACCACTGCGCCGGCGAGCGCGCTCGCCTTGGCCTTGCCGAGATCGGCCGGCGTGAACTGGATCTGGCGGTGCAGGTTCGACGCCTCGACCGCATCCGGATCCACGATCGTCAGCTCGATGCCGGCCGCGCCGAGCGCGAGCGCGAGCGGTCCGCCCAGGCCGCCGGCGCCGACCAGCGTCGCGCGCGTCACGGCGGGCTCCCGCACACCGTGCACCGGCCGTCCTCGCCGATCACCCCGATGCACGCGCCGTTCGAGCACAGCTTGCGGTCTTCCCACTCGGCCGGCGCGGCGGCCTCGGCGGCGGGCCGGTCCTCGGCCTCGTCGGCCTCGTCGGCCTCGTCGGCCTCGTGCTCGTCCTCGTCCTCGGGCTGCTCCTCGCCGTCCGCGAGGCCGCGCCTGCGCTCCTCGCCCCAGTTTGCCGCGGCCCGCCCGCACACCTTGCACGTGCCGTCGTCGCCGATCACGCCGATGCACGCGCCGTCGGAGCACAGCAGGCGCTGATCCCAGTCGGGTGCGGTGGCCACTAGCTGCCTCCGAGCGCGGCGAACAGGTCGCTCGCGAGATAGAACGTGAGATCGACGTCGCCGAGCCGCAGCACCGCGCGCGACGGCAGCGCGCGCTCGCGGCGCGCCTCGAGCGTCACGCCCGACAACCAGCTGCCGTTCTTGGAGCCGGCGTCGGCGACCACCCAGCGCGAGCCGTCGCGCCGCACGTAGGCGTGCAGCCGCGACACCGAGGCGTCGGCGATCACGACGTCGTTGTTGCTGGTCCGACCGATCGTGATCCGGTCGGGGAACGACGCTCCCGGCTTCTTGGCCAGCGGGTAGACCTCGAGCTCGACCACGTCCGGAAGCGACTCCTTGCCGTGCGGCATGGTCTCCTCGACCTCGGCGAGGCCTGCGCGATCGTCGTCGAGTGTCGCGTCCTCGTCCTCGTCGAGCGTGAGCGTGAAGCTGCCGCTCGCCGACGAGTCGCGGCTCGGCCCGCGGAACCGCACGAGCGCGGCCGGGGCGGCCGCCGCGAGGAACTCGTCGCGGCCGAGCTGGAGCAGCTGGCGGTAATGCGACGCGGCGTCCACGCAGGGTGGATCGCACAGCCGGGCCGGACCGGCAAGACTGGTTTGACACACCCGGAGGCCGCGGGGTAAACGACCCGGCAATGTACGATACGTCGGAT
>DATJAE010000149.1:0-18755 GCA_035516595.1 Kofleriaceae bacterium | reverse complement strand
CACCACGGCATCCATCCACGCGGCGATCTGCTTCATCTCGGCCTCGCGCATCCCCCGGCTGGTCACGGCCGGCGTCCCGAGCCGCACGCCCGATGGATCGAACGGCTTGCGCGGATCGAACGGCACGGTGTTGTAGTTGAGCTCGATCCCGGCGGCGTCGAGCGCCTTGGCCGCGACCTTGCCGGGCACGTTCTTGGAGGTCAGGTCGGCGAGGATCAGGTGGTTGTCGGTGCCGCCGGTGACCAGCGCGAAGCCGCGCTCGACCAGCGCCGCGGCGAGCGCGCGGGCGTTCGCCACGATCTGATGCGCGTAGGTCTTGAACGACGCGGCCTGCGCCTCGCGCAGCGCGACCGCGATCCCGGCGGTCGTGTGGTTGTGCGGGCCGCCCTGCAGCCCGGGGAACACCGCGCGATCGATCGCCTTCTGGTGCGCCGCCTTGCACATCAGCATGCCGCCGCGCGGGCCGCGCAGCGTCTTGTGCGTCGTGGTCGACACCACGTCGGCGACCGCGACCGGCGACGGATGCGCGCCGCCGGCCACCAGCCCCGCGATGTGCGCGATGTCGGCGACCAGCAGCGCACCGACCTCGCGCGCGATCTCGCCGAACGCCGCGAAGTCGATCGTGCGCGGGATCGCGGTGCCGCCGCAGAACATCAGCTTCGGCTTCTCCTTGCGGGCGAGCTCGCGGACCTCGTCGAAGTCGATCCGCTGGGTGTCGCGGCGCACGCCGTACTGCACGCTGCGAAAGTAGCTGCCGGTGATCGACACGTTCCAGCCGTGGGTGAGGTGGCCGCCGGCGGGCAGGCCCATGCCCATGATCGTGTCGCCGGGCCTGGCGAACGCGAAGTACACCGCGAGGTTCGCGGGCGAGCCCGAGTACGGCTGCACGTTGGCGTGGTCGACGCCGAACAGCGCCTTCGCGCGATCGATGCACAGCTGCTCGATCTGGTCGATGTACTTCTGGCCCTCGTAGTAGCGCTTGCCCGGATAGCCCTCGCTGTACTTGTTGGTCAGGACCGAGCCGGTCGCGGCCAGCACCGCACCCGACACGTAGTTCTCCGACGCGATCAGGCGGATCGAGTCGCGCTGGCGGCGTTCCTCGCCGGCGATCAGCTCGGCGATCTCGGGGTCGGCGTCGGCGAGCACGGCGGCGAGGGCGGGGTGCATCCCCGATTCATACCTCCGATCGCGGCGACGCGGGCACCAGCTCGATCCCGGCCCGGCCGAGCGCGGCCATCACCCGGGTGACGATCGACGCGCCGATCGGCGTCCCGAACATCGGCGCCAGCGGCACGATCAGATCCAGCAGGTCGTCGACCAGGCCATGGCTGCGCCGCTCGCCCGGGCTGGTGTCGTTGACGTAGACCAGCAGGATCGCGAGCTGCGCCAGCCACAACCCGTGGGCGGCCAGCGCGATGGTCTGCTCGGGCAGGCCGCTGTCGGCGAGCGCGTCCTCGAGCAGGCGGATCGCGCGCTGGCGTACCGCGCGCGACGCCTGCGAGAACGCGCCGAGCGGATCGCTCGGATCGACCAGGCGCGACACGATCGCGGCGAGCATCCTGCGCTGCGGCCGGATCGACGCGAGCTTGCCGTGGAACAGCACGCCCAGCCGCTCGCGCAACGAGCCGGTCGCGCTCGCCGCGAGCGCCTCCATCTCGTCCTGGTTGGCTTCGTAGTACGCGAACACCAGCGCCTCCTTGGACGGGAAGTAGTAGTACGCCGCGCCCAGCGACATCCCGGCGGCGCGCGCGATGTCGCGCATCGTGGTGGCCTCCACGCCGCGCTGCTGGAACAGCTCGAGCGCGCGCGCGAGCAGGTGCCGCCGGGTCGCGTCGCGCTTGGCCTCGCCGGGCTCGCGGCGCGGCCGGCCCCGGCGCACGACCTTGTAGCGCCGCCGGCGCTCGGTCATACGGCCTTCGGGGTGCGGTTGCCGCTCCGGATCTTGTGGAACACGAACAGGTTGCCCATGTGCGCGACACCGAGCAGGAGGAGCAGCAGGCCGAGCTTCTCGGACAGCAGCACCACCGCATCCACGGGGTGCGCGGCCTCGTCGCTGTTTCCGTGCAGCAGCAGCAGCGCCCAGCCGAGGTTCACCAGGTAGAAGCCGATCACCAGCAGCTGGTTGACCGCGTGCGCGAGGTCCTCGCGGTCGGGAAACACCGTCTTCAGGAACACCTCGCCGTGGCGCGACAGGGTGCGCGCCAGCCAGATCGTCAGGGTGATCGCGATCGCGGCGTAGGGCAGATAGACCAGCATCAGCGGATTCGACATGACTCGTTCTCCTCGTCGGCGTCCAGTGCCGTTTTGAACATGTTCGAAATCTAGTCATGTCGTCCCCGACCGTCAAGGTCAGAAATGAACATGTTCAAAAAGGCGAACGAGCACCGAGGGATCCCGCGGCCCGCGCCCGAGCGATTGACGATATAACCAGCCCTCGCATGTACACGCCGACCAGGGACGAGTTCCGGGCGGCCGCGGCGCGCGGCAACCTGATCCCGGTGTACTGCGAGCTGCTGGCCGACGGCGACACCCCGGTCTCGGCGTACGCCGCGCTGGGCGCGGGCGAGCACAGCTTCCTGCTCGAGTCGGTGGTCGGTGGCGCGACCTGGGCCGCGTACTCGTTCGTCGGCGTGGCGCCGCGCGCGGTGGTGCGCTGGAACGCCGGCACCGCGAGCGTGACCTGGTACGACGTCGACGCCGGCGGGCCGCCGCGCCAGGCCCAGTGGCAGACCTCCGACCCCACCGCCGCGCTCGCCGAGGTGCTCGGCGAGATGCGTCCGGTCGACGTGCCCGGCCTGCCGCGATTCTGGGGCGGCGCGGTCGGCTGGATCGCCTACGACTGCGTGCGCGCGTTCGAGGATCTGCCGGCGCGTGCGCGCGCGGATCTCGATCTGCCGCCGCTGGTCATGGTGGTGACCGACACCTTGCTGATCTTCGACAACCTGCGCCAGACCCTGAAGGTGGTCGCGACGCCGTACGTCGCGCGGCCGGAGCGCGCCGACGCCGCCTACGACCGCGCGTGCGAGCGGATCGACGCGATCGTCGAGACGTTGCGCATGCCGCGCCGGCCGCTGGCCGCGCTCGAGCCGCCGCGGCCGGGCGAGGCGCACGGCCAGCGCGTACCGCCGTCGACGTTCGGCCACGACGAGTACGTCGCGGCGGTCGCGCGGGTCAAGGACTACATCCTCGCCGGCGACGCGTTCCAGGTCGTGCTGTCGCAGCGCTTTGCCGAGCCGGCGGCCGGCGCGCGCTCGCTCGACGTCTATCGTTCGCTGCGCGTGATCAACCCGTCGCCGTACATGTTTCACCTCGAGTTCCCGGAGGCGCGCGTCACCGGCGCGTCGCCCGAGACCCTGGTCCGGCTCGACGCCGGGCGCGTCGAGGTCCGGCCGATCGCGGGCACGCGGCCGCGCGGCAAGACGCCGGCCGACGACGATCGCCTCGCCGCCGAGCTGCGCGCCGATCCGAAGGAGAACGCCGAGCACCTGATGCTGATCGACCTCGGGCGCAACGACGTCGGTCGGGTCGCGGCGACCGGCACGGTGCACGTCGCCGAGCAGATGGTGATCGAGAGGTTCTCGCACGTCATGCACCTGACCTCGCACGTGGTCGGCACGCTCGCGGCCGGCAAGACCTGGCTCGACGTGCTGCGCGCGGCGTTCCCGGCGGGCACGCTGTCGGGGGCACCCAAGATCCGCGCGATGGAGATCATCGACGAGCTCGAGCCGCACCAGCGCGGCATCTACGGCGGCGCGGTCGGCTACATCAGCTACACCGGCAACCTCGATCTCGCGATCGCGATCCGCACGCTGGTCGCGACCGGCGACACGATCTACGTGCAGGCTGGCGCCGGGCTGGTCGCCGATTCGGTGCCCGAGCTCGAGTACGAGGAGTGCGTCAACAAGGCGCGCGCCGTGCTGCGCGCGGTCGCGATGGCGCGCACCGCGAGGAGCGACGTATGACGCCGCGCCCCGCGATCCTGCTCGTCGACAACTACGACTCGTTCACCTACAACCTCGCGCAGTACCTCGGCGAGCTCGGCGCGGAGGTCGAGGTCGTGCGCAACGACGCGATCGGGCTCGACGCGATCGCGGACAGGCGGCCGACCGCGATCGTGATCTCGCCGGGGCCGTGCACGCCCAACGAGGCCGGGATCTCGATGGACGTGGTGCGGCGGTTCGCCGGCACGATCCCGCTGCTCGGCGTGTGCCTCGGCCACCAGTGCATCGGCCAGGTGTTCGGCGGCCGGATCGTGCGCGCGCCGCGCGTGATGCACGGCAAGACCTCGAAGATCTTCCACGACGAGCGCGGTCTGTTCGCCGGCGTGCCGAACCCGTTCGTCGCGACCCGCTATCACTCGCTCGTCATCGATCCCGAGTCGCTGCCCGCCACGCTCGAGGTCACCGCCAAGACCTGGGAGGACGAGATCATGGGCGTGCGGCACAAGCAGCACCTGGTCGAGGGCGTGCAGTTCCATCCCGAGTCGATCATGACCGCGGTCGGCAAGCAGCTGCTCGCGCGCTTCCTGGAGATGGCGGCGCGATGAGCGCGATCGTCGGCGCGATCGGCCGCGCGCTCGACCGCCAGGACCTGTCGCGTGACGAGATGGCGCGCGTGATCGATCAGATCATGGACGGCCACGCCACGCCGGCGCAGATCGGCGGCCTGCTGGTCGCGCTGCGCGCCAAGGGCGAGGCGGTCGACGAGCTGGTCGGCGCGGCGACCGCGATGCGCGGCCGCGCGCTCCCGCTCGCGTGCCCGGACGCGGCGCGCAGCATCGACACCTGCGGCACCGGCGGCGACGGCGCCGGCACGATCAACGTGTCGACGCTCGCCGCGATCCTGCTCGCGGCGTGTGGCGCGGTGGTCGCCAAGCACGGCAATCGCGCGCAGTCGAGCCGGTGCGGCTCGGCCGACGTGCTCGAGACCCTCGGCGTGGCGGTCGACGTCCCGCCGCCGCAGGTCGAGCAGTCGCTGCACGTCGCGAGCATCGGCTTCTTGTTCGCGCCGCGGTTTCACTCGGCGACCCGCCACGTCGCTGGCCCGCGCCGCGAGCTCGGCACGCGCACGATCTTCAACCTGCTCGGGCCGCTCACCAACCCGGCGCGCGTGCGTCACCAGGTCGTCGGCGTCTACGACGCGCGGTGGTGCGAGCCGATGGCGGCCGCGCTCGGCGCGCTCGGCGTGCGGCGCGCCGCGGTCGTGCACGGCGCGGGTGGACCGGACGGGGCGAGCGGGCTCGACGAGCTCGCGGTGCGCGGCGAGAGCCACGTCGCGCTGTACGACGACGAGGTGACGCGGACGATCGCGCTGTCGCCGGCCAGCTTCGGCGTCGCCGAGCTCGATCCGGCCGGGCTGGCCGGCGGCGATGCCGCGCACAACGCCGCCATCCTGCGCAAGGTGCTCGCCGGCCACCTGATCGATCACGGCGAGCGGCTCGAGGCGGTGCTGGTCGCCGGTGCGATGGCGGCCGCGCTCGGGCTCGAGCTGCTCGAGCCCGGCCGCCTGGACCTCGCGCGGCTGCCGGCGCACTACCGCCGCGCGGAGGGCGCGGTGCGCTCGGGCGCGGCGCGCCTCGTGCTCCACAAGTGGGCGCTCGCCAGCCACGCCGCGCCCGGCGACGATCTCGCGCACCTGACGGCGCTCGCCGCGCGCGACTTCGCGGGGGTCGAGTGAGCATCCTCGACGACATCCTCGCGACCAAGCGGATCGAGGTCGAGGCCCGCAAGCGGGCGTGCCCCGAGATCGAGCGCGAGCGCGAGCTGCCGGTGCTCTCGCTCGAGCGCGCGCTCCGTCGCGAGGCCGGGCCGGTGCGCGTGCTCGCCGAGATCAAGCGCGCGTCGCCGTCGGCCGGGGCGATCCGGCCGGGCGCCGATCCGGCGGCGATCGCGCGCGAGTACGCCGACGCCGGTGCGGCCGCGATCTCGGTGCTGACCGACCGGCAGTTCTTCGACGGCGAGCTCGCGTTCGTCGCGGCGGTGCGGCGCGCGGTCGCGCTGCCCGCGCTGCGCAAGGACTTCCTGATCGATCCGTACCAGGTCTACGAGGCGTACTTCGCCGCCGCCGACGCCGTGCTGCTGATCGTCGCGGCGCTGTCGCCGGGCCAGCTCGCGGTCATGCTCGGCGAGGCCCGGCGCTGGGCGCTCGACGCCCTGGTCGAGGTCCACGACGAGCGCGAGGCCGAGGTCGCGCTCGTCGCCGGCGCGCGGATCGTCGGGGTCAATCACCGCGACCTGCGCACGTTCGCGATCGACATGACGCTGACCGAGACGATCGCGCGCCGCGTGCCGCGCGAGATCGTGCTGGTCGCCGAGAGCGGCATCCACACCCGCGACGACGTGCGCCGGCTCGGCGACGCCGGCGCGCACGCCGTGCTGGTGGGCGAGCACCTGATGCGCGCGGCCTCGCCCGGCGCGGCGCTGCGGGAGCTCGTCGCGTGACCCGCATCAAGATCTGCGGCGTGACCTTGCCCGACGACGCGGCGCGCGTCGCGTCGGCCGGCGTCGACTTCATCGGCCTCAACTTCTGGCCGCGGTCGAAGCGCTACGTCGCGCCCGAGCGCGCCGCGCTGCTCGCCGGCGTGGCGCGCGCGACCGGCGCGGTCCAGGTGGTGGGCGTGTTCGTGGATCCCGAGGTCGACGACGTCGTCGCGGTTCACGACCAGGCGCGGCTCGACATCGTGCAGCTGCACGGCGACGAGGACCCCGACACCTGCCGCGCGATCGCCGCGGCGACCGGGCGCCCGATCTGGAAGGCGATCGCGTGCGGCTCGGTGCGCGACGTCGAGCGCCTCGAGGTGTGGCCGGCCGACGCGATCCTGCTCGACGCGCCGGCGGCGGGCCGCGGCGGGGCCGGGCAGGGCTTCGATCACGCGATCGCGCGCGAGGCCCGGCGCCGCCATCCGGCGCGCCAGCTCGTGCTCGCCGGCGGGCTCGACCCGCACAACGTCGCCGCGGCGATCGCGGCGGTCCAGCCGTGGGCGGTCGACGTCGCGACCGGCGTCGAGGCCGCGCCCGGAATCACGGACGCGCGGAAGCTCGCGGCGTTCGTCGCGGCGGTGCGAGGCGCGTGATGGCCACGGTCGACGACATCGCGCGGCTGCCCGCGCCGGTCGACGGCCGGTTCGGCCCGTACGGCGGCCGCTACGTCGCCGAGACGCTGATGCCGGCGCTCGAGGAGCTCGACGCCGCGTGGCGCGCCGCGCGCGCCGATCACGGCTACTGGGTCGAGGTCGACGCGCTCTACGCCGACTACGTCGGCCGGCCGTCGCGGCTCTATCACGCGCTGCGCCTGTCCGACGAGCTCGGCGCCGACGTCTACCTCAAGCGCGAGGACCTCAATCACACCGGCGCGCACAAGATCAACAACTGCGTCGGCCAGGCCGTGCTCGCGCGCCGGATGGGCAAGCGCCGGCTGATCGCCGAGACCGGCGCCGGCCAGCACGGCGTCGCGACCGCGACCGTCGCCGCGCTGTTCGGCTTGCCCTGCGAGATCTACATGGGCGCCGAGGACGTGGTGCGCCAGGCGCTCAACGTCGAGCGCATGAAGCTGCTCGGCGCCGAGGTCCACGCGGTCGACAGCGGCACGCGCACGCTCAAGGACGCGATGAACGAGGCGCTGCGCGACTGGGTGAGCAACGTCGAGGGCACGTTCTACCTGATCGGCTCGGTCGCCGGCCCGCACCCGTATCCGTGGATGGTGCGCGATCTCCAGTCCGTGATCGGCCGCGAGGTACAGGCGCAGATCGTCGAGCAGGCCGGCCAGCTGCCCGACGCGCTGGTCGCGTGCGTCGGCGGCGGCTCGAACGCGGCCGGGCTGTTCGCGCCGATGATCTACGCCGAGGGCTCGCGCGTGCGCTGCATCGGGGTCGAGGCGGCGGGCGACGGCATCGCGACCGGCCGCCACGCCGCGACGCTCGGCGCCGGCCGGGTCGGCGTGCTGCACGGCAGCAAGAGCTACGTCCTCGCGACCGACGCCGGCCAGATCGCGCACGCGCACTCGATCAGCGCGGGGCTCGACTACCCCGGCGTCGGGCCGGAGCACGCGTACTGGAAGGACACCGGGCGGGTGCGCTACGTGTCGCGGACCGACCTCGAGGCGCTGGCCGCGCTGGCGCGGCTGGCCCGCAGCGAGGGCATCCTGTGCGCGCTCGAGACCGCGCACGCGATCGCGGCGCTCGACGAGGTCGCGCGCGAGGCGCGGCTGATCGTGGTGGGCCTGTCGGGCCGCGGTGACAAGGACATGGTGACGGTCGCGCAGCGAGGCGTGCGATGACGCTGCGCGCCGCGTTCGATCGCGCGGCCGCCGAGCGCCGCGCCGCGCTGGTCGCGTACCTGACGTTCGGCGATCCGGATCCGGCGCGCTCGATCGCGATCGTCGAGGCCGCGGCGCGCGCCGGCGCCGACGTGATCGAGCTCGGCGTGCCGTTCTCCGATCCGTCGGCCGATGGCCCGTCGATCCAGCGCGCGATGGAGCGCGCGCTCGACGCGGGCGGCTCGCTCGCCGGCGCGCTCGACGCGGTCGCCGTGCTGCGCGGCCGCGGCGTGGCCACGCCGGTCGTGCTGTTCGGCTACTACAACCCGATCTTCGTGATGGGCGGCGAGGCGTTCGCGGCGCGCGCCGCCGAGGTCGGGGTCGACGCCGTGCTCACGGTCGATCTACCGATCGACGAGCTCGCCGAGCTCGCGGCGCCGCTCGCGGCCCGAGGCGTGGCGGTCATCCCGCTGGTCGCGCCGACCTCCACGCCCGAGCGGATCGCGCGGCTCGGCGAATTCGCGCCGCCGTTCGTCTACTACATCTCGGTCGCCGGGGTCACCGGGGCCAAGGCCGCGGCGCCGGTCGACCCCGAGCGGCTGCGCGACGTCCGCACCGCCTCGCGCGCGCCGGTCGCGGTCGGCTTCGGCATCCGCACGCCCGCCGACGCCGCGCGGTTCGCGGCGATCGCCGACGGCGTGGTGGTCGGCTCGGCGCTGGTCGATCGCGCCGCCGAGGGGCCGGCCGCGATCGGCGCGCTGGTCGGATCGCTCGCGGCCGCGCTGCGGCGATAGCTACTGGGCGGGCTGACAGAACTCGTCGGTCGCGAGCGAGTCCGGCGTCATCTTGCCGGTGCCGCCGTACTTCTCGCGCTGCGCGGTGGTGATCGACCGCGTGCCGGTGATCGCGGTGAGCACGTCGGCGCCCTCGGTCGGCGTGCGCGCGTAGCTCGTGTAGTCGACCGAGTACAGCCCGAAGTGCGGCTTGAACCCGCTGGCCCACTCGAAGTTGTCGGTGAGGCTCCAGTGGTAGTAGCCGCGCACGTCCACGCCGTCGTCGCGGGCGCGCGCGATCGACTCCAGCACGCGCACGATCGCCTCGCCGCGGCGCTCGCCGACGTCGGTCGCGAGCCCGGACTCCGAGACCACCAGCGGCAGATCGGGATAGCGCTTGCCGAACGCCACGAGGATGTCGTGGAGGCCGTCGGACCAGAACTCGTAGCCCATCTGGCCGACGCAGTAGGTCGGCTGCGCCGCGGGCAGGCACGCGCCGAGGTCGACGCCGGTGAAGCACGGCGTGAGCGACACCGGCGGCGGGAACAGCGCGGGCTGCGCGGTCACGCCGGCGCGCATGTAGTACTGCAGGCCCAGCCAGTCGATCTTGCCCTGCCACTCGGGGTGGCTCTCGTCCGGGTTGCCGTCGAGGTCAGAGTCGAACGTGCCGTTCACGATCGAGTCGACGAACAGGTAGTGAAAGATGTAGACCAGACGGTCGCGCGCGGCGACGTCGTCGGGGTTGTTCGACTTGAGGTGGCCGCGCGCCGGCTCCCAGTCGGCGACCGACAGCGACAGCCCGACCACCGCCGCCACGCCGTCGCCGTCGGCGTCGACCGTGTCGTTGGCCTTGATCGCGTCGTACATCGCGGCGTGCGCGGCGATGTAGTCGCGCACCACCGGGATGAAGTCGGTGAGATCGGACAGCGCGAGCGAGCGCCCGGGCGGGAACTGGCCGACGCCGTACGCGGCGACCAGGTAGTTCACCGGCTCGTTGAGCGTGCCCCACTCGTCGACCAGATCGCCGAACCGCTGCGCGCACAGCGCGGCGTGCGCCGCCATCGCCTGGATGATCTGCGGACCGCCCGCGCTGCCCAGCCCGCACAGGTTGGTGTCGCTCGGGCCATCCGGGCAGGTGTTGGCGCGCGGATCGGCGACCCACACCGGGTTCGAGAAGTGGTGGATCGTGACGAGCGGGCGGATCCCGAGGTTCTTGAGCGCGGTGAGCTCGTCGCGGTAGTGCTGGATCGCGGTCTCGTCGATCTGGCCGCGCACCGGCTCGATCCGCGCCCACTCGATCGAGAACCGGTAGCTGTCGACGCCGAGCTGGTGGACGAGCTGGACGTCGCCGAGGTCCATCGTGTAGCCCATCGTCGCGTCGCCGACGAACGTGTCCTTGCCGAGCCCGGCCGGCGTCGGCTCGGTCCACACGTACCAGTCGGTCGAGGTGTTCATGTCCTCGATCTGGGTGGCCGCGGTCGCGACGCCGAACCGGAAGCTGCCCTTGCCGGCGTCACCGGCGAGCGGGCCGAGGTCGCCGAACGCGATCTCGGAGGGCGAGCTCGATCCGCACGCGGCGAGTGCGACGACGACGAGCCAGCGCATCCGCGGACTCTAGCCGAACCACGGCGCGGCTTGACAGTCGAGATCGCGACCCTATAGTTGCGCCCCGCCGTGATCAAAGACGCGCCCTATGTCGTGCTCGTGCGCGAGCTGCCGACTCACCGCCGGTTCGATATCGCGCCGGGCCAGGTCGCCGACTGGCTGCGCGGGCTGCCGATGCGCGACGCGCTGGGCGCGCCCGAGGGTGATCCGGATGCCGGGTACGGCCACGCCGAGCTCGACCTCTACGCCGACGGCGCGCACGCGTTCGCCGCCGGCACGTTCACCGGCGAGCTGACCGTGGCATGCAGCCGGTGCGTCGGGCCGGTGCGGCTCGCGATCGACGAGAAGCTGCGGGTCACGTTCATGCCGCCGGGCGAGATGCCCGACGAGGCCGACGCCGAGCCCGACGCGGAGGGCGCCGAGGTCCGCGAGGAGGATCTCGACACGTTCGCGTTCGATGGCGAGCGGATCGACCTCGAGCCGGTGTTTCGCGAGCAGTTCGTGCTGGCGGTGCCGTTTGCCCCGCTGTGCCGCGAGGACTGCAAGGGGCTGTGCCCGCAGTGCGGGACCGACCTGAATACAGGTACCTGCGCCTGCGAGAAGCCGGTCGATCCGCGTCTGGCCGCACTCAAAGGCTTGAAATTCCCGTCGTGAGCTGGCAAAAGCAGCAGCTCGGAGTCTCCTCATGGCACTGCAAAAACGACGTCGCGGACCCGCCCGCACCCGCCAGCAACGCTCGGCGTGGATGAAGAAGTCGGGCGCGAACCACATCGCGGTCCAGGCTTGCCCCAACTGCGGCGCGCCGCGCATCCCGCATCGCGTGTGCATGAGCTGCGGCCAGTACCGCGGCGAGACCATCGTCGCGACCAAGCAGGCCGCCGAAGAGTAGCGCACGCGCGTCGTCGTCGATGCGATGGGCAGCGATCGCGCGCCCGGCCCCGAGGTGGTCGGCGCGCTGCGGGCGGCGCGCGCCGAGGCGCTGGAGGTCGTGCTGGTCGGCGATGCCGCGCGGCTCGAGCTCGAGCTCGTCGCGGCCGGTCGCACGAGCAGCGATCGCGTCGAGATCGTGCACGCGTCCGAGGTGGTCACGATGCACGACCATCCCGGGCAGGCGTTTCGTACCAAGAAGGACTCGTCGCTCGCGATCGCGGTGGGCCGGGTGGCCGACGGCCGCGGTGACGCCGTGGTGTCGGCCGGCAACAGCGGCGCCATGCTCGCCGCCGCGCTGTTCGTGCTCGGCCGCGTGCCGGGCGTCGAGCGCCCGGCGATCGTGACCGTGCTGCCCACGCCGTCGGGGCCGCTCGTGTTGTGCGACGCGGGCGCCAACGTCGAGCCGCGCCCGCGCCAGCTCGCGCAGTTCGGCGTGATCGGCGCGGCCTACGATCGCGTGGTACACGGCCGCGCCGTACCGCGGCTGGGCCTGCTGTCCAACGGCGGCGAGCCGGGCAAGGGCACGCCGCTCACCCGCGAGGCGCACGCGCTGCTCGCCGCGGCGGCCGACGCGCACGGCGGCTTCCAGTTCGTCGGGTACGTCGAGGGAAGCGAGCTGTTTCGCGGCGTGGTCGACGTGATCGCGACCGACGGCTTCACCGGCAACATCGTGCTCAAGACCTGCGAGGGCATCGCCGAGGGGCTGTTCGGCCTGGTCCGCCAGGAGCTCGAGCGCACGCCGCTGGCGCGCCTCGGCTCGGCGCTGGTCGCACCGGCCCTGCGCGGGCTCGCCAAGCGGATCGACTACACCGAGATCGGCGGCGCGCTGCTCGCAGGTGTGCAGAAGCCGGTCGTGATCGCACACGGTCGCAGCGACGCCACCGCGATCGCGAGCGCGATCCGCGCGGCGGCCTCGTTCGCTGCCCGCGCGTTACCCGACCAGCTCGCGACCGCGCTCGGCGCGCTCGGCTAGTGCCCTGGATCTGAAGTCCCGCACCGCCAGCCGCGGCGCAAGCGATCGAACGCACTCGAATTTGATCGCGATTTGCTGAGCGCGAACTTCAGAGGCACGGTACTAGGATGCGGTCATGGCGACGCGGACCCCCAGGACGATCAAGGTGTGCCTGACCAACAACGGCGACGACGCCGAGAGCCCGTGGGCGCACGATCTCGGCCCGGCCGGCGGGCCCAAGGGCAGCCGCAAGGTGCGCCTGGTCAACGTGCCGTTCCTGCACGCCAAGCCGACCTGGGGCGACGTGATCGTGGTGTCGCCGGTCGAGGACGGCCTGCTCACGTGGGATCGCGGCGGCGTGGCGTGGGCCCAGATCGGCAAGCGGATCGCGGAGGACGGCGGGCGGTGGGCGATGATCCTCGACTACGCGGTGGGCTCGGGCAGCGGCGACGCCGCGTTTCGCGCGCTGGTCAAGGCGTGCAAGGCGGCCGACATCGTGTGCGAGGGCGCGTGGGGCCCGAGCCGCCGCGAGCCCGGGCGGGCCTACCTCGCGGTCGGCCGCGCGCTCACCGCCGGCCAGGTCATGGCGAAGCTGCGCGCGGCGGCGCTGCCGTGCACGCTCGTCCAGATCCATCCCAAGCCGGCGCGCCGCGCCAGGCCGAGGCCTGCGCGGCGGTCCCGCGCCTAGGGCGTCGCGAGCTGGGGCGGCGAGGCGATCGGCTCGCTCTCGACCTTCGACACGCAGCGCGTGTAGTCCGAGCAGCGCACGGTGTCCATCGCGCACTGCGCTTCCTTCGCGAACACCTCGCCGACCGCCGCGACCTTCGGATCCTTGCTCCTGGCCGCGCGGCACATGCCGGTCGCGATGACGCGCACCACCTCGCGCTCGTTCCCCGCGATCTGGCCGCAGGTGTACTCGGCATAGGCGTAGCTATCGCATTCGTCCTCGTGCGAGCACGCCGAGATCGCGACAAGGAGCAGCGCGAGCGCCGCGCGGGTCATCGCGCAAAGCCTACCCGACACGGCCTTGCGGCAAAACCACCCCCGTGCGAAACCCGCCCCGCGATGTCGACCGCCCTCCTGTTCCCCGGCCAAGGCAGCCAGCGCGTCGGCATGGGTCGCGATCTCGCGCGCGAGCACCCGGCGGCGCGGCGCACCTACGAGGAGGCCGACGCGGTGCTCGGCTTCGCGCTGTCGAAGCTGTGCTTCGAGGGCCCCGAGAGCGAGCTCGTGCTCACCCGGAACACCCAGCCGGCGATCCTCGCGACCTCGATCGCGGTCTTTCGCGTGCTGCTCGAGCGCGGGCTTCTGTTCGACGTGGTCGCCGGTCACTCGCTCGGCGAGTGGAGCGCGCTGGTCGCGGCGGGGGCGATCGAGCTCGGCGATGCCGTGCGGCTCACCCACCTGCGCGGCCAGTTCATGCAGGAGGCGGTACCGGTCGGGCAGGGCGCGATGGCCGCGATCATGGGGCTCGAGCTCGCCCCGCTGCGCGCGATCTGCGAGGCGGCGAGCGCGCCCGGCGAGCCGGTCGAGTGCGCGAACCTGAACGGCGGCGGCCAGATCGTGCTGTCGGGCCACACCGACGCGATCGACCGCGCGATCGCCGCGGCGAAGTCGGCCGGCGCGAAGATCGCGAAGAAGCTCGCGGTGAGCGCGCCGTTCCACTGCTCGCTGATGAAGCCGGCGCAGGACCGCCTGGCGGCGGCGATGGCGGGCCTGGCGATCGCGGCGCCGCGCGTGCCGGTCGTCGCCAACGTCACCGCCGAGCCGACCCGCGATCCGGCGCAGATCCGGCAGCTGCTGATCCGCCAGGTGACCGCGCCGGTGCGCTGGGAGGAGTCGATCCAGGCGATCGCGAAGCAAGGCGTGACCCGCGCGTACGAGCTCGGCTCGGGCGCGGTGCTCAAGGGCCTGGTCAAGCGGATCGCCCCGGCGATCGAGATCACGACGATCGGCGAGCCGCACGAGGTCGCCGCGTTTTCCGCGTAGGAGCCACCATGTCGATCAAGGACAACGCACTGTCGGGAAGGGTCGCGCTGGTCACCGGCGCGTCGCAGGGCATCGGCCGCGCGATCGCGATCGCGCTCGGCGCGCGCGGCGCGAAGGTGATCGTGAGCTTCCTGCCCGACGCGCCGGGCCAGCCGGCGTCGCGCGAGAAGGACGCGCGCGAGGTCGCCGCGGCGGTCGAGGCCGCGGGCGGCCAGGCCGCGATCAGCGGGTTCGACGTCGCCAGCGCCGCGCAGGTCGCCGACGCGATCAAGGCGATCGGCGAGACCCACAAGCAGCTCGACATCCTGGTCAACAACGCGGGCATCGCGATCAACGGCCTGGTCATGCGGTTCACCGACGAGCAGTGGGCCAGGACGCTGCAGGTGAACCTCACCGGCGCGTTCCTCACCACGCGCGCCGCGGCGCCCCTGCTGCTGCGCGCCAAGCAGGCCGGGCGGATCGTCAACCTGTCGTCGGTGGTCGGCGAGATGGGCAACGGCGGCCAGGCCGCGTACAGCGCGTCCAAGGCCGGCATCCTCGGCCTGACCATGTCGACCGCGCGCGAGCTCGCGTCGCGCGGCGTCACCTGCAACGCGGTCGCTCCCGGCTACATCGACACCGCGATGACCGCCGAGCACCTCCCCGAGGCGGCGCGCGCCAAGCTCATGGAACAGATCCCGCTGGGCCGGATCGGCAAGGCCGAGGACGTGGCGGATGCGGTCGCGTTCCTGGCCGGGCCTGAAGCGGCCTACATCACCGGCCAGGTGCTTCGCGTCAACGGCGGGATGTTGATGTAGCGAGCGTTCTGGACTATCAACGCCGCGAGGCTTTTATGTCCCCTGAAGAGATCGAGAGCAAGGTCAAGGAAATCATCTGCAACCAGCTCGAGGTGTCCCCCGAGCAGTTGCGTCCCGAGGCGTCGTTCATCGACGATCTGAAGGCGGACTCGCTCGCCGTCGTGGAGCTCGTGCTCGCGTTCGAGCAGGAGTTCAAGATCACGATCCCCGAGGAAGACACCGAGCAGATCAAGACGGTCAAGGACGCGACGAACTACATCAAGTCCCACGCGAAGTGACAGGCGCTCACCGACGCGCTAAGGAGTGACATGCGTCGCGTCGTCCTCACCGGCATCGGGCTCGTCACGCCGATCGGTAACGATCTCGAGTCGACCTGGTCCGCGCTGCTCGCCGGCAAGAACGGCGCGGCGCCGACCACGCAGTTCGACACCACCGAGTTCGCGACCAAGTTCGCCTGCGAGGTGAAGGGCTGGGACGCGAGCAAGTGGTTCGACAAGCGCGAGCTGCGCCACCTCGATCGGTTCCTGCAGTTCGGCGTCGCGGCCGCGATGATGGCGGTCGACGACGCCGGGTTCGGCACCCGGGTGCCGGCCGGCCGCGAGCACCGCTGGGGCAGCTACATCGGCGCGGGGCTCGGCGGCGTGCGCACGATCGAGGACACCTACGCGGCGAGCAAGGCCAAGGGGCCGCGCCACGGGTTCTCGCCGTACTTCATCACCGACATCATCGTCAACGAGCTCCCCGGCATGGTGTCGATCCGCACCGGCGCGACCGGGCCGAACATCTCGCACGTGTCGGCGTGCTCGACCGGCGCGCACTCGATCGGCGAGGCGTTCCGCACGATCCGCCACGGCTACGCCGACGGCATGATCTGCGGCGGCGCCGAGGCGACGATCACGATCCTCGGGGTCGGCGGGTTCAACGCGATGCGCGCGATGTCGACCCGCAACGACGCGCCGGAGAAGGCGAGCCGGCCGTTCGACAAGGACCGCGACGGCTTCGTGATCGGCGAGGGCGCCGGCATCGTCGTGCTCGAGGAGCTCGACGCGGCCAAGCAACGCGGCGCGCGGATCTACGCCGAGCTGGTCGGCTACGGCGCCAACAGCGACGCGCACCACGTCGCCGCGCCGGCGCCCGAGCACAAGGGCGCGCAGGCGTGCTTCCGGATCGCGCTCGACGACGCTCGGCTCGATCCGTCCGCGATCGGCTACATCAACGCGCACGGCACGTCGACCGAGCTCAACGACAAGAACGAGACGATCGCGGTCAAGGCGGTGTTCGGCGCTCACGCGAAGAAGCTCGCGATCTCGTCGACCAAGTCGATGACCGGTCACACGCTCGGCGCGGCGGGCGGCATCGAGGCCGCGATCACCGCGCTCGCGGTCGCGCGCGGCGTCCTGCCGCCGACCACCAACTACGAGACGCCGGATCCGGACTGCGACCTCGACTACGTGCCCAACCACGCGCGCGAGCTGCGGGTCGAGCACGCGATGTCGAACAGCTTCGGGTTCGGCGGGACCAACGCGGCGCTGATCTTCAGCCGCTACAGGGGCGACTGATGCGCTGGTACGCGGGCTCGGACCACGCCGGCGTGCGGCTCAAGAAGCTGCTGGTCGAGGCGCTGCGCGAGCTCGGCGACGAGGTCACCGATCTCGGGACCGACGCCGAGGACTCGGTCGACTATCCCGAGTTCGGCGCGGCGGTCGGCCGGCGGGTCGCGGCCGAGCCCGACAGCCTCGGCCTGGTCGTGTGCGGGACCGGGATCGGGATCAGCATCGCGGCGAACAAGATCCCGGGCGTGCGCGCCGCGGTGGTGCACGACGACTTCACGGCGGCGGCGGCGCGCGCGCACAACAACGCGAACGTGATCGCGCTCGGCGCGCGCGTGATCGGGCCGGGCGTGGCCGAATCCGCGGTCAACGTGTTCCGCACGACGCAGTTCGTCGGCGGGCGCCACCAGCGCCGGGTCGATCAGCTCGCGGCGCTGGAGCACGAGAAGCAGGGCTGATGCGCTGCCCGTTCTGCGCCGTCGACGAGCGAGACAAGGTGATCGAGACGCGGGTCTCGAAGGACGGCCGCGAGATCCGGCGGCGGCGCGAGTGCGAGGCGTGCACCCGGCGGTTCACGACCTACGAGCGGATCGAGGAGTCGATGCCGCTGGTGATCAAGGCGGACGGCCGGCGCGAGCCGTTCGATCGCAACAAGATCGAGCACGGCATCCACGCGGCGGTCGCCAAGCGCCCGGTCTCGCAGGATCAGGTCAAGCAGCTCGCACTCGATGTCGAGCGCGAGATCGGCGAGCTCGCGCTGTCCGAGATCGCGTCGCGCGAGATCGGCGAGCGCGTGCTGCCGCGGCTGCGCCTGCTCGATCCGGTGGCGTACGTCCGGTTCGCATCGATCTATCGCGACTTCGGCGATCTCGACTCGTTCACCAAGGAGCTCGACGCGCTCCGCGAGGACACCGGCCGCCACCTGGCGGACCCGGGCGCCGACCGCCACCTGGCGGACCCGAACGCCGGCGTCCGGGATGCGGCCGCGCCGGCGCCGGTGCGGCGCGTCGATTCGAGCCGTTAGCGCGCACGCACGCCCGGTAGTCCTTCGTCGCGGCGCCTCGCGCCGCGCAGGGTGAAACCGGGCTAGAGTGTGGCGCCGGACGACGACATGCATCCCGTGACCCGTGGCGAGCCGCGCGAGGAGCCGGCAGCGACCGAGCCGGAGCTTGGCGAGCGGCTCGGAGCGCGGATGGCGAGCCACTTCGACGTGCCGGCGCGCGTGACCGCGATCGAGGCTCGGCTCGACGCGCCCAAGCGCCGGCGGCGATGACGCGCGACGACGAGCTGATGGCGCGCGCGCTCGCGCTGGCCGAGCGCCATCGCGGGCGGACCGCGCCCAACCCGATCGTCGGCTGCGTGATCGCCGGCGCGCGCGGCGACGTGCTCGCCGAGGGCGCGCACGCCGGGCCCGGCCAGCGCCACGCCGAGATCGTCGCGCTCGATCGGCTGGGCGGCCGCGCGCGCGGCGCGACGATGTACGTCACGCTCGAGCCGTGCACCCACCACGGTCGCACGCCGCCGTGCGCGCCGGTGGTGGTCGGATCCGGCGTGGCGCGCGTCGTGATCGGCTCGCTCGATCCGGTCCCCGGTCACGGCGGCGGCGCCGCAGCGCTGCGGCGCGCCGGCATCCGGGTCGATCGCGCGCTGATCGCGGCGTGCGACGCGGCGAACCGGCCGTTCTTCACGTGGGCGATGTACCAGCGCCCGGCGTTCACGCTCAAGGCGGCGATCACGCTCGACGGCAAGATCGCGACGGTCGCCGGCCAGTCGAAGTGGATCACCGGCGAGGACGCGCGCGACGACGTCCACCGCCTGCGCGACCGCCACGACGGCGTGCTGGTCGGCATCGGCACGGTGCTCGCCGACGACCCGCGGCTCGGCGCGCGCCTGCCGCGCGCGCGCG
>DATJAE010000148.1:0-16576 GCA_035516595.1 Kofleriaceae bacterium | reverse complement strand
AGAACACGTTCATGCCCGACGGCCAGGGCGGCATGACGCTCACCGATCCGCTGCTCGACCTGCGCTTCACGCAGATGGAGCTCGACTTCTTCGCGGCGGTCGACGACCAGTACATCCGCGTGTTCACCGTGGTCGCCGACGTCCACCTGCCGGTCGGCCTGCAGGTCACGGCGATGGGCGAGCTCGCGCCGGTGATCGGCGACGCGATGGACGCGTTCACCAACATCTCGGTCAAGAACAGCGAGGCGGTGACCGAGTCGCCCGCCGACCTCGCGTCGCTGTTCCCGTCGATCCTGAGCCTGGTCCTGCCGCAGCTGTCGGGCGGGCTGCCGTCGATCGCGCTGCCCAGCCTCGGCGGGCTCGACCTCGACGTCACCGCGATCACCGCGGTCGACAACAAGACGTTCCTGGCGATCTACGCCAACCTCGTGCCCGCGACGATGGCGCGCCCGGTGCGCACCACGGTGGACGTCGCCGCGGTCACCGACGCCGACGCGCAGGCCGCCAAGGATCCGACGAAGTGGTCGAGCGCGCGCCCGCCGTCGGTCACGCTCGCGCTCGGCGGCGACCAGCCCGACCTCGAGTACTCGGTGCGGATCGACGACGGCTCGTGGTCGGCGTGGAGCCGCAACGCGCACCCGACGCTCGCGCCGCGCACGTTCTGGCTGCCCGGCGTGCACCACGCCGAGGTCCGCGCGCGCCAGATCGGCCATCCCGAGACGATCGACACCGATCCGCCGCGGATCGCGCTGCCGCTCGGCGGTGCCGCGCTCGCGAACAACGCCAACGGCTTCCACGGCACGTCGGGCACGACGGGGTGCACGTGCAACTCCGGCGGTGGCGCTGGCAACGCCGCGCCGTTCGCGCTGATCCTCGCGTTCGTGCTGTTGCCGCTCCGCCGCGTGCGCCGCCGGCTCGCCCGTCTGGGCGCCGTGGTGTGGCTGACCGCGCTGGCGTGCTTGCCCGGCTGCAGCTGCGGCTCCAAGCCGTGCGGCGGCTCGGCGTGCATGAAGGGCGAGCTGCCGCACTCGCCGGGCCGGTGGACCAGCATCGCCGGCGACGACAAGCGCGTGATGGTCGCGACCTACGAGGAGCAGCTCGGCGACCTCGTCGTCGCCGACGCGACCGATCTGTCGAACCTCAAGCTGACGGTGGTCGACGGCATCCCGAGCGACACCACGCCGACCTACGATCCCAGCACCTATCGCGGCGGCGTCGCCGATCCGGGCCCGAACGTCGGCGCGTGGACATCGATCGCGATGACCAACCACGAGGCGCGCGTCGCCTACCAGGATCGCGACATGCTCGCGCTCAAGTACGCCTACGAGAGCGGCGGCAAGTGGGGCAACTACGTGGTCGACCCCGGCAACGGCGAGAACGTCGGCGAGTTCGCGTCGATGACGATCGATGGCGACGGCAACCCGGCGATCGCCTACCTCGCGATCGGCGTCGACGACGGCATGGGCCACAAGAACACCGAGCTGCGGCTCGCGCGCGCGGCGACCAACGAGCCGAGCGAGTCGGACTGGACCCAGACCACGATGGCGAGCGCGCCGGGCACGTGCGCCGGGCTGTGCGCGTCGGGCGAGAGCTGCGTGCAGCCGGCGACCGCGACCGATCCGCAGGTGTGCGCGACCGCGACCACCGACTGCAACCCGGGGTGCGGCTCGGGATCGACCTGCGTGACGGGCGCGTGCCTCAAGGACATCGTCGATCCGATGGTCGACGACATCCCGACCGGCACCGGGCTGTTCGTGAGCCTGGTCGTCTTGCCCGACGGCCGGCTCGCCGCGACCTACTACGACCAGACGCGGCGCGCGCTCGTGCTCGGGCTCGAGAGCGCCAAGGGCAGCTCGACGTTCGCCGAGACCGTGCTCGACGGCAACGTCGCCGGGCAGGACCGCGGCATGTGGTCGAGCGCGGTGGTCGCGAGCGACGGCACGATCCACGTCGCGTATCAGGAGGCGCTCGGCGACCAGCTGATGTACACGACCTGGAACAGCACGCCGGGCACGCCGGTCGTGGTCGACGACGGCACGCGTGCCGGCGATCGCACGCACCCGGTGGGCGCCGGCAACACGATCTACCTGGTCAACGGCACGCCGACCATCGCGTACCAGGACGGGCTCGACGCCGACGTCTACATCGCGTCGGGCAGCGGCACGACCTGGACGGTCATGCCGTTCGCGACCGGGCCGATGCTCGACGGCTTCAGCATCGGCGCGACCACCGCGCACGGCGATCCGGTGCTGGCGTGGGACGCGCGCGATCCGAGCCAGACGCCGGAGAACACGCTGGTCGTCCAGCAACCGTAAGCGCGGCGCGTTGTCCCATGGCGACCGTGCGCGCGCTGATCGCCTTGCTCGCGGCATGTTCGGCGCCGGCGCCGCCGAGCCCGCCGTCGCCCGCCCCGCCCGAGGTCGCGACGGATCACGGCCGGGTGATCGGCCGCGCCGAGGGCGGGGTGCGCGCATACCTCGGCATCCCGTTCGCGAGCGCACCGCGCTGGCAGCCACCCGGTCCGGTCGCGGCGTGGAGCGCGGCGCGCGACGCGACCCACCGCGGCGTGGCCTGCGCGCAGCCCGAGCGCGGCTTCCACCGCGACAACGCGGAGGACTGCTTGAACCTCAACGTGTGGGCGCCCGAGGGCGCGGCCCGGCTGCCGGTGCTGTTCTGGATCCACGGCGGCGCGTTCATCGAGGGCAGCGGCGGCGACGATCTCTACGACGGCGCGGCGCTCGCCCGGCGCGAGCGCGCGGTGGTCGTGACGATCAACTACCGGCTCGGCCCGCTCGGCTGGGGCTCCAGCCGAGCGCTCGCGCGCGAGCAGGGCAGGGACGTCCTGCCCGCGTTCGGTCTGCTCGATCAGCGCGCGGCGCTGCGCTGGGTCCGGGCCAACATCGCCGGGTTCGGCGGCGATCCCGGCAACGTGACGGTGTTCGGCGAGTCGGCCGGCGGATGGAGCACGTGCGCGCAGCTCGCGATGCCCCAAAGCCGCGGCCTGTTCGCGCGCGCGATCGTGATGAGCGGCGCGTGCGGCGACGCGCTGTACTTCACGCCCGGCCAGGCCAACGCGCAGGGCGACCAGCTCGCGGCCGCGGTCGGCTGCACGAGCGGCGATGTCGCGGCCTGCCTGCGCGGCAAGTCGGCCGCCGAGCTGGCGAGCGCGCTGCCGTATCGCCGCGGCCTGTTGCTCCTGCCCGGCGTGTGGTGGGGGCCGATCGTCGACGGCGTCGAGCTGCCGAAGGTGCCGCTCGATGCGCTTCGCGCCGGCGAGTTCGCGCGCGTCCCGCTGATGATCGGCACCGCGCGCGACGAGGGCACGCTGCACGTGGCCGGGTACAAGGCGGTCGCGCCCGACGAGCTGGCCTGGTTCGTGCGCGACGTGTTCGGCGACGCGGCCGCGCCGCGCGTGCTCGAGCGCTACGCCGACCGGCCGACCCCCAAGCAGGCGCTCGGCGACGTCGTCACCGACGGCATCTTCCGCTGTCACGCGCGGCGCGCCGCGCGCGCGGTCTCCGGGTTCGGCGTGCCGGTCTACCTCTACGAGTGGACCCATACGCTCGACGGGCCGCCGTTCGCCCACGCGCTCGGGCCGACCCACGGGGTCGATCTGTTCTTCCTGTGGGGCGTGACGACCGAGGGCGTCGGGCCGAGCGCGCGCGAGCAGCCGCTGGTCGAGCTCGTCCAGGACGCGGTCGGCAGCTTCGCGCGCACCGGCGATCCCGGCCACGGCTGGTCGCGCTACACCGCCGCGACCGAAGCGCACTTCGTGTTCGACCTGCCGCCCGCGACCGGCGCGCACCTCGATCGCGAGACCTGCGACTTCTGGGACTCCGTGGCGACGAGGTGAGCGTGCTACGTATCCGGCATGCGCCTGGCGCACTGCTCGGATCTCCACCTGCTGTCACACGACGGCGTGCGCTGGATCGAGCTCGCGAACAAGCGCTGGATCGGCGCGATGAACCTGATCTCGAACCGCAGCCGGCACTATCACGTCGAGGCGTTCGCGCAGATGGTCGACGACCTCAACGCGCAGGGCATCGACCACGTGCTGTGCACCGGCGACGTCACCAACCTCGCGCTCGAGCAGGAGTTCGTGTTCGCGCGCAAGATGTTCGACCAGCTCGCCGGCGGGCCGGACCACGTCACGGTGATCCCCGGCAACCACGACGCCTACGTCGCCGAGGGCGTCGCGCACTTCGCCGCGATCTTCGAGCCGTACTGCCGCACCGACCCGGGCTGGGCGTGGCCGGAGACCGAGCGGCTGACCGACGACGACGACCTGCGCTGGCCGATCGTGCGCGTGCGCGGCGAGCTCGCGCTGATCGGCGTGTCGACCTCGCGCGCGACGCCGTGGTTCACCGCGTACGGCCGGGTCGGGGTCGGCCAGCTCGAGCGGCTGCGCCGTACGCTCGAGGACGACCGGCTGCGCCACAAGGTGCGGGTGGTCGCGATCCATCATCCGCCGGCGGGGCGGCGCGCCGAGAGCCGGATCCGCGGGCTGCGCGACCACGAGGACTTCGCCCACGTGCTCGCGGAGGCCGGCGCCGAGCTGGTCGTGCATGGCCACGAGCATCGCTGCATGCTCGAGCACCTGGGCGGACCGCGCGGACCGATCGATGTCCGCGGCGTCGCGTCCGGGACATATTTTCATGACAAGCCGGACCGCACGGCGCGCTACCGCGTCTACGAGATCTCCCAGGGGTCGCTCACCCCCGAACAGATCCGCGTATGGGACCGGGAACACAGCCGATTCGCAGCATTGACATAGGTTTGGGCGTGAGATACCTCGGGCCACGGTGACCGACGAAGACGACCCCGCCGCGATCGACGCCGCCGACCAGAAGTACGTGATGCGCCCGTGGCCCAATCCGGCGGGCGAGCCGGTGATCGTCGCCAAGGCCAGGGGCTGCACCGTCACCGACATCCACGGCAAGGAGTACCTCGATCTCACGGCGGGCTACTTCGTCAACAACGCCGGTCACTGCCATCCCGCGATCGCGGAGGCCGCGTCGGCGCAGATGACCAAGGTGCTGCAGGTCTCGGGCAAGCACGGCTCGGTGCCCGCGGTGAAGCTCGCCAGGCGCCTGGTCGAGCTCGGGCCGAAGTCGGTGCACAAGGTGTTCTTCTCGACCGGCGGCTCGGAGGCCAACGAGTTCGCGCTCAAGGCCGCGCGCCAGTACACCAGGAAGCCCGACGTCGCGTACCTCGACAACGGCTACCACGGGCTGACGCTCGGCGCGCTCGAGGTGACCTCGAGCGCGAAGTACCGCGAGAGCGCCGGCAAGCCGATGGGGCCGGAGAACTTCGCGCTGCCGTGCGCGTACTGCTATCGCTGCCCCGCGGGCAAGAAGGTCGACAGCTGCAAGGTCGAGTGCCTCGACGGCGTCGAGCACAAGCTCGACGCGCGGCCGAACACCGCCGCGCTGATCGCCGAGGTCGTGCAGGCGGTCGGCGGGCTCGCACCGCCGCAGAAGTGGTGGGACCGGATGGATCGCATCCGCAAGGCGCGCGGCATCTTGCTCATCGCCGACGAGGTGCAGACCGGGCTGGGCCGCACCGGCAAGATGTTCGCGATCGAGCACTACGGCCTCGAGCCCGAGATCATGACCGGCGGCAAGGGGATGTCGGGCGGCGTCGGCTCGCTCGCCGCGACCTGCGCGTCGGACACGATCGTGAAGAGCTTCTTCGGCGGCACCACGCCGACCTCGGGCGGCAACGCGGTGTCCGCCGCGGCCGGGCTCGCGCTGATCGGCGTGCTCGAGCGCGAGAAGCTGATCGAGAACGCGGCGAACATGGGCCGCTACTTCACCGAGGCCGCGTGGGCGCTCGCCGATCCGTGGATCGGCGACGTGCGGTTCCTCGGCTTGCTCGGCGGCATCGAGCTGGTCAAGGATCGCGACAGCCGCGAGGTGCTCGGCAAGGCCGAGGTCGGCAAGGTCAAGGACGGGCTGCACGAGCGCGGCATGCTGATCACGGTCTCGGGCATGCACGGCAACGTGCTGCGCCTCCAGCCGCCGCTCTCGGTCAGCGCGCCGCAGATCGATCAGTTCGTTGTCGCACTGCGTAAGACGTTACACGCCGTCCGACAAGGAAGTTGATCCGTAGGATCTGCATACGATGATTCGGGTAGAGTCTGGGCCGGCATGAACCTGTTCGCGCTACGCAAGTCGGTGGACCGCCTGCTCCTGCCGGTGGTCTCGTCGCTCGCGCGCTTGCCACTTCATGCCAACGCGTGGACCGCGCTCGGCGCGGTGATGGGCCTGGTCGGCGGCGTGGTGTTCTTCTACGGGTGGTGGTGGACCGGGCTCGTGCTGCTGATCGTGCGCGGCCTGGTCGATCACATCGACGGCTACAAGGCGCGCAACTTCAACCAGCGCACGACGTTCGGCGCGGTGATGGACGACGTGTGCGATCGCTGGGTGCTCGGCATCATGTACGCCGGCGGCTGCCTCAACCTGTCGTACGACTATCCCCACGTCCTGATCGTGCTCGGGTTCGGCATCACCGGCGCGCTCACCAACGTGATCATCAAGCTGTCGATCTACGCCGAGAGCCAGCAGGACGTGTGGCGCGACAAGGGCAAGATCGGCCACCCGGTCGACGTGGTCGGGCTGTTCGGCTCGGCCGAGTTCCTGATCTATTACGGCACCGGCGTGCTGTTCACCGCGCTGCTCCACGATCCGCGGCCGGTGCTCGCCGGGTGCTGGGCGGTCGCGATCATGAGCCACGTGTCGCTGCTCCAGCGCGTGCGGTTCGCGTGGAAGCGCTACCGGTTCGTCGATCCCGGCCTGGCCGCGCAGGACGACAAGGCCGAGGCGGGATGATGGTGGAGGCCGCGATGACCGGAGCGCCGCCGGAGCTTGCCGCGACGCCGCGCTCGCGCGTGGTGTCGCCGTGGAACCCGGCCAACGCGATCACCGCGGCGCGCTACCTGACGCTGCCGCCGCTGTACTGGGCGATCGCGCACGGCCACCGCCAGTGGGCGACGCTGTTCATCTTGATCTGCGGCGTGCTCGACAAGCTCGACGGCCTGGCCGCGCGCGTGTTCGACTGCAAGAGCCCGTTCGGCGAGCTGTTCGACGCGATCACCGACGGCATCTGCTACGGCTTCGGGCTGGTCGTGGTGTGCGCGTTCGGCTGGGCGCCGCTCGTGCCGATCCTGTTCGTGGTGGGCCTGGGCCTGGCGAACACGCTGATGCGGCTGGCGTACGCCAAGCGGGCCGGCCGCGCGATCAACTACAAGTCGTACGCCAACGAGCGGCTGGTCGCGTATTTCGGCTTCCTGATCGGGTTCGCGACCGCGGGCTACGAGGTCACGTACTTCTACTGGGCGTTCGTGCCGGTGGTGTGCGCGATCCTCGTCCACGACGCCAAGCGCATGCTCGTCGATCCTGTTCCCGCCGCGGGAGGTGCGGCGTGACGATCCTGTCCGCGCGGGGCTTCGACTGGTTCATCACCGCGGTGGTCGGCGGGACCGCCGCGGCGTGGCTGGTCTACGACGCGATCAACCTGGCGCGCGCACGCCGCGCCGATCGCCGCGATCCGATCGTGCGCGATCGCCACTTCGGCTACGTGATGGGCATGATCATCGGGCTGATCGGCGTCATCGGCGTGCTGAGGCACCACCTCGGGTGAGCTCGAGAGCGTCGCCGTGGCCCAGGATGTGGACCCCGGCGGTGCCGCGCGCGGCCGCGACCTCGGCGAGCCTGCGCCGCGGCGCGCTCGGCAGGCCGAGCCGCAGGTGGAGCGTGCCCCAGTGAACCGGGACGAGCGCGTGCGCGCCGAGCCGCTCGAAGATGTCGAGCGCGCAGTCCGGATCGATGTGCACGCCGCGGTCGAGCAGGCTGCGCCGCCGGCGGTACCACCACACCGGCATCATCCCGCCGATCGGCAGGAGCGCGGCGTCGATCGCGAAGCGCTTGCCGATCGAGTCGAAGATCGCGTGGTCGGAGAAGTCGATGTCGCCGCCGTGCATCACCGTGCCGCCGTCGCCGGCGACCAGGTAGCCGAGCGCCTCGGGCAACGGCCGCTTGCGCCACCGCCCGGTGTCGTGCTTGGTGGGCAGCGCCTCGACGTGCGCGCCGGCGATCTCGAGCTGATCGCCGACCGTCATCTCGGTGACCCGGGCAAACCCGAGGTCCTCGACGATGCCGCGCGCGCCGCGCGGCACGATCAGCTGGCTGGCGCGATCCACCGCCTTGAGGCTCCAGCGGTTCAGGTGATCGACGTGCGAGTGGGTGATCAGCACGGCGTCGACCCGGCCGGCGCGCCGGGCGCGGCCGCGGCCGAACGGATCGAACAGCAACCGGGCCGGCCCGAGCTCGGCGACGGCGGTGGCGTGGCCGAGCCATGTGACGCTAGCAGGCCGGGTCACGCTGCTGCTATAGCACGGGGGCTCACGTGCTGATGTTCTTCGTGATCGGCGTCCTCGCCGGTGCGCTCACCGGCGTGCCGATCGGGCCGGTCAACGTGGCGGTGATCGATGCCGCGTATCGCCACACCTTGCGCCGGGCGATCGCGGTCGGCCTGGGCGGCGCGTGCGCCGACTGCCTGTACTCGGGGCTCGGCGTGCTCGGCGTGACGCCGGTCCTGCGCACGTATCCCGACGTGCCGCCCATCCTCTACGCGGTATCGGGCGTGGTGCTGCTGGTCTACGGCTTTCTGACCGCGCGCAGCCAGCCGGTCCACCCCGCGCAGCCGAGCGACGGCGCGCCCGCGCGCACGCCCAGGCGCGAGGCGTGGCAGGGCTTCACCGTCGGGCTCGCGCTGATCGTGCTCAACCCCGCCGCGATCGTGACGTGGGTCGTGATCATGGGCTCGATGATCCCCGAGGCGACGCCGGTCCAGGGCGTGATCTGCGCGATCGGCGTGTTCTGCGGCAGCTTCGGCTGGTTCACGCTGGTCGCGCAGCTGACCCACAAGGGCAAGCACGTGCTCGGCGACAAGGCGGCGTGGATCCCGCGCGTGGTCGGCGTCGCGCTGATGGTCTACGCGGTGTATCTGATCGCGAAGGCCGTCAAGTTCGTGGTCGCCTAGTCAGTTCTCGATCGTCTCGAGCAGCTCGCCGACCGTCTCCTCGACCTGGATCGCGAGCTTCTTGGGCACCGGCGAGCCCTCCTCGGCGATCAGCGACGACAGCCGGCGCGCGGCCTGCGCGATCGCGGCGCGCAGCTTCTCGCGGCGGTCGCGATCGGTCTCGGGGAACGCGACGTCCTTGAACCGGCGGGCGAGCACCGGCGCGTCGAGCCCCTCGTCGAACGCGACCCGCTGGATCGTCTCGAGCGTCTCGCGGTCGGCCGCGCCGCGCTCGGTCGCGCGCTGGACAAACTCGACCGCGGGCAGGCTCGGGATCGGGGTGACCAGCTCGGACGGCTCGCAGCCGCGCGCGCGCTCGATCACGCGCGGCGCCGAGGTCTCGAGGAAGCGATAGCTGCCGAGCAGCTTGGCCACCGTGGCGCCGCGCAGATGAAGCTCCTTGCGGCAGTACGCGTCGAAGTCGGTGAACCCCCACGGCTCCCACGATCGGTTGGCCTGCACCTTGGTGAGCGCCTCGGCGAGCTCGAGCCAGGTACGCTTGAACGCGCGCGCCTTGGCGAGCGTGTCGGCGCGCATCGCATCGTGCGCGACCGCGAGCATGCGATCTTCCATCTGGCGATCGGTCTTCGTGATGATCTTGGCGCCCATCGCGAACGCCACGCTACGTGACGGGTCTGACGACCTCGGAAAACTGAGCCACCACCTCGCGATCTTCGCGGGTTAGAATGCGGCACGTCTCCTGCTCGTCTATGGACACCGTGATACGCCCCGCCGCCGCCCTCCTGCTCGCGCTGCTCGCCGGATGCCCCGCCGAGGGCAATCTGGCGGACAAGTACGGCTCGGGCTCCGGCTCGGGCTCCGACGGCATCCGCCCGGAGTGCATGGTCGACCAGGACTGCGTCGCGATGGGCGCGAAGTGCTGCGACTGCCCGAGCTACGCGGTTCCGGCCGACGATCCGACGTACGTCGCGTGCCAGGGCGTGGCGTGTCCGATGAACCAGTGCCCCGACGACGTCCAGCCGACCTGTAGCGTCGACCAGCAGTGCGTGCTGACCTGCATCCAGATCACCTGCGAGGCGACCTGCGCCGACGGCTTCGCGCTCGACGGCAACGGCTGCCTGAGCTGCAACTGCGCCGAGGTCGCGACCCGGTCGTGCGAGGTCGACACCGACTGCGCGCGGACCCGCGCCGACTGCTGCGGCTGCGCGCGCGGCGGCTCGGATACCGCGGTGCCGGTCGACGACGTCGCGGCGTACGACGCGAGCCTGATGTGCCCGCCGTCGCCCGCGTGCCCGTCGGTCGACTCGTGTGAACCCGGGCTCGAGCCGCGCTGCATCCAGGGCGCGTGCGAGCTGACGCTGCCCACGCCCCCGCAGGCGTGCGGCCGCACCGACCTGCCGGCGTGCCCCAGCGGCCAGTCCTGCGTGCTCAACGTCGACGAGACCGCGACCATGCAGGGCGTCGGTGTGTGCATGTAACTACCCGGGCGGCGCGCTATAATCGCGCGGCATGACCGACGGACCCGCATCGGGCTCCTATCAGCCCGCACCCACCGCGCTCGTCGGCCAGGTGCTCGATGGCAGATATCGCATCACCAAGCTGATCGGCGAGGGCGGAATGGGCGAGGTCTACGCGGCCGAGCACGTCCACATCGACAAGAGGTTCGCGATCAAGCTGCTCAAGCCCGAGATCGTGTCGAACGCCGAGGCGGTGCAGCGCTTCCAGCAGGAGGCGCGCTCGAGCTCGTCGATCCATCACCGCAACATCATCGCGATCGACGATTTCGGCCGGCTCGCCGACGGCCGGATCTACATGTGCATGGAGCTGCTGAACGGCGCGGCGCTCAACGACATGATCCAGTCGCCGATGTCGGCGGATCGGCTGCTCAACATCCTGATCCAGACCGGCCACGGGCTCGCCGCGGCGCACGCCAAGAACATCGTGCATCGCGACATGAAGCCCGAGAACATCTTCGTCACGATCGGCGCGCAGGGCGAGGACATCCCCAAGATCCTCGACTTCGGCATCGCCAAGGTCTCGGGCAACGACGGCCAGAATCACCTGACCCGCACCGGCACGATCTTCGGCACGCCGTTCTACATGGCGCCCGAGCAAGCGCTCGGCAATCCGGTCGACGCCCGCACCGACATCTACGCGATGGGCGTGATCATGTACGAGTGCTTCGCCGGCTCGCTGCCGTTCCAGGGCGAGTCGTTCATGGGCATCCTCACGCAGCACATCACGACCGAGCCCGAGCCGGTCGCGCAGCGCGCGGCCAAGGCCGGGCGCGCGCTGCCTGCGGGGCTCGGCGACATCATCACGCGCTGCATGCAGAAGGATCCCAACCAGCGGTTCCGCACGATGGACGAGCTGGTGAACGCGCTGATCGCCGTGTATCGCGGGATCGCGGGCGCGGGCATGAGCTCGTACATGGAGGCGTTCGCGACGGGAGCGCAGCACGTGCCGCAGCCGACGCCGCCGCCGATGATGACCGGACCGCAGGCCGCGACGGTCGCGGCGAGCGGGCCCTACGCGCCGCCGATGATGTCGCCCGCCGCCGGGATGCACCAGATGCAGCCGACGCCGGGGATGGGCATCCCCGCGCCGATCACGCCGGCGGGCGGCGTCTACGACGCGTCGGCGGCGGTGCACGCGCCGAAGAAGAGCAAGCTCGGGTTGATCATCGCGCTGGTGTCGGTGCTGCTGGTGGGCGGCGGAGTCGCGGTGTTCTTCGTGCTGCAGAACAACAACAACAACAGCGCGGGGCCGGGATCGGGATCGGGATCGGGATCGGGAACGGGAATGGGAACGGGATCGGGGATCTCGAGCGGCGGCAATGGATCGGGATCGGGATCGGGATCGGGATCGGGATCGCAGGTCGTGGTGAACGGCGGATCGGGATCCGGATCGGGCTCGGGATCGAGCGAGGTGGGATCGGGATCTCAGGTCGTGACCGCGGGCTCGGGCTCGGCGATCGTCCCGATGGAAGAGCCGGTCACGGTCGTCGTCATGGCGAGCCCGCGCGATGTGGTCGGCGAGGTGTGGGTCGACGGCAAGAAGGTCGATGACCTGCCCGGCGAGGTGAAGATCGTCAAGGGCCACCCGGTCGAGGTCACGATCAAGGCCAAGGGGTTCCACGACCGGGTCATCACCCTCGACGGCACGAAAGAGAAAGTCACGGCGAAGCTCGAGCACCTGCCGGGGCAGATCCACCACCCGACGGTCATTCATCCGCCCCCGGGCAAACCCGATTGCTCGCAGGTGATCAAAGATCCCAACGACAAGGACTGCACCAACCAGTACTGCGACAACCACAAGTCCGAGCCGCGCTGCAACATGGAATAGCTTTGAACGGGCCGGGTGGCAGAGGTCACCGATTGTGGCACAACCATTGAGAGACACTGAGGTCACCATGCGCGCACCTGCGTCCCACCGTTTGCTGTTGCTGGTCGTGCTCGCGCTCGTCGGGCTGGGCGGGTCGCGCGCCTGGGCGGACGATCCTCGGATCGAGGCGCGGGGGCACTACCAGGCGGGCCTGAAGCTCTACGGCGCGGGCGACTATCGCGGCGCGATCAAGGAGTTCTCGGCCGCGCAGCAGCTCGCGCCGGCCGACCTCAACAACTACAACCTCGCGCTCTGCTACGACAAGCTCGGCGACGCCGAGCCGGCGATCCAGTACTACAAGGAGTACCTGAACAAGGTCCCGTCCGCGGACAAGCGTCCCGAGATCGAGGCGAGCATCGCGCGCCTCGAGGCCGCGCTGAAATCCGCCGCGGCGAAGAAAGACGATGCCGACGCCAAGGCCGCCGCCGACGCCAAGGCCGCCGCCGATGCCAAGGCGGCCGCCGATGCCAAGGCGGCCGCCGATGCCAAGGCCGCCGCCAGCAAGCCGGCCGATACCGGCGCGGGCGCGACGGTCGGCGCGGGCGCGGCGGTCGGCGCGGGTGCGGCGGTCGGCGCGGGTGCGGGCGTCGACGTCGGCGTCGGCTCGACCGGCACGCCCGGGACCGGCCAGACCGTCACGACCGGCGACTCGCAGCTCGACCGCGTCCAGGCGATCGACGTCAACTCGATCCGCGACCAGCGCATGGGCCAGATGCCCGGCGGCGCCAACGGCGCGCCGCCGCCCGCGGGGCAGGGCGCGATCGGCGCCCAGGGCGCACCGCCCACCGGCGCAGCGCCGACCGGCGCGCCGCCGACCGGCGCGCCACCGACCGCGAGCAACCAACCGGCCGCCCCCGGACCGTCGGACAAGCCGGTCATCCAGGAGGCGCCGCTCTACAAGAAGTGGTGGTTCTGGGTGATCGTCGGGGTCACCGCGTTCGTCGTGATCGACGTGGCGACCACGAGCTCGAACAAGAGCAACACGACCGGCCGCGAGGAGCCACCGGGCACGACCCCGCTACGCCAGACGCAGCCGGGCGGGCTCGTGCTGTTCCACTTCTAGTCGGGCGGCCCACTGCTCGACTTGCCCGGGTACTTGGCCATGCACGCGGCCTGCTGCGCCGGATCGATCGGCGCGTCGGGCAGGTCCGGCACGGACCGATCGGGGTGCGCGAAGTCGAACATGTCGTACGGCGGCATCGCGTTGGCGTCGCGATGGGTGAGCGCCGCCAGCCCGAACCGCGCCTCGACGAAGCGCAGGATGCTCGTGTGATCCGTGATCACGTGCGAGACGTAGCCGCGCCGGGCGTAGGGCGACACCACGATCAGCGGCACGCGCAGGCCGTACTGATCCCACGCGGCCTGAAAGCCGGTGGGGGCCAGCTCGGGCGCGAAGTCGTCGGGCGCGCACGCCGGCGGCGGCGGGACGTGGTCGTACAGCCCGCCCTGCTCGTCGAAGCTGACGAACAGCGCCGAGCGCGGCCACTGCGGCGACCCGGTCACCGCGGCGACGATCTGCGCGACCATCGCCTCGCCGACCTGCATGTCGGCCGGCGGATCCTCGTCGGGCGAGACCCCGCCCGCCATGTCGGTGCCCTCGACGAACGTCACCGCGGGCAGGGCGCCGGCCGCGGCGTCGTCGTAGAACTGCTGGTACGGCAGGACGTGCATCAGGTTGCGCGACCACGTCTCGTCGAGGATCGCGAGCGTCGGCAGGTCCTGGACGTAGAACGCCCAGCTCACCTTCGCGGCGTTCAGCTCGGTGAACAGGTTGGGATAGACGTTGCCGTCGCCGTCGTCCTGGTGATCGGGGAACACGTCGCTGGTGTCGCCGTACGCGGTGCCCGCCATGTAGAACAGCCGGTTCGGCCAGGTGTTGGTCAGCGCCGAGGCGAAGTGGCGGTCCGAGATCGCGAACGCGCGGGCGAGCGCGTAGTAGTAGGGCAGATCGGTCTCGTCGTAGTAGCCCAGCGCGCGCGCGCCCGACGGATCGCCGGTCGGGTCGTCGGAGGCGTTGACCGTCGTGAACCGGTCCATCGCGCCGCCGTCGACCTCCTCGTGCACCTCGTCCCAGCTCTCGGCCGGGTTGTCGAAGCAGTACGCGGTCTGGTGGAACCGCGAGATCGTCTGGCCGGGATGCTGCGGGTCGGGGTTGGTCGCGTCGGGCGCCGCGCCGTCGACCGTCTGGCCGGGGACGGCGAGCGACGAGAAGTAGTGATCGAACGTGCGGTTCTCCTGCATCACCAGGATCACGTGATCGATCGGGATGGCGCGGCCGGTCGGAAAGTCCCGCAGGGTGAGCGAGGCGGGATCGCCGGCGCCGTAGCCGCACGCGGCCCGGCACGCATCGGGCGTGTCGATACAGTCACGCACGATGTTGTCGCCGCACGCCGCGAGCGCGACCGCCAGCGCGAGGACGCCCCGGGCCATGCCGCTTTTATATAGTATGGCCAGCGCATGTCACGCCTCGCCGTCGCCGCCGTCGTGCTCGCGGGTTGTGTCGATCACGGTCCGGGGCCGCAGCCCCGCAAGATCGAGGCGAGCTACGTGCGCGACAACCTCGTCGCCCAGGTCCCGGCGGACGTCACCCGGGTCGGCGTGTCGCTCGGCGGTAAGGTCGAGTACGTCGGCAACCGCGTCGAGCGCACGAGCTGGATCCCGGGGCAGAGCCTGCGGGTGGTGCACTACTGGCGGGTGATCGAGCCGATCGGCCCGGACTGGCGGGTGTTCGCGTTCGTGCGCGGCGCGCCGAGCACCGCCGACTTCATGAACCTCGAGGCGACCGACATGGAGCTCGGCCACCCGGTCGGCAGCTGGAAGCCGGGCGAGATCATCCAGGACACCCAGGACATCGTGCTGCGCCCCGACTGGAAGTCGCCGACCGCGACGCTGTACGTCGGGTTGATCGAGACCGGCGGCCACGACCTCGGCGATCGCATGCCGGCCGCCGGCGCGGCCGTCGAGGACCGCGCGGTGATCGCGCGCACGATGCCGGTCGACCTGTCGAAGGCGCCGCCGCCGCAGGGCACGATCTACGTGCCGCGCGCGGTCGGCGCGATCTCGATCGACGGCATCGCCAACGACGTCGGCTGGGCGACCGCGGTGACCTCGCCGGACTTCGCGACCGCCGAGGGCAGCCCCGAGCCGCTGGGCCGCGCGTTCGCGAAGATGACGTGGAACGAGCAGTACCTGTACCTGTTCGTGTCGATCACGGACAGCGACATCTTCAGCGAGTACACCAAGCACGACGACCCGCTGTGGAAGGCGGACTGCGTCGAGATCTTCATCGACGCCGACGGCAACCGGCGGGGCTACGTCGAGCTCCAGGTCAACCCGAACAACGCGACGTTCGACAAGTGGTGGCCCGCCACGCGCGCGCAGCCCGGCGACGAGAGCTGGGACTCGGGGATGGTCACCGCGGTCAAGCTCAAGAAGAACGGCGACGCCGATCAGGGCTGGGACGTCGAGATCGAGATCCCGTGGGCCGCGGTGAAGGGCAAGGATCCGCAGATGGCGGTGCGGCTGCCGCCCGAGGTCGGCGATCGCTGGCGGATGAACGTCGTGCGGGTCGACGTGCGCAAGGGCGGCAAGGACGCGGCGGCGGCGAGCTGGAACCGGATCACGTTCGCCGACTTCCACGCGCTCGACCGCATGCTGACCATCGTGTTCGCCGATGCCCAGGGCAACATCACGAAGACGGCGGGCACGCCGCCGTCCGCGCCGGCGGGATCCGGATCGGCCGCTGGCTCCGGCTCCGGCTCCGCCGCGACTCCCGCGACGCACAAGCTGCTGCTGCCGGGGAGCGCGGCCCGGCCGTGATGCGCGCGCTCGCGCTCGCGGCCGTGATCGCGTGCGGTCCGCCGAGGCTGGTCGGCCAGCAGCCGAGCTGGCGCAAGCCGAGCCCGCCGACCGTGGTCGCGCCGGTCACGTTCGCGCCGAGCAGCGCGGCGGCCAGCGAGTACAACGCGCGCGGCGAGCTGCCGCCGCACAGCGCGCTGGGCGACGCGGTGATGGTGGAGGTCGACAAGGCCGCCGCCGAGCGTCACCTGACGCCGCCGGTCGCCGACCCGCGGCTGTTCCGGGCGTGCGAGGAGCTCGCCGAGATCGTTCCGGAGAGCGGGATGATCGACTACGATCTCGAGGCGTTCGC
>DATJAE010000147.1:0-11482 GCA_035516595.1 Kofleriaceae bacterium | reverse complement strand
ACGGCCAGGTCGCGTGCTGGGGCTTCCTCGGCTCGAACGCGACGCTGCGCCCCGTGACGGCGACCGGGCTCGACCACGTCGCGGGCGTCGCAGCCGGCGGCCGCGAGACCTGCGCGTGGCGCGACGACGGCACGGCGACGTGCTGGCGGCACGGGGCGCCGTACCAGGCGCTCGGCGGGATCGCGCACGTCGTCGAGGTCGCCGGCGACGAGCAGGTGTGGTGCGCGCGCTCGGCCGATGGCCACGCCGGTTGCTGGGTGCGCGATCCAGCCGACACCGCGCCGCCCGCGCCGGTCGCGACGCCGATCGCCGGGCTGACCGACGCGGTCGAGCTCGCGGTGGCCGGCCCGACCGCGTGCGTGCGCCGCGCGACCGGCGAGGTCGCGTGCTGGTCGATCAGCGCGACGCCCGGCGTCGGCGTGACCGCGACCCGGCGCGGCACGGTGGCCGCGGCGCGCGGCGCGACCACGCTGATGGGCGGCGGCGAGCGGTTCGCCGCGGTCACGCCGGGCGGTGTCGTCGCGTGGAGCGACTCGCTGACCCCGGAGACGCTGCCGCCGCTGCCGGCCGACACCACGCGCGTCGCGATCGCCGCCCGCGGCGGGTGCGCGATCGGCCGGACCGTGACCTGCTTCGACGCCGATCATCCACCGCACGAGATCGAGGGCCTGGCCGGCGCGCGCGAGGTCGTGATCGGCGACGACACCGTGTCGTGCGCGCGCACCGCCGACGGCCACGCCGCGTGCTGGGGCTACATCAACCGGCTCGGCGCCGGCGAGGATCTCGCGACGCCCGATCCGGTCCTCGTGCTCGGCATCGCCGACGCGGTCGAGATCGCCGCCGACGACACCACGTGCGCGCGGCGCGCGAGCGGCCACGTCGCGTGCTGGGGCATGCGCTACTACGCCGATCCGAAGGATCGCGACAAGGTACCGCTGCCGGTGGCGACGCGGCCGTACGAGGTGCCGGGCATCACCAACGCGGTCGCGCTCGAGGTCGAGCGCGATCGCGGCTGCGCGAAGCTCGCGTCGGGCAAGACCGCGTGCTGGGACTGGACCGCGCCCAGGACGGGCGACGGCTGGCGCGCACCGACGATCTACGCGAGGCCGCCGCGCGAGATGACCGTGCTGCGCGGCGAGCCGAGGAGCTGGGGCGGCTCGGTGTATCGCCAGTCCGAGTCGTGCACCCGCCACGGCCGTGGCGTGCGCTGCGAGGTCCACTTCGCGGGACGCCACGGCGAGCCCGACGTGCCGGAGCCCGACCCGGTGCTCGCCGGTATCCCCGACATCGTCGACCTGCAGCTGCCCGATTCCGGATCGGCCGGCGCCTACGTGGTGCGCGGCGACGGCCAGGTGCTGTTCATCGACGACGGCTTCGGTGCCGGTGAGGCCACGCCGATCGCGGTCGGCGACGCCACCGCGCTCGCCGCCGGCGCGTGGCTGACCGGCCTGGGCACGCAGAGCTGCGCGCTGCGCAAGACCGGCGCGGTCGCGTGCTGGGTCGATCCGCGCAACGACCCCACGATCCGCGAGCTGCCCGGGATCCGCGACGCGGTCCAGCTGGTCGGGCACGTCGGCACTCACAGCTGCGCGCGCCTGAAGGCGGGCCAGGTGATGTGCTGGGGCGAGCGCGATCACCTCGGCGACGGCGCCGGCATCATCGTCGACCGGCCGCGCACGGTCGCGGGCGTGGCGTTATAGCGCTACCCTGCGGGCGTGCCGACCGCGCGCCTGTACCACGACGACGCCACGCTTCGCCGGTTCGACGCGACCGTGCTCGCGCACGCGCGTCACGACGGCCGCGCCGCGATCGTGCTCGACCGCACCGCGTTCTACCCCGAGGCCGGCGGCCAGCTCGGCGACCGCGGCACGCTCGGCGGGGCGACCGTGGTCGACACCCAGCAGGACGACGCCGGCACGATCCTCCACGTGATCGACGGCGAGCCGCCCGCGATCGGCGCGACCGTCACCGGCGAGCTCGACTGGACGCGGCGCCGCCAGCACATGGCGCAGCACACCGCGCAGCACCTGCTCTCCGGCACGCTGCTCGATCGCGCGCAGGCGCCGACCGCGTCGGCGCGGCTCGGCGAGTCGGCGCTGACGATCGACGCCGCACGCGATCGCATCCCCGAGGCCGAGCTCGCCGCCGCCGAGGACCTCGCGAACGACCTGATCGACGACGACCTGCCGATCCGCGCGTGGTTCCCGACGCCCGACGAGCTCGCCGCGATCAAGCTGCGCCGCGATCCCAAGGTCACCGACTCGATCCGCGTGGTCGCGATCGGCGACTTCGACTACTCGCCGTGCGGCGGCACGCACTGCGCGCGCACCGCGCAGCTCGGCGCGATCCGGATCGTCGGCGCCGAGCGCTACAAGGGGATGACGCGCGTGACGTTCACCGCGGCGCGCCGCATGCGCGCCGAGCTGTTCACGCGCGACCAGGTGCTGCGCGGGCTGGCCGCGCAGTTCTCGTGCAGCCCGGCCGACGTGCCGGCCGCGATCGACAAGCTGCGCCGCGCGAGCGACGGCGCGCAGGTCGAGCTGACCGAGCTGCGCGGCCGGCTCGCCGGTCAGATCGCGGCGAGCCTGACCGGCGCGCGCGTGGTCGCCGAGCTGCCCGGCGGCGCGGAGCTGCTGCGCGCGGTCGCGGCCAAGCTGGTCGCGGCCGGGCGCGACGCGCTGCTGTGCAACGACGACGCCGACGGTCCAACCGTCGTGCTGTTCCGCGCGGCCGGCTCGACGCTCGACTGCGGTGCGCTGTGGAAGCAGGTCGCGGCGCGCGCGGGCGGGCGCGGCGGCGGGCGCGCCGATCGCGCGGAGGGTCGGCTCGCGGCGCGGCCCGCCGACTGGGCCGCGCTGATCGCCGAGCTCACGACGACTTCGGCTTGAACGGCACGGTGATGCGCTTGTCGTCGTGCGCGGCGGGAAACCCGATCGCCATCAACGTCGCGCGCAGGCACGCGCCGAGCGCCGTGGCTTCGAGGCTCGCCGGCTCGAGCGCCACCGTCTTCGGCTTGCCGTCGCCGCCGATCAGGATCGTCGCGTGGCCGCCGCTCCCCGGCAGCGCGGTCTCGGCGTGATCGCTCAGGCACTTGTTGAGCGCGGGAAGCTTGGCCTCGATCGCCGCGGTGTACGGATCGCTGCGGACGCGGTGCGGATGGACCGGCGGCACCGGCGACGGATCGCCCGCGGCCGAGCCGGGCGTCATCACGTGGGTCGGCAGCGTGTCGGGATCGGCGATCGCCGGGTCCGCGCTGCCGTGATCGTCGTGCCCCTGCTGGATCACCACCGACGTCGGCTGGCGCTGCATCTGCTGCCACACCAGGAACAGCGCACCGCCGGCGATCGCGACCGCGCCGATCGCGAGCAGCGGCCACGCCAGGCTGCGCCGCGGCGCCGCGGCGGCGGGCGACGCCGCGCGCACCGGCTCGAGCTTGGGCCCGCTGTCGGTGGTCTCGACCGCGAACGGCGGCGGGGTGCCGCCGACGAAGTCGCCCGACTGCGACGCGGCCGGCGGCCCGGCCGGCGCGAACGCGGGCGCGGGGTCGACGTCGGTCTCGACCGGCAGGAACTCCTCGTCGTCCTCGTGCGCCTCGCTGTCGTGCGCGATCAGCGGCATGGTGACGCGCGGCGACAACCCGCCCGACGCGGTGCGCTGCACCACCGCCTGGACCTGGTGGCTGCGCCGTCCGATCTGCTCGGCGAAGCTCGCGCGCACGAAGTCGCTGATCTCGCCCTGCGTCCACGGCCGCTTGCCGACCGCGTCGATCAGCGCACTGCCGAGCGCACGCGCGGTGTCGAAGCGCACGTCGGGATCGCGATCGAGCGCGCGGGCAAGCGCCTGGGCGAGCGCCTCGGGCACGTCGGGCCGGTAGCGCCGCACGTCCGGGATCGGCTGCTCCATCACCGCGCGGAACGTCAGGTAGTCGGTCTTGCGCTGGAACAGCCGGCGCAGCGCGAGCATCTCGAACACCACGATCGCGAGCGCGAACACGTCGACCCGGCGATCGATCGCGGTGCCGCGCAGCTGCTCCGGCGCCATGTACGCGTACTTGCCCTTGACCGTGCCTTCCTGCGTGTTGGTCGAGGCGCCCTTGGCCTTCGCGATCCCGAAGTCGAGCACCTTCACGATGCCGGCCTCGGTCAGGAAGATGTTCGACGGCGACACGTCGCGGTGGACGATGCCGAGCGCCTCGCCCCGCTCGACCAGCTCGTGCGCGTAGTGCAACGCGTCGGTGGTCTGCTGCACCACGCCCGCGACGAACCCCAGATCGAGCGGCGCGTGCTGCTTGGACGCGCGGCGCAGCAACGGCAACAGCGTGACGCCGTCGAGGTACTCCATCACCAGGTAGAGCTGGCCGTCGGTCTCGCCGAGCTCGAACACCTGGCAGATGTTGCCGTGCGACAGCTTCGACGCGATCCGCGCCTCGGCGATCAGCATCTGGCGGAACCGCGCGTCGTCGGCGAGGTGGGGCAGGATGCGCTTGATCACGAACAGCCGCTCGAACCCGGCGGCGCCCTCGAGCCGCGCGAGGAAGATCTCGCCCATGCCGCCGGTCGCGAGCCGCGCGAGCAGCTCGTACCGTCCGAGGCGCGCCTGCTGCGCCAGTCCCGGAATGCCCATCCACCGCGAGTCTAGCCCGGGCCGGCGGGCGGCGGGAATCTATCCGTTGCCCGGCGGCAGCGCCTTGCTCGCGCCCTCGGCGAGCGCGCGCCGCTGCTTGCGCTCCTTGCGCTCGCGCTTGCGAGCATCGCGCCCCGACTCGCCGGGCAACCGCGTCGAGATCTCGAGGTTGCCGAGCCACACGCCGCCGACCACGCGCAACATCGGCCGCGCGGGATCCGGATCGGCCGGGACGCGATGGCGCTCCTCGACGTTGCCCATGAACGACGACACGTCGACGTCGACCGGCAGCCCGGGCGGCAGGATCAGCTCGAGGTTGCTCATCCACACGCTGACCGCGAGCGTCGTCACCCCCGGGCCGAGCGACGCGTCGCGAAAGTCGAGCGTCGCGTTGCCCCAGAACACGCGCACGTCGAGCTGGCTCGGCACGATCCACCGGCTGCGCCGCTCGACCGAGCTCATGATCACGCGCAGCTTCTTGCGCGCCGGGCGGCTCGGGTCGTCGATCGCCCGCTCGCCGGCCGGCACGAGCGCGGTGGTCGCGGCGGGCGCGATGCCGAGATCGGCGACCAGCGCGTCGAGCTCGGCGACCGTACGCGCGCCGTGCGCGAGGTCGAGCCGGCGATCGAGCTCGTCGACGTCGTACAGATCGGCGGCGTAGGCATCGGTCAGCCGCGCGATGACCTGCTCCCGGCGATCGCGCAGCGCGACGAGGCTGTCGGCCATGTCTCCGTGTACCACGTGCTACGGTGCGTCGCGATGTGGTTCGAGCTGCACTGTCACTCGACCGCGTCCGACGGCAGCGAGCCGCCCGACGCGGTGGCCGCGCGTGCGGCGGCGCGCGGTGTCGAGGTGTTCGCGCTCACCGATCACGACACCTGCACGCCGGTCGCGCTCGCCGGCGCGCGCGTGCTGCGCGGCGTGGAGCTGTCGTGCGACGACCCCGAGACCGGGCGCACGATCCACGTGCTCGCCTACGATCGCGGCGGCGCGTGGGGCGCGCTCGAGGCGCGGCTGGCGCAGCTCGCCGAGGCGCGCCGCAACCGGCTGCGCGTGATGGCGGCGCGACTCGCCCAGCGCGGCATCCACGTCGACGTCGAGCCGATCCTCGCGCGCGCCGGCGGCCGCACGGTCGGCCGCCCCGATCTCGCGCACGCGATGGTCGCGATCGGCGCCGCGACCTCGAAGCAGGACGCGTTCGCGCGCCACCTCTACGACGGCGGGCCGGTCGACGTGCCGCACCGCGCGCTCGCCCTGCCCGACGCGCTCGCGCTCGGCCGCGCCGCCGGCGCCGCGCTGTCGCTCGCGCACCCGCATACCTACGGCGAGCTGTCCGAGCGCCTGCTCCGCCGCTACCACCGCGACGGGCTCGACGGCGTCGAGGCGTTCTACGCCGGCTACGATCCGGGCGAGCGCGCGCGCTGGACCGAGCTGGCCGACCAGCTCGGCCTGGTGTGCACCGGCGGCTCGGACTGGCACGGCCCGGAGGACGCGCGCGCGCAGCCGGGCGTCGAGCTAGCGGGCGAGCGCGCGCGTGGCCTGCTCGACTGGCTCGGGCGCTGACGGCGGCGTCGCGGGCGGCGGCGCGACGCGCGACGGCGGCGGCGCGACCGCGACGACGAAGCAGTCGCCGGGATCCGGCGAGTCGCCCTTGCCGCCGCTCTGGATCGCGCACTTGCGCACGCTGAGGTTGCCGCTGCCGTCCTGGTAGACGTCGGCGACGTAGTAGCCGTCGGTGGTCGTGCAGCCGAACACTCCGAGCATCGCGACCACGAGTAATCCGCGCATGATCGGATCAGACGCCGGAGCGCGCGCGCGCGTGCGGCGATCGCGCCGGTTAACCGAAACTTCACGCCGCGGCGGTCTGCCCGAGCGCGACGATCTTGGCGTACTGCGCCGCGGTCACCGGCTGCACCGACAGCCGGCTCCACTTCCACAGCATCATCGCGCGCAGCCCGCGCTCGCGGCGCATGCGATCGATCGACACGTAGTGCGGCAGCGTCGCGACGTAGCTGACCTCGACGCAATCCCATCGCGGCTCGTCGCGGGTCGACCGCGCATCGAAGTATTCGCTCGCCGTGTCGAACTGGGTCGGATCGACGATGCCGGCGCGCTCGACCCGCGCGAGCCCGGCCACGCCCGGCGGCTTGCAGCTCGAGTGATAGAACAGCACCTCGTCGCCCACCTTCATCGCGCGCATGAAGTTGCGCGCCATCAAGTTGCGCACGCCGGTCCAGGGCTCGGTGCCGACGCGCGCGAGATCCGCGATCGAGAACGTCTCCGGCTCGGTCTTCATCAGCCAGTGCCGCGTCGCCACCGCGGCACTATACGCTACCGGCTGGCCACGCCCGGTTGCTCGAACTGGCTGTCGCCGACCGCGAACGCGACCACCGGGTTGGTGTTCACCAGGTCGGGCACCTTGCTGCCGAGCGCCGCGGCCGCGCGGTAGCTCTCCATCGCGCGCTCGCGCCACGGCGCGACCAGCTCGTTCGCGCGATCGACCAGCTGCTGGTGCGCGATCGCCGCCGCGCCGGCGGTCATCGGCGAGATCGGCGGCACGCTCGACAGCAGGCGCACCGCGAGGCCCTGGTAGAGGTCGGCCTTGGCGTGCTCGGCGATGATCTGCGACTGGACATCGCCGACCCGGATCACGGTGTCGAGCATGATCACCGCGGGCTCGACCGCGGTCTCGAGCGCGTCGTACGACGCCCGGGTCGGGCCGAGCACGAGCGCACGCGCGCGCACGAGCGCGGTGCAGTCGGCCACCGAGATCTCGGCCGCGAGCGTCGGCGTCAAGACGCGGGCGTCATCGGGCACGCGATCGAGCGTGCGGCAGGGCATGTCGAGCGATCGGAACTCGACCGCGGCGTGCGCACCCGGATCGGCAAGCGCCGGCGCGCTCGCGAGCGTCAGGGAAACCACGAGAGCAGCTCGCATACGACTCTCCTTTTCAGAGAAGTCGTTGCATCCGCCGTGCCTTCACGCGCGCGCGCCGACCTCGAGCACGTGGATCGGCAGATCGCGCGACGCGCGGCGCACCTCGTCGGCGAAGCCGGTCAGGTTGACGTTGAACGAGAACCGCGGCGCGTCGCCGAGCGGGCGGAAGAAGTCGTCGAAGTGCGTCGGCACGATCGCGCGCGGCCGGAGCGCGGCGACGATGCGCTCGACGTAGTGCGGCGTGAACCGCCGGCCGGAGATCCCGCACAGGAACACGTCGACGTCGCGATCGCGCAGCTCGTCCTCGAGGAAGTCGGCCGAGCCCTGGTGGTAGAGCCTCACGCCGGCGACCTCGATCGCGATGCCCCAGACCTGGCCGCAGCGATAGGCCTGCGGCGCGAGCGCGTCGACGTGCTCGCAGGTCAGCTCGCCCGAATACGGGATGCCGAGCCCGAGCTGCAGCTTCGAGTGCACGCTCGGCACGAAGTGAAAGCGAAACGGCCCGACCTCGTAGGCGCGCTGCGGCTCGACCACCACCGCCTGCGCCGCGAGCTCGTGGAGGCCCATCAGGTGGGCGAGCGAGCTCGATCCGTAGACCGGACAGCTGAACCGCCGCGCGATCGCGGGCACGTCGAGCGCGTGATCGAAGTGGGTGTGGCCGACCAGCACCGCATCGGCGCGATCGATCCAGCGCTCGATCGCCGCGGCGTCCGACGGCACCACGCGCCGGATGACGAGCGCGCCGAGCGAGAGCCGCGTGACGTATGGATCGATCCAGATCGTCGTGCCCTGGTACGCCAGGCGGAACCCGGCCGTGCCGATCCAGCCGAGCTCGAGGCCGGCGGGCAGCGCGAGCGGCGTGGCGAGCTGCCGAGCGGTTAGCCGATCGCTCGCGTGTTGGCGGCGCGCGGTCGCGAAGTACGCGACGCCCGCGCCGACGTGAGTGAGCGCCCCGAGCACACCCGCACTTTACGCCAGCTCCCGGGTGCCGCGCCCTCGCCGACGGGATACAACCCAGGCACCCACAAGGAGCGAGTCATGGCCTTCACGCTACCCGAGCTGCCGTACGCCAAGGATGCCCTGTCCCCGGTGATCTCGCCGGAGACCATCGACTACCACTACGGCAAGCACCACCAGGCGTACGTCAACAACCTCAACAACCTCGTTCCCGGCACCAAGTACGAGAAGATGTCGCTCGAGGACATCGTCAAGGCGACCCACGGCCAGGCCAGCGAGAAGAAGGTGTTCAACAACGCCGCGCAGGTGTGGAACCACACGTTCTACTGGCACTGCCTCGCGCCCAAGGCCGGCGGCGATCCGACCGGCAACCTCAAGGCAGCGATCGACAAGTCGTTCGGCTCGTTCGCCGACTTCAAGAAGAAGTTCAACGACGCCGCCGCCGCGCAGTTCGGCTCGGGCTGGGCGTGGCTGGTCAAGACCGGCGACGGCCTCGCGATCGAGACCACGTCGAACGCGGAGACCCCGTTCGCCGCGGGCAAGACCTGCATCCTCACCTACGACGTGTGGGAGCACGCGTACTACATCGACTACCGCAACGCGCGGCCGAAGTACCTCGAGGAGCTCTGGAAGCTCGTCAACTGGAGCTTCGCGAACAAGAACTTCGGCTAGCAGCTCAGCGCTGCCGCTCGTCGACCCGGTTCACAGGATCCTCGATCGCCGCGAACGCGAGCCCGAGCTCGCTCGACTGGAACTGCTCGACGGTCATCGGGCGGTAGGCGACCACGCCGATCACCGGCCCGTCCGGCTCCTCGTGCACGGTGAGCCCGCGCGACGCGTAGATGTACTGCGTCCCGTAATCGAAGTGGTGCGACGGCTCGGTGGCCTCGGGCGCGCCGAGCCCGCGACGCCACGGCTGGACCACGCGGGGCTCGGCGATCTCGATCACGTCGATCGTGGTGCGGTCGGGGGCGTAGCGCACGTCGATCCCCCACGGCGCGCCGCGTTGCGCGCCGTAGTGCTGCCACCCGCCGAGCGGGCCAACGGCCGCGTCGCACGCACCGGTCGCGCCGAACACGTGATCGGCATCGGCGCGACGGCAGCCGTCGGCGCCGTGCCACGCGGCGACGTCGCCATCGGCGAACGCGGCCAGCGCGCGCTCGCACGCGGTGACAGGCGGCTGCGGCGCCGCCGCCGGCGGCGCATGGCACGACGGCAGCGGCGGGCGCGCACCGCAGCCCGCGAGCGCGAGCACGCTCGCGATGGTCGAAACGGCCTCGGAACGCTTCATCGCGCCGATATGCTAGCGCGGGTCCGCGCTCCGGCTAGTAACCGTTGAGATCCGCGAGCGCGCGCGCGCGATCGGCGCGCGCGACGGCGAGATCGTGCTGCGCGCGGGCGACGTCGTCGGCGGCCTTGGCGAGCGCCTGGCCGGCCGCGACGCGCAGCTGGTAGGCGCGCGCGAGATCCGCGTTGGCCGCGGCGCTGGCCCCGGTCGACGAGCCCGAGCTGGCGCGCGCTGCGGCGAGCGCGGCATCGGCCGCGCGCCGCGCGTTGCTGGCCTGCGCGGCCGACGCCTCCGCGGCCGCCTCGGCGTTGCCCGCGGTCGCCGCATCGGCCTTCGCGACCCTGGCGGCCTGCGCCGCGGCCACGCGCGCGGCTTTCTGGGCCTGCGCGTCGGTCTCGGCCGCCGCCACCGCCGCGTAGGCATCGGCGAGCCGCTGCGCCGCCGTGGCCGCATCGCGCCGCGCCTTCGCGCGCTCGGCGAGCGCACTGTGCTCGTCCTGGGTCGCGCGCACCAGGTCGTTCTGCGCCTTCTCGAGCGCCGCGAGCGCCGCCGCATCGCCCGACCTCGCCGCGAGATCGCCTTCCGCCTTGGCGACCCCCTCCACCGCGGCCGCCTTGGCCTGCTTGGCGGCGCGCACCTCGGCCGACGCCTGCGCGCCGGCCTGCGCCGCCGCGGCCTGCGCCTGCGCCGCCGCCTGGAGCTCGCCGAACGCCTTGGCGTCCTCGCGATGCTTCGCGCCGGCGCGCGCCTTCATCGCGGCGGCATCGTCGCTCGCCATCTGCTGCTGCGCGGTGGCCTCGTCGGCCTCGCTCGCCGCGAGCTTGGCGTCGTTGTCGGCGCGCGCGCGATCCGCGGCGGCCTGCGCGTCGAGCGCCTTGGCGGCATCGCGATCCGCGGCGGACTGCTTCGCGTCGTGCCGCGCCCTGGCGCGCTCGGCATAGCCGCGTTGCAACGCCGCGGTCGCCGCCGCCCAGTCGCGGTGCCCGGCGGCGTTCGCGTTCGCGGCCGCCGCCATCAGGCGTCGCGCATCGGCCTCCTCGCGCAGCGCCTTCTCGATCTCGCGCTCGGCCTCGTCGGCGTTGACCGGCCGCGGCGCGGGCTGCTCGACCACCGCGGGCGCACCGGCATCGGCGATGCCGTCGCGAATCTCGCGCGCCGCGACGTCGACGTGGTGCAACGCGCGCGCCTTCAGCCCCTGCGCGAACGCGTTGTCCTCCTCTTGATCGACGTCGCGGCGCGCGGACTCGACGAGCTGGAGCGAGCGGGTCAGACGCTGCCCCCACGCCATGCCGGCATCGACCGGCGGATGATCGGCGAGCGGCTTGCCGTCGTCGATCGAGGCCTGCTTGATCTCGGCGATCGCCGCGTCGATCTCGCGGATCGCGCGGTTCTCGTCCCACTTGACCATCGCGCCGGCGGGACGCGCGAGGAAGCCGCGCGCCGCGCGCAGATCGCTCAGCGCGTGCAGATAGGCAGGATGCGCCGACGGCGCGGGCTGGACGACCACGACGCGAGCCGGCTGCTGCGGCGGCGGCGCGTTCACGGTACAGGCCGAGACCAGGAGCAACAGCACCGAGCGGAGCTTCATTGGATTCACCTTTTGGATGCGGCATAGACGAGCCTCACCGCGCTTTGTTCAACGCGGGGCGGTTCGCCCGCCACGGACATTTCGGCGCG
>DATJAE010000146.1:0-14393 GCA_035516595.1 Kofleriaceae bacterium | reverse complement strand
CGGCGCCGGCAAGCAGCTGCTCGAGCTCGCCGAGAAGCTGGCCGACCAGCACGCCCAGCACGTCGCGCGCGAGGACGTGATCTTCCAAGGCGCCAACGGCGCGCTCACCGCCGAGGACGACGCCGAGATCGTCGCCGAGATGGAGACCCGGCGCGATCGCGACGACTCGGGCGGCGGACGCCGGCGCGCGACCGCGCACACGACCAAGCAGGCCAAGCACACGACCGGGCCCCGGCGCGCCGCGAAGACCGCGGCCAAGCGCCGGCCCGCCAAGCCGGCCAAGAAGCCCAAGGCCGGCGTCCGGCGCGCCAAGCCCAAGAAGCGCCGCTAACGCTTCTTCTTCTTGCCCCTGCCGCCGCGCGCCGGCTGCTTCGGCCTGGGCTTCGCCCTGGCCTCGGCCTTGGCGGGCGCGTCGCCCTGCTCGGTCTTGGCGCCCTCGGCCTTCGCGTCCTCGGCCTCCGGCTCGTCGTCGTCGGCGGCGGCCTTGTCCGCGACCGGCTCTTGCTCGTCGTCCCCCTTGAGCATGATCTGCTTGAGCTTGCGCTGGGCCTCGCGCGCGGTGGTCGCGACGACCTCGGCGGGCGCGCCGCTGCCGAGCAGGCGCGACGCCGCGTAGATCGCGGCGCCGAACGCGACGATCGACGCCCACTGCGCGAACGTCAGGCCGAAGTAGCGCGGGTCGGTGTCCGCGGGGCGCAGGAAGTCGAGGAAGAACCGCACCGGCGCGTAGAGCAGCGCGGTGCCGATCGCGATCATCCCGGCGTTGGTCCGCTTCTTCGAGCGGAACGCGAGCCACAGCATGAGGATGCACACCGGCACGAGGTAGAGGAACTCGAGCATGCCGAGGTTCCACGCGCGGATCGTCGAGCCCTCGAGCATCGGGTAATGCGCCGAGAGGTTTCCGACGTCGCGCGGGTAGTCGATCGCGAGGAACGCGTACCACTTCGACGGATCGACGGCCGCGCCGACGTGATCGCTCACCACGGTGCAGCCGATCCGGCCGATCGTGAACGCGGGGAGCAGGCCGACGATCGCGACGTCGGCGAACAGCCGCACCGGCTGGCGCTTCCACCACACGTAGAACGCGAAGCCGGCGGCGCCGCCGATGAATCCGCCGTAGGACGAGATGCCCTTCCACACCTCGATGATCAGCAGCGGATCGCTCTGTACATCCTTCCACTGATAGGCGAGCACATCGAACAGGTGCGCTCCGGCAAACCCGCACACCGTGATCCAGCCGGTCAGGCCGCGGATGTGCTCGTCGGCCACCCCGTGCCATTCGGCATAGCGGCGGAGCAGCGCCGCGCCGATCAGGACGCCGGTGGCGACGATGATGCCGAACGACTGGATCGGGATGCCCACGTCGAGCGCCCCGAGGTGGAAGATGTTCAGGTATGGCAGGGCCAGGACGGCAGACATGCGCGGCAAGCCTACAACAGGCGGCACGGCGCGCTATCATCCCGGCGTGACTTGGGCCCCTTTCCTGCTCGCGCTCGCGCTCGGCCTCGTGGTGTCGGCGGGCCTGTATTTCGCGTACCTGTGGCCCAAGGTCGAGCCCGAGGCCGATCCCGAGCCGGCGCCGGAGCCTCCCGACACCCCATGAAGCTCGCGCTGGTCGCGGCCGTCGCGCTCGCGGCCCCCGCCGCGGGCGCGCCGCGCGGCGAGGTCGTGCGGGTCGAGCACCGCGATCCCGGCGCGCTGCCGTCGCGCGGGCCGAGCAACGCGCCGGTCACGATCGAGCTGTTCTTCACGCCCGGCCAGGGCTCGCGCAACACGACCTACCGCAACCTCGAGAAGCTGCAGGCCGCGCACCCGACCCGGATCCGCCTGGTCTATCGCATCCTCGGGGTCAACGGCTCGGCGCGTCTGCAGTACGCCGCGCTCGAGGCCTACGCCGAGGGCCGGTTCTTCGAGCTGATGGACCGGATCAACCGCGATCGCACGACCTACACCGACGCGCAGCTGATCGATCTCGCGAAGGAGGTCGGCATCGATCCGGATCGGCTGACCGCGGCGATGCGCGATCCGCCACCGGCCTATCGCACGGTGATCGACGCCAACGACCGCCGCCGCCGTCAGAAGTTCCGCGGCGGCGCCCTGCCCGCCGCGCTGTTCAACGGCCGGGTGTGGAGGTCCACCGGCTCGGCGCCCGGGATGTCCGAGCTCGAGGCGCAGTACCGCGATGCCAAGGCGATGGCCGACGACCTGATCGATCGCGGCGCCGACCCGGCGCGGCTCGCCGAGGCGTTCGACGCCGAGAGTGCCCCGCGCCCGCTCGACGTCGCGGTGATTCCGGGGCCGACCGACGAGGAGCTCGACCAGCTGCCGGCCGATGCGCCGCTGGTCCAGCCGCCGCTGCCGACCGCGGGGATGCCGTGGTTCGGCGCCGCCGACCCGGACGTGACGATCACGGTGCTGTGCAGCCCGACCAGCCAGAACTGCAACGCCTCGTTGCGGGCTGCGATCTTCGCCGAGGACAACTATCCCGATCGAGTGCGCGTGGTGTGGATGCCGTACTTCGACGTCGCGCGCGACGACGCGGCCGACCTCGCGCTGCTCGGCGACGCCGCGATGTGCGCCGAGCGGGTCGGCACCAGCTCCGAAAATGACTTCGACCGGCCGTCGTCGCCGGGCTGGCGCTGGGTCGAGGCCGTGCTCCAGGCGTCGAGCGCGCACCGCCGCCGCGTCCCGGCCGAGCAGCTGATCGACGAGGTCGCCGATCGGCTGCGCGTCGATCGCCCGGCGTTCGAGACCTGCCGCGCCCAGCTCGCCGGCAGCTCGGTCACGGTGATCGAGGCGGCGCGCCACGCCGGCGTGCGCACGACCCCGGCGACCATCGTCGGCGGCCGCGCCTACCCGCCGATCAACGACTGGTACGTGCTGCAGCAGCTCGTCGAGGACGAGCTGTCGCCGAACGACTGCGAGCGCTGCCTCCATCTCGGCGACCTCGCCCCGGCCTGGCGCCACGGACTGTGATATCTCACGAGTGATGGAGCTCTCGTTCGCGGCGGCCACCGATGTCGGGCGCCAGCGCGATCACAACGAGGACAACTTCCTCATCGACAAGAAGCTCCGGCTGTTCATGGTCGCCGACGGCATGGGCGGACACGCCGCCGGCGAGATCGCGTCGTCGATCGCGGTCCACGAGATCCGCGACGCGATCAATGACAACCGCGACCTGATCGATCGCTATCGCGTCGATCACCCCGGCGTGCAGGCCTACGAGGTGCTGCAAGTGCTCGAGCACGCGGTGCAGGCGGCGTGCAGCGCGGTGCACGATCGCGCGCAGGCCGAGCCCGACAAGCGCGGCATGGGCACGACCGCCACCGTGCTGCTGATCGCCGGCGCGGGCGAGCAGCTGCGCGGGTTCATCGCGCACGTCGGCGACAGCCGGGTCTACCTGGCGCGCCAGAACCAGTGCCACGTCCTGACCGAGGACCACTCGCTGATGAACGAGCTGGTCCGGCGCGGCAAGCTCAACCGCGAGCAGATCGAGAGCTCGCCGTACAAGCAGTACAAGAACGCGGTGACCCGCGCGGTCGGGGTCTACGGCTCGGTCGAGGTCGACACGTTCGACTTCGACATCCTGCCGGGCGATCGCTTCCTGTTGTGCTCGGACGGGATGTACGCCTACGTCGACGATAACGAGCTGCCCAGGCAGCTCGCCGAGGGCGACATCAAGGAGGTCCCCAAGAAGCTGATCGAGGTCGCCAACACGGGCGGCGGCCACGACAACATCACCGCGGTGGTGGTGCGGATCGGCAACGCGGCGACCGCCGAGCTCGCCGAGCGCTCGAGCGAGGTCACGCTCAAGCTCGAGGTGCTCAAGGGCATGCAGATGTTCCGGTTCCTGTCGTACAAGGAGCTGGTGCGGATCTCGGCGATCGCCGGGATGATCGAGTGCAAGCCCGATCAGACGATCTTCAGCGCCGGCCAGCCCGGCGACGCGATGTACGCGGTGCTGTCGGGCACGGTGAGGCTGATCAAGGACGACACGCCGGTCGCCGAGCTCGGCCGCGGCCAGCACTTCGGCGAGATGGCGCTGATCGATCGCTCGGTGCGCTCGCTCACCGCGGTCGCGGTCGGCGAGACCCGGCTCGTGATCATCCGGCGCAAGGACTTCTACGACATCATCAAGCGCGAGCCGGCGAGCGCGGTGAAGCTGCTGTGGGCGTTCGTCCAGGTCCTCGGCGCGCGGCTGCGCAAGACCACGAGCGAGCTCGGCGCCAAGCACTCCGACACCAAGGACGAGAACCTGTTCCAGGACTGATCGCCGCTCGGCACCGACGCCGGAGCTCGCGATCACTCGTCGAAGTGCGCGTGGCGCTCGGGCAGCGCGACGTGCGACGCGATCTCGGACAGCGCCTGCTCGGCGCGCTGGCGCCAGATGTCCTCGGGCTGGTACATCCCGAGGAAGCGCTCGAGGTGCGCGCGCGCCTGGGCGTCGTGGCCCATCGCGAACTCCGCCATGCCGGCGTGGAACACGGCCATGTAGTTGTCGGGCCACAGCTCGACCACGAGCGACATGATCGGACCCGCCGAGCGATCGTCGCCGGAGTCGGCGATCGGGTGCGCGATCGAGAACAGCGCCTCGACCGCCTCGCGGCGATCCGGCCCGGCCATCGCGGCCAGCACGGCCCGCGCGTCGTCGATCTTGCCGGCGACCGCGAGGCAGATCGCGCGCTCGCCGTCGGACAGGCTGCGATCCTCGATCGTGAGCGCGACCTCGAGTGGCGTGCAGTGCGGATGGGTCGTCCACCAGTCGCTCGCCGCGGCCGGCGGCGGATGACTGCGCACGAGCAGCGCGACGAGCGCGATCGCCATCGCGAGCAGCAGCGCGACCACGAAGCCGATGCGCAGGCGCGCGCGCGGCTTTGCAACGGCAGGAGCGAGCCGGTCCATTCGATCATTCTACGCGCGGGCGCACGACGTGGGGTACGAATCGCGCGGTGTTGCTCGTGACGTAGCCGGCGGTCTCGCGGATCCCGATGCCAGCCGGCTCGCCGCCGATCACCCACGAGCCGATCACCGGGCGCATCCCGTCGTGATCGCCGAGCTCGGCGTAAGCCTGATAGACGTAGCCGCGGTCGGTGTAGGGTCCGGTGGTCGCGGTCTCGACCCCGGGCGCGACGACCGTGACGTTCGAGCCCTCGCGGCCGAGCAGCGGCTTGCGGACCCAGGCCGGGCCGACCGCGCCGGCCTCGCGCGACGCGGGCAAGAGGTTGGGATGGCCGGGCGCGAGCTCCCACAGGATCGGCAGGATCGCCTTGTTCGACAGGATCATCTTCCACGCCGGCTCGAGCCAGCGCGTCCCGACCCGCGGCAGGACCGGCGCGAGCTCGTCGAGCACCAGGCCCTCCCACGGGTAGAGCTTGAACAGCGTGGCGATCGGGCGGCCCTCGAGATCGACCAGCTCGCCGCCGTCCCAGCCGACGTCCTCCATCGCGATCGCGGCGGTCGCGATCCCGGCCTGCTGCGCGGTGTCGCGCAGGTAGCCGACCGTCATCTCGTCCTCGAGGTCGTGCACCCACGCGAAGTGGACGAGCTCGGCAAGCCGCGGCGCGAGCGCGCGCCAGGTCGCGATCAGCCGGTCGTGCACCGCGTTGGCCTGATCGGCGTCGGGCGCGCACTCGGCCTGCCACGTCCACTGGATGACGCCGGCCTCGAGCAGGCTGGTCGGCGTGTCGGCGTTGTACTCGAGCAGCTTCGGCACGCCGTCGCCGAACGCGAGGTCCATCCGGCCGTACAGCGCGGGCGCCTGCTCGCGCCAGCTGCGCTCGACCAGCTCGATCGCGAGCGGACCGAGATCGAGCTCGGCGTAGCGCCGGTGCTCGATCACGTGCGCGACCGCGCGCAGCGCGAGCGCGTGCAGCTCGGCGGTCGCGGTCTCGATCGCGAGCGCCTCGTCCGGCGTGAATTCGTAGTACGTGCCCTCGGCCCAGTACGTGCCGGTCTCGGGGTTGGTGTGGAACACCAGGCCCTGCGCCTCGACGCGCGCGCGCCAGTCGCCGCGCGGCTCGATCGCGCGCCGCCTCACCCGCCGCCGCCGCTCCAGAAGTAGTGGCCGAACCCGCCGCGCACGACGAACGAGCCGGTCGGCTGGAGGTCGGCGCAGTCCGGGCGCAGCCGCCAGCTCGGGTCCTGCTCGCACGGCAGCTCCATGATCGTCGGCGTCATGCCGGGAGGCGTGAGCTCCATGCCGGGCGCGACCTGCGCCGCCATGCCCGGCGGCGACAGCTCGCCGGCGTCGTACGGCCCGGCCGCGGCGGCCGCGGCGGTCGCGAGCATCGGCAGGAGCGTCAGCTGCACGACGGACGAGCGGCGCATGACGTTAGCGTGCACCGCGCGCGCGGCGCAGGTCCGTTAAGTGCGGATGAAATGCGCGGATCATCCCAGCTCGGCGATGACCTCGGGCGGGGCCTGCACCAGCTCGATCAGCACGCCTTCGCCGGACTTCGGCGCGGCGGCCTCGCCCTTGGGATGGATGAAGCACACGTCGTGACCGGCCGCGCCCTTGCGGATGCCACCCGGCGTGAACCGCACGCCTTGCGCGGACAGCCACGCGACCGCGGCCGGAAGATCGTCGATCCACAGCCCGAGGTGATTGAGCCGCGGCTCGTGCACTCTCGGCGACCGCGCCGGATCGATCGGCTGCATCAGATCGATCTCGACGCCGGCGAGCCGAAGGATGTCCTCGTCGACGTTCTCGCGCTCGCTGCGAAACGTGCCGGCGACCGGCACGCCGAGCAGCTCGACCCACAGCTGGCGCAGCGCCGCCTTGTCGGGTCCGCCGATCGCGATCTGCTGGATGCCGAGCACGCGAAACGGCCTGTCCATCGCGCACGATCCTACTCCGTCCGACATCGCGCCGACGTGCGATCGTGTCCTTATCGATCCGCGCGCGAGCCGGCTTACGCCCGCGCCGCGGCCTGTAGGCGGCAGGCGTGCGTGAGGTTTTCACCCGCGCGTCCGGCTTCCGTACGATGGACGCATGGGTGAAGACGCGTGGTCCCAACCGACGCGCGAGCTCGAGCGTCCGCGGCTCGCGTCGCTGATCCAGCGCTCGCTGCGCAAGACCCGGCCGCTCCAGCCCGAGGCCAAGGCGCTGGTCGCGGGCACGATCCCGATCGATCGCGACGCCGAGGTCGAGGTCGTGATCGACGTGGCGTCGCGGCCGATCGTGCTCGCGCGCCCGGCCCGGCCGGCGCCGCGCGCGCCGGTGTATCCGCCGCATCCCGGCTCGCCGACGCTGCTGCGCATCGCGTGCGCGCTCGCGATCCTCGGCACGATCGCGCTCGGCGTCGTGCTAGCCGCCGCGTAGCGCGCGGACGTCGGCCAGCGTGCGCAGCCCGGGGCGCGGCGCGTTGACCAGGATCGCCATGTTGCCCGACGGGTGCAGGTTGTCGCGCATCAGCTGGTGACACGCGCCGGTGTCGCTGAACGGGAACACGCGCGACAGGCAGGGATCGAGCCCGGCGGCGACCAGCCGGTTGATCCCCGCCGCCTGCTCGTCGTTGGCGAAGTGGCTGCCCTGCAGCCGCTTCTGGCGCATCCAGTGGTAGCGCAGGTCGAGCGTCGCGTTGTAGCCGGTGGTGCCGGCGCAGATCACGATCATCCCGCCGGTGTCGCACATGAAGCACGACGTCGGCAGCGTGGTCTCGCCCGGGTGCTCGAACACGATCGCCGGCGCGCGCTTCTCGCCGAGCGCGTCCCAGAACGCGGCGCCGAACGCGCGCGCGCCCTTGAGCCACAGGTTGTACTCGATCTCGTCGGACCAGCGCGGGAGCTTACCCCAGTGGTCGAACTTGCGGCGATCGATCACGCCGACCGCGCCGAGCCGCTTGCAGAACTCGGTCTTCTCGTCGCCCGACACCACCGCGACCGCGCGGCCGCCCGCGGCGCGCACGATCTGGATCGCCATCGAGCCCAGCCCGCCGGCGCCGCCCCACACCAGCACCGGATCGCCGGGGTGCACCGTGTTCGGCGGCCAGCCATGCAGCATGCGGTACGCGGTCGCGCCGACCAGCATGTACGCCGCGGCCGCCTCCCAGGTCAGGTGCGGCGGCTTGGGCAGGCACTGGTGGTCCTGCACGCGGGTGTACTGCGCGAAGCTCCCCCAGTTGGACTCGTAGCCCCAGATCTTCTGCGACGGCGCGAGCATCGGGTCCTTGCCCGCCACCACCCACGGGTCGGCGGGATCCCACATCCCGCAGTGGATCACGACCTCGTCGCCGACCGCGACGTTCTTGACCTCCGGGCCGACCGCCCACACCACGCCGCTCGCGTCCGAGCCGCCGATGTGGAAGTCCTCCTTCTCGCCCTTCTTCATGCGGGTCTTGATGACATCGATCGGGATGCCCATCGCCGCCCACACGTTGTTGTAGTTGACGCCGGCCGCCATCACGTAGACCAGCACGTCGCGCGGCCCGAGCGCCGGGACCTCGATCGCCTCCTGGCGGAACGCGTCGCGTGGCTCGCCGAACCGCTCGGCCCGGATCACCTGCGCGAGCATCTTGGTCGGAACCGCGCCGAGATCCGGCACGTCGCCGAGCTCGTAGGGCCCGTCGGTCTTGCTGGCCATCGCGGTGGACACCATGCATCACTCTACGCGATCGCCATGACATGGAGCGTCATGCTCACCTCGATCTCGCAACTGAACGCTCGTCGTGCGCCTGCGCTCAGTCCTGATCGTCGGGCTCGATGAAGCTCCAGCGCACATCCGGGGCGCGGTCCTTGAGCCGCCGCTCCAGCTCGTTGATCGTCGCGACGATCCGCGCGGTGTCGAGCCCCGGCTGCATCTCGAGCTTGGCCGCGACCAGGATCTCGCCCGGGCCCTGCTGGATCGTGATCACGTTGAACACGCGCTGGATGTCGGGCAGCTCGGCCGCGAGCTCGGCGACGTGGCCGCAGATCGCGGGGTCGGCGGCCTCGCCGACCAGCAGCGACTTGACCTCGCGCGCCAGGAACGTCGCGACGCCGACCAGCACCAGGCCGATCGCGAGCGAGCCCGCGCCGTCCCACCGTCCGTTGCCGGTCGCGCGCGCGAGCACGAGCGCGGCGAGCGCGAGGCAGAGGCCGAGCACGCCGGCCGCGTTCTCGCCGAACACCATGATGAGATCGCTGTCCTTGGTGTCGCGCAGGTAGCGCCAGAACGTCGCGGCGCCGCGCCGGCGGTTGATCTCGCGGAGGTTGCTCGCGAGCGAGTAGCCGTCGAGCGCGAGCGAGAAGAGCACGATCCCGACCGCGAGCTCGACGCTATCGACCGGCTCGGGATGGGCGAGCTTGGCGATGCCCTCGCGGATCGAGAACACGCCGCCGCCGAAGAACAGCAGCAGCGCGACGATGAACGAGTAGAAGTACATCGCGCGGCCGTGGCCGAGCGGGTGGCGCGCGTCGGGCGGCTTGTGCGACGAGCGCACGCCGACCAGCAGCAGCACCTGGTTGCCGCAGTCGGCCAGCGAGTGCAGGGTCTCGGCGAGCATCGCGCCGGAGCCCGAGAGCGCGGCGGCGACCGCCTTGCCGCACGCGATCGCGAGGTTGACGACCAGCGCCTTGACGATCTCGCCGATCGACTCGGCCATCACTTCATCGCTTTGGACAGCGCGCGGAACTCGTCGCTGCCGGCCGCGCCCAGCAGGTCGAACACGCAGGCCTCGGTCGACGTCACGATCGCGCCCGCCGCCTCGCACAGCCCCAGGCCGATCGTCCAGTTGGCGTCCGTGCGGCTCGACACCGCGTCGGCGGCGACGTGGGTCGCGTAGCCGCGCGACGCCAGGCCGCGCGCGGTCTGATACACGCACACGTGGGTCTCCATGCCGCACACGATCCACTGATCGCGCGCGAGCCCGGGCGCGAGCTGGGCGAACGCCGGGCAATCGGCGGCCGAGAACTCGAGCTTGTCGTAGCGATGCAGCGCCGGTGCGCCGGCCAGCGCGTCCTCGATCGGCGCGATCGTGTCGCCGAGCCCCTTGGGATACTGCTGGCTCACCACGATCGGCAGGCCGAGCCGGCGCGCCGCCTCGATCAGGATCCGCGTGTTGCGCACGACGCGGTCGAGCGCGTCGGGTTCCATCGCCGGCGCGAGCCGCTCCTGGATGTCGACCACGAGCAGCGCGGCGCGCGCGCGCGACAGCGCCGCGATCACGGCCCACCGCCGATCGTGCCGAGCGCCTCGACCAGGCGCGCCTGGCGCTCCTGCTCGTCGGCCAGCCGCTTCTTCTGCTCGGCGATCACGTCCTCGGGCGCGCGCGCGATGAAGTCGGCGTTGCCGAGCTTCTTCTCGATCCCCGCGATCTCCTTCTTGGCCTTCTCGATGTCCTTCGCGATCCGCGCGCGCTCGGCCTGCGGATCGATCAGGCCGCCGAGCGGCATCACGACCTCGATCGCCGCGCCGACGATCGCCTTGGCCGCGCCCGCCGCGACCGGACCGCCGCCGCCCGCGATCGTCGCGGCGATCTTGGCCGAGCGCTCGATCATGTCCTTGTGGCGGTCGAGGCTGGCGCGCGCGTCGCCGTCGGCGCGCAGCTCGACCGCGACGTGCTGGGTCGGCGGCACGTTGTAGGTCGCGCGCAGCATCCGGCACGCGACCGCGACGTCCTGCACGAGCTGCATCTCGGCCTCGGCGGCCGCGTCGATCCACGCCGGATCGCTCTTGGGGAACACCGTGATCATCAGCGATGCCGGCAGCTGCGGCGGCTTGGGCAGCTTCTGCCAGATCTCCTCGGTGACGTACGGCGCGAACGGATGGAGCAGCCGCATCGTGGTCTCGAGCACGGTCGCGAGCACGCCCTGCACGACGTGGCGCCGCGCCGCCCTGGCCGACTCCTGCTGCAGGCCCTCGCCCTTGTGCAGCGCCGGCTTGGCGAGCTCGATGTACCAGTCGCACAGCTCGTCCCACACGAAGTGATAGATCGCGGTGGCCGCGTCGGCGAACCGGAACTGCTCGAGCGCGGCGTCGACCTGCGCCGAGGTCACCTGCAGGCGCGACAGGATCCAGCGCTCCGGCATGCCGAGCTGGGCGCGCGCACCGGGCGCGGCGAGCTGGGCCTCGAACCGCTCCGGGTCGTAGCCGTCGAGGTTCATCAGCGCGAACCGCGACGCGTTCCACAGCTTGTTGATGAAGTTGCGGTAGCCCTCGACGCGCTCGACCGACAGCCGGATGCGCGACGCGCCGGTGTTGAGCGCGGCGAGCGCGAAGCGCAGCGCGTCGACCCCCATCGCCGGGATGCCCTTCGCGAAGTACTTCTTGATGCCGCGGCGCGCCGCGTCGGGGTCGGGCGGCTTCTCGACGTCGATCCGCGCGAGCAGCTCGTCGAGCGTCGCGCCGTGCACGACGTCGAGCGGATCGATCACGTTGCCCTTGGTCTTGGACATCTTGTCGCCCGCCTCGTCGGTGACGATCGAGTTGAGGTAGACGACCCGGAACGGCACCTTGCCCATGAAGTGGATGCCCATCATCATCATCCGCGCGACCCAGAAGAAGATGATGTCGGGTCCGGTGCAGAGCACGTTGTTGGGGTAGAACGTCGCGAGCTCGCGCGTCTTGTCGGGCCAGCCGAGCGTCGAGAACGGCCACAGCGCCGAGCTGAACCAGGTGTCGAGGATGTCCTCGTCCTGGTGGACCGCGCCGTTGCACGCCGGGCACGCCGCGACCTCGTCGCGCGCCACCGTGATGTGGCTGCACTGCTCGCAGTACCAGGCCGGGATGCGATGGCCCCACCACAGCTGGCGCGAGATGCACCAGTCGCGGATGTGGGTCATCCAGTGCATGTAGGTCTTGGTCCACAGCTCCGGGACGAAGCGAGTCTTGCCCTGCTCGACCGCGGCGGCGGCCTGCTCGGCGAGCGGGCCGGCCTTGACCCACCACTGCTCCATCAGCATCGGCTCGATCACCGCGCCCGAGCGCTGGCTGCGCGCGCGGGGCACCTTGTAGTCCTTGGTGCCGACCAGGAAGCCACCCGCTTCCAGATCCGCGACCACCGCCTTGCGCGCGTCGTCGACCGACATCCCGACGTACTTCGCCGGCGCCGGCGCGCACAGCTTGCCCTTGCGATCGATCACCTGGAGGATCGCAAGGCCGGTGCGCAGGCTGCACTCGTAGTCGTTGGCGTCGTGCGCCGGCGTCACCTTCACCGCGCCCGAGCCGAACGCCGGATCGACGAACGTGTCGGCGACGATCGGGATCGTGCGGCCGGTGAGCGGCAGCACGACCTCCTTGCCGACCAGCGCGGTGTAGCGCGCGTCGCCAGGGTGGACCGCGACGCCGGTGTCGCCGAGCATGGTCTCGGGCCGCGTGGTCGCGACCGTCACCGCGCCGGAGCCGTCGGCCAGCGGGTAGCGGATCTCCCACAGCGAGCCGTTCTCGTCGATCGTGTCGACCTCGAGATCCGACACCACGGTCTCGCTCGCCGGATCCCAGTTGATCATCCGCTTGGCGCGGAAGATCAGGCCCTCCTCGTAGAGCCGGACGAACGCCTCGCGCACCGCGCGATTGCTGCGCTCGTCCATCGTGAAGCGCTCGCGCGCCCAGTCGAGCGAGAAGCCCATCAGCTTCTCCTGCTCGGAGATCCGGTTGCCGCTGCGCTCCTTCCACTGCCAGGCGCGGCGCATGAACTCGTCGCGGCCGAGGTCGAACCGGGTCTTGTGCTCGCGGCGCTTGAGGTCCTTCTCGAGCAGCACGTGCACCGCGATCGACGCGTGGTCGATGCCGGGCATCCACATCGCGTTCCAGCCCTGCATCCGCCGCCAGCGGATCAGGATGTCCTGCATCGTCGAGCTCAGCGCGTGGCCGATGTGGAGCGAGCCGGTGACGTTGGGCGGCGGCAGCGTGATCGAGTACGGGACGGTCGGGCTCGCCTCGTCCGCGTGGAAGAACCCGTTGTCGAGCCAGAACGAGAGCCAGCGCGGCTCGACCTCCTTGGGGTCGTACTGCTTGGGAAGGGCAGACGTCGACACGCCTGCACGCTACCACGCGGGATTGGCGATGCGCGTCGCGAGCTTGATCTCGGCGTCGAGCGCGTAGGCGTCGTCGGGCCGGCCCATCGCGACGAGGATCTCGCGGAGCTGGCGCGCGAACGCGAGCGTGCTCGGGTTGGGCAGCGGGTAATAAAGCCGGTACATCGCGAGCGCCCGGCCCGCGAGCGCGCAGGCCCGCTCGAGCTCGCCGGCCTCGCGGGCGAGCCGCGCCGCGAACGACAGCGCGATCGCGAGCAGCGGGTGCGCGCCGTAGCCGCGCTCGAACGCGGTGACGACCTCCGCCGCGAGCTCGCCGGACGCGACGCGGTCGCCGAGCGCGCGGTGGGCGCGGGCCGCGACCAGGCGCGCCGCCGCCACGAACGGGTGCTCGGGCGCGAGCGGCGCGTGCTCGATCGCGGCGTCGACCAGGCGGAGCGCGACCACGTACTGCTGCTCCTGGTACGCCAGCATGGCGTTGGCCTTGCGCAGCGCGAGGTACTCGAGGTCGTCGTCGGCAACGTGGCGCGTGAAGTGCGCCGAGGCCTGCTCGATCAAGCGCCGTGCCTCGCGGAGATCGCCGTGGCTGCGGTACAGCGTGCTGTAGTTACGCCGAGCGATCGCGGCCCCCAGGCCGTCGCGTGGCGAGGCCGCGATCACCTCGAGCCAGCGCGCGTGCGCGAGCTCGTCCTCGGCGCGATACGCCGCGAGCCCGGCGAGTCGCTCGAGCGACGCGAGCGTGTCGGGGTGCGCGCGGCCGAGCCGCTCGTGCCGGATCGCGTGCGCGCGCCCGAGCGCGACGTCGGCCTCGTCCTGGCGGGTCAGCTGCCAGCACCGGCAACCGTGGTCGTGCCAGCGCGCCGCCGCCGCGAGGTCGTCGTCGAGCGCGGCATCGCGAAACGGATGCGCGGTGGCGGCGAGCAGCTGGGCCGATAGCTCGGTGGCCGCGCGTAGCTCGCCGAGCCGCCACAGCCGGTCGACCTCGGGCGAGGCCACTCAGCTGCGCTTCTGCGCCGCGAGGTCGTGCAGGTTCTCGCGGATGATCTGCTCGGCGAGGTCCGGCACGACCTCCCACACCACGCGCTCGACCACCTCGGCCGACAGCTTGAGCAACGCGAGCAGCTCGGGCGATCCGGGCTCGAGCCCGGCTTGCTCGGCGAGCCGCGCCGCCATCTTGGCGAGCGTGCGCTCGACCAGCGCCGAGCGCTTGCTCGGCGTCCCGGCGACCATCGGCGCGCGATTCATGCCGTGCAGGCCGGGCATCGCGATCGGCTGGGCGAGCGCGGGAGTCACGGCGACCGGCGCGGCCGGCGCGCGCATCGCCGACGCGGCGCCGGTGCCCGGCGTGGTCAGCCCCGGTGCGGGTGCCACCGGCGCGGGAGTCTTGGCGCCGGCGGCCGCCGCGGGCGGCACCACGCCGGCCGGCATCTTGATCGTCGGCA
>DATJAE010000145.1:0-24273 GCA_035516595.1 Kofleriaceae bacterium | reverse complement strand
ATATCGCCGTTGCAGGCCGCGACGAGCATGAGCAGCGGGGCACGCATCGCGAGCGGGAGCGAGCATACGCCGGAACGCGTATGATGCGGGCACGTGCCTGCGGACGGCGGCATCCGGTTCGGCCAGTACGTCCTGCTGCGGCGGATCGCGCGCGGTGGCATGGCCGAGGTGTTCCTCGCGCAGCAGCGCGGGCTCGAGGGCTTCGACCGGCGCGTCGCGGTCAAGCGCATCCTGCCCCACCTGGTCGATTCGCCCGACTTCGTGAAGATGTTCCTCGGCGAGGCCAAGCTCGCCGCGCAGCTCGCGCACCCCAACATCGTCCACATCTACGACTTCGGAAAGGTCGACGGCGACTACTTCATCGCGATGGAGTACGTCGACGGCGTCCACGCCGGTCAGCTGTTCAAGCAGAACGAGCGGCTGCCGGCGACGCTGGTGGCACGGCTCGGCGCCGACGCCGCGAGCGCGCTCCACTACGCGCACGACCTGCGCGGCCCGAGCGGCGCGCCGCTCGGCCTGGTGCATCGCGACGTCTCGCCCGCGAACCTCATGGTGTCGTACGACGGCGTGGTCAAGCTGTGCGATTTCGGCATCGCGAAGGCCGCGGCGCTGACCGATCAGAAGACCAACCCCGGCCAGGTCAAGGGCAAGTACGCGTACATGTCGCCCGAGCAGACGGTCGCGTCGCAGCTCGACGGGCGCAGCGACGTGTTCTCGCTCGCGATCGTGCTGTGGGAGCTGCTCGCCGGCCGGTTCATGGTCGAGCGCGGCGACGCGCTCGACGCGATGCGCGCGATCCGCGACGGCAAGCTCGAGCCGATCGCGCGCACCGCGCCGCGCGTACCGCCGCCGCTGGCCGACGCGCTCGCCCGCGCGCTCAGGACCAAGCGCGACGAGCGCGCGACCGCCGCCGAGCTCGCCCAGGCGCTCGAGGCGTACATCAAGAGCTCGCCCGAGCTCGGCACCGCGATGGAGCTCGGGGCGTGGGTGCGCGCGCGGTTCGCCCGCGAGGCGACCCACAACCTGCCCGCGCTCGCGCCGCCCGGCGGCTCGACCGCGGTCGCGGCCGGCACGCAGGTCGCGCCCGGTACGATGATCGCCTCGGGCATGCAGTCGCCGATCACGCCGCCGCAGGTCGGCGGCGCGTCGCGCCCGAGCTTCGGCGCGGATCTCGACGAGGAGGCGGCCGACACGCTGCGCCGGGGTACGCCGGTGCGCGGCGCGCCGACCGTGGTCGACCTCGCCGCGCGCGCGGCCGCCGAGAGCACGCTGCGCGATCGCAGCGGCACGGCGGCGATGCCCGACGTCACCGAGATCCTGTCCGAGACGCTGGGGCGCGATCCCGCCCCGCCGCCGGCGCCCGCGCCACGCCCGCCGACGCACGACAGCGCCGGCCGGCCGCGCGTCGTGCACCCCGCTTCGGTGGTGCTGCCCGCGGGCAACGAGTCCCCGCGGGCGAGGCTCGAGACCGGCCAGCGCCGGCGCGCGACCCAGGCCGGCGGCGCGGATCGCAAGCGCCGCCGCCGGCTGCGCCTCGCCGCCGCGATCTCGGGCCTCGCCGGGCTCGCGCTGGTGTCGTTCGCGCTGGCGCTCGCCGCGACCGGCGGCTCGCACCCGCGCGCGGCGCCCGTACCCGACGCGCGCGCGATCGCGCCGGCGCCCGGCGACGCCGCGCCGCTCGCGGCCGTGCCGGCCGACGCCACGCCCGCGATCGTCGTCGAGCCGCTGCCCGACGCCGGCCCGGCGATCGCGTACCTCGAGATCCGCACGATCCCGGACGGCGGGACGGTCAAGGTCGGCGACCAGTCGCGGATCGCGACCGCCCAGCTCGTGGTCGAGGCCGGCCACCACGCGGTCACCGCCGAGCTCGCGGGCTACGCGCCCGAGCACCGCAGCGTCGACATCCTGCCCGGCGAGCACCAGCGCATCGAGATCGCGTTCACCCACAAGCTGTCGCGGCCTTCCGCGGGCGAGCGCCCGCCGACCACCGGCAAGCTCACGCTGCGGACCGAGCCGTACAGCGACGTCTACGAGGGCGGCCGCAAGATCGGCGAGACGCCGTTTGCCGAGCTCGAGCTCGCGGCGGGCGTGCACACCCTGACGTTCAAGAACCCCAAGCACCCGACCCTGACCAAGAAGATCACGATCGTCGCCGGCAAGACGACCAAGCTCGGCTTCGACCTGCCCTAGCCGGCCCAGCCGTACTTCGGCTTGGTCGCGAAGTGGTGGGTCGCGTCGATCGTGCGGATCGTGCCGGACTTCGAGCGCATCACGATCGACTGGGTCTTGGCGCCGTCGCCGGTGAACCGCACGCCGTCGAGCAGGTAGCCCTTGGTCACGCCGGTGCCCGCGAACATCACGTGGCCGGCCGCGAGGTCCTCGGTCGCGTAGATGAAGTCCTCGTCCTTGACGCCCATCTTCTTGGCGCGCGCGCGCTCCTCGTCGCTGCGGAACCGCAGCCGGCCCTGGAGCTCGCCGCCGACGCACTTGAGCGCGGCCGCCGCGATCACGCCCTCGGGCGCACCGCCGGTGCCGAACAGCACGTCGATGCCGGAGTCGGGGTTCGCCGTCATCACCGCGCCCGACACGTCGCCGTCGCCGATCAGGCGGATGCGCGCGCCGGCCTGGCGGACCTCGCCGATCAGGTCCGCGTGGCGATCGCGATCGAGGATCACCGCCGCGAGGTCCTCGATCCGCTTGCCCTTGGCCTTCGCGATGCGCTGGAGGTTCCAGGTCGCCGACTCGCGCAGGTCGATCGCGCCGCGCGCCTCGGGCCCGACCGCGATCTTCTGCATGTAGGTGTCGGGCGCGTTCAGGAACTGGCCGTCGTCGGCGATCGCGATCACGCTGATCGCGTCGGGCGCGCCGGTCGCGCACAGGTTGGTGCCCTCGAGCGGATCGACCGCGATGTCGACCTTGGGCGAGTCGCCGCCGTCCTGGTGCCAGCCCGCGCCGACGGTCTCGCCGATGTACAGCATCGGCGCCTCGTCGCGCTCGCCCTCGCCGATCACCACGGTGCCGCGGATGTCGATCGCGTCGAACGCCCGCCGCATCGCCTCGACCGCCACGTGATCGGCGAGCTTGCGATCGCCGCGACCCATCAGCCGCGCCGACGCGATCGCGGCGGCTTCCGTGATGCGAACGACTTCGAGCGCGAGGTTGCGGTCTTGCATAGAGCGCTTGTACCACGCGTGCTAGCTTGCAGCCGATGCGTCTCGCGCTCGTCCTCATCGCGCTCGCGGCGTGCCACAAGGCGCGCACCCACGGCCCGCCGCTCGACGCGGCGCTGACCAAGGCGGTGCTCGCGGTCGCGCCGAACTGCGATCGCGCGCTCAGCCCCGCCGCGGTCGATGGCGTGGTGTGCAAGGGAACCGGGCTCGAGATCGGGTTGCGCGCCGAGCGCTACGAGGGCGCGACCGAGCTCGTGATGTTCCGGATCGAGGTCCAGGCCCCCGACGGCAAGGCCGCGTTCGCGACCGCCAGGCCGCTGCTCGCGATGATGACCGATCAGGCCGGGCTCGAGCTGTGCGAGCGCACGATGCAGGAGACCGCGCTCGACGACACCCACACGCCCGACCACGTCCACCTCGAGGCCGGCGAGTCGATCGGCGCGATCCCCGAGAGCCATCAGCCGCCGACCTGGAAGGCCGAATTCGACTGGTGAGCCGACTAGCGCGCGCGGATCACGTTGCGGAGCGCGTCGGGCAGCGGGCGCGGCTTGCCCGCGGGGTTGACCACGGCGTGGCGGGTCCAGCCGTCCGCGATCAGGTCCGCGCCGCGATACACGCCGTACACGAACCGCAGCGACGCCGCGCGCAGCTCGCCGATCTCGACGTCGATCTCGAGCAGATCCTCGTAGCGCGCCGGCCGCTTGTACGCGCAGTGCGCCTCGACCACCGGGAGCGCGACGCCCGCGGCCTCGAGGTCCTTGTAGCTGCGGCCGAGCGCGCGCCAGTACGCCGCGCGCGAGCCCTCGAAGTAGCGCAGGTAGTTCGCGTAGTAGACGACGCCCATCTGATCGGTGTCGCCGAAAATGACTCTGACCTCGTAGCGCATATCACCCCGCGATCCGGATCACCCGCGCGGCCTCGCGCACCACCGCGAGCCGATCGATCTCGGCGAGCGCCGCGCGCATGTCGCCCTCGCGCGCCTCGTGCGTGACCACCACGACCTGGACCGGCTCGCCGGTGCCCTGCACGACCTGCGCGATCGACACGCGATGCGCGCCGAGGATCGTCATCAGCTGGCCGAGCACGCCGGGCTGGTCGACCACGCCGAACCGCAGGTAGTACTTCGTGCGAATGTCGGCGAGCGGCAGCAGCGGGCGCGCCTCGGCGGGACGCGGCCGCACCGGCGCACCCGCCGCGCGCGCGTACATGTTGCGGCCGATCTCGATCATGTCGCTCACCACCGCCATCGCGGTCGGCAGCATGCCCGCACCGGCGCCGTAGTACATCGAGCCGCCGAGCGCGTAGCTCTGCACGTAGACCGCGTTCTTGGCGCCCGACACGTCGGCGAGCAGCCAGTTCCCAGGCACGAGCGCGGGGTGGACGCGGGCCTCGACCGCGTGGCCATGATCGCGCGCGATCGCGAGCGGCTTGACGACGTAGCCGAAGCGCTCGGCGTAGGCCAGATCGATCGGCGCGACCGGCGCGATGCCCTCGGTCGGGATCGCGTGGACGTCGACCGTCGTGCCGAAGCACAGCCCGACCAGGATCGCGAGCTTGTGCGCGGCGTCGCCGCCGCCGATGTCGAGCGCCGGATCGGCCTCGGCGTAGCCCAGCGCCTGGGCGTCGCGCAGGATGTCGGCGAACGCGCGGCGGGTCTCGGTCATGGTCGACAGGATGTAGTTCGACGTGCCGTTGACGATGCCCCACAGCGCCTCGACCCGATCGCTCGCGAGCCCCTCGCGCAGCACGCGGATGATCGGCACGCCGCCGCACACCGCGGCCTCGTAGTACACGTCGACGCCCGCCGCCTCGGCCGCGGCGAACACCTCGGCGCCGTGCTCGGCGAGCAGCGCCTTGTTCGCGGTCACGACGTGCTTGCCCGCCGCGATCGCCGCGAGCACGGCGCGCCGCGCGTCGGTCGTGCCGCCGATCAGCTCGCACACCAGGTCGACATCGGGCCGCGCGATCGCGTGCTCGAGATCGGTGAGCAGCGCGCGATCGACCTCGACGACGCGCTGCGCCTTGTCCGGATCGCGGACGGCGATCGCGCGGACGTCGAGCCGCGCGCCGAGCCGCGCCTGGATCGCGTGCGCGTTGTCGTCGAGCAGCCGCACCACGCCGCCGCCGACGTTACCGAGCCCGAGCAGCGCGACGCCGATCGACGGAGTCGACCGGGTCACCCCGGCCTCTTGTACGAATAGTGCTCGATCGCGATCCGCCACGAAGCGTCGGCGTCGTCGCGGCGCAGCACCAGGGTGAGCGCGCCGTTCTCGGTGACGGTGGTGATGCCGTCGCCGATCTCGCGGGTCATCGTCGCGGTCGCGCACGCGACGGTCGGCGCGAGCTCGGTCACCGCGAGATCCTTCAGCCGCACGTGGATCTCCTTGGCGTGGACCAGCTTGTCGCCGAGCGCGGTCTCGATCGCGCTCCAGCCCATGATCGGCGTGCCGTCGAGCACGACCACCGTGCTCGGATCGTGGACGTAGAGCTTGGCGAGCGCGTCGAGGCTGCGCACCTCGTACGCCTGGCGCCACTGCTCGACCGTGGCCTTCGCCGCCTGGACGACGTCGGCGGGCACCGGCGGCGACACCGGCGCGGCCACCTTGTCGTGCGCCGGGCATCCGACCATCAGCGCGAGGACCGCGAGCGCTGCGAATCGCATGTGCCTCCATAACACGGTGTGCGCCCGCGCGCGCTGGACGGCCGCCGGCTTGGTGACCACGCTGAGATCATGTTGAACCTCGGCCACAACCACCCCGACTTCGTCTATCCCAACGACCAGCGCCAGGCCGCGCTCGCGCTGTGGCTGTCGGCGATCGCGGCGGTGGCGAGCGCGGTGATCATCGTCGCCATGATCCTGTCCCCGTGGGCGTCGGGCGGTGTAGTGTCCGCGCCATGACGGAGATCGTCTGGCTTCACGCTCGCGAAGTTCTGGATTCTCGTGGCAACCCGACGGTAGAGGCCGAGGTCGGGCTCGACAACGGCACGCTCGGCCGCGCGATCGTGCCGTCGGGCGCGTCGACCGGCGAGCACGAAGCGCTCGAGCTGCGCGACGGTGACGCCCGGCGCTACCTCGGCAAGGGCGTGGTGAAGGCGGTCGATCACGTGCGCGACGTGATCGCGCCGACCCTGATCGGGATGGACGCGAGCGACCAGGCGTCGGTCGACGCCGCCCTGATCCAGCTCGACGGCACGCCGCTCAAGTCGAACCTCGGCGCCAACGCGATCCTCGCGGTCTCGATGGCGGTCGCGCGCGCCGCGGCCGAGGCCCACGACCTGCCGCTCTATCGCTACCTCGGCGGCACCGGTGCGGTCACCCTGCCGGTCCCGCTGATGAACATCATCAACGGCGGCGCGCACGCCGACAACAACCTCGACATCCAGGAGTTCATGATCGCGCCGTGCGGCTTCGAGCGCTTCGAGGACGCGCTGCGCGCCGGCGTCGAGACCTTCCATCACCTGAAGAAGCTGCTGTCGGCGCGCGGCAAGGCGACCAACGTCGGGGACGAGGGCGGGTTCGCGCCGAGCCTGGATTCGGCCGACGAGGCGATGTCGATCGTGCTCGAGGCGATCGGCAAGGCCGGCTACGAGCCGGGCAAGCAGATCGCGCTCGCGCTCGACGTCGCGGCGAGCGAGCTCTACGACAAGAAGAAGGGCGTCTACGAGTACGAGGGCAAGGCCAAGAAGGCCGGCGATCTGATCGAGATGTACGCGGCGTGGGTCGAGAAGTATCCGATCGTGTCGATCGAGGATGGCCACGCCGAGGACGACTGGGACGGCTGGAAGGCGATGACCGACCGGCTCGACGGCAAGATCCAGATCGTCGGCGACGATCTGTTCGTCACCCAGGTGCCGCGGCTGCGGCGCGGGCTCGACGGCGGGATCGCGAACTCGATCCTGGTCAAGCTCAACCAGGTCGGCAGCGTCAGCGAGACGCTCGACACCGTGCGCACCGCGCAGCACGCCGGCTACACCGCGATCATCTCGCACCGCTCGGGCGAGACCGAGGACGCGTTCATCGCCGACCTCGCGGTCGCGACCAACGCCGGTCAGATCAAGACCGGCTCGGCGTCGCGCAGCGATCGGATCGCGAAGTACAACCAGCTGCTGCGGATCTGCGATCAGCTCGGCGACGAGGCGCGGTTCTCGGGCGCGGCGGTGTTCCAGCGCTGAAGCTCGCGCGGGCGGAGCAGCACCGGATACAGCGCGAGCATGCCGAACGGAAAGCTGCCGAGCCGCATCGTGACCGCGATGCCGAGCTCGAACATCACGCCGATCGCGATCCACGCCCAGCGCAGCCGGAGCCGGTTGCACCACGCGCGCAGCCGGCCCGGCCGCTCGGCGGTGGCCGCGTAATAGTAGTAGAGCAGATACGCCGGGGCGGTGAGCTCGAACGTGATCGTGAGCGCGGTCGCGACCCGGGTCAGCGGATAGACCACCGCGAGCCAGCCGGGTGCCCAGCGCGCCGCGTGCGGATCGCCGAGCGCGTTGGCGAGCGCGGTGAACCCGCCGAGCGGTCCCCACGCCGCGCTCGACTTGTTCTGGCCGGCCGAGAAGTAGATCCACACCAGCTGGATCATCAAGAGGTAGCGCGGCCACGCCGGGATCTCGGCGGGCATCGGCCGGCCGAGCCGGCGCGCGATCCACGCGTCGACCGACCACCGCGCGTTGCAGCGCGACAGCGCGAGGATCGCGAGCACGACCCGCAAGATCGCGTCGATCGCGCTCTCGCTGTTGGGGTCGACGATCGCGAGCTGCGCCGACACCAGGAGCAGCGCGACGCACGCGACCCGCGTGCCGGCACCGACCAGCACCGCGGCGCTCGCGAGCGTCGCGGCCAGCCACAGCCCGTGCGCGCCGAGGCCGGTCCAGCTGCGATACGACGTCGCGAACCCGAGCGGCGCGTGCGACCACAGCGGATCGACGAGCCCGACGTGCCACACCCACAGGAAGTCGCCGAGCATGACCAGCCCGACCGCGATGCGCACGAGCGCGAGCGCGGTCGGCGGCTCGCGGCGATCCGCGAGCTCGACCCACGCGCGCCACGCCTCGCGCAGCCGGGTCATCGCGACCTCGCGAACACGAACGCGTAGTCGCCGGTGCCGTCGTAACGGCCGTCGCCGATCACGATCTTCTCCATCCGCACGCGCGCCGCGACCAGCTCGGGGTGGCGGGCGAGCGCCTGCGCGGTCGCCCAGCGCGCGAACTGCGGGTACTGCTCGGGCGGCGCCTTCATCGGATCCCAGGCGCTGCGCGCCCGCGCGTACTCGATGCGATCGGCGTCCTCGGCGTGGTCGTCGTCACCGGCGCGATACAGCACGTGCCACACCGCATCGCGGGTCTGGCCCTCGATCGACATGCGATAGCGCTCGGTGCCGGGCGCCTGATACACCGCCCACTGCTGGGTGACCCGCAGCCGGGTGCGGATCCACGCGACCGGCCACTCGACCACGCGCTGCACGCTCCGGATCGGCTCGACCAGGCCGCGCTCCCACGCGGGCGTGTCCGCGGGCTCGGGGATGGGGCATCCGTCCACGAGGCCGAAGAACATCGCGCTCGCGATCAAGGCGGCACGCGCAGTTGCCCAGCGCACGCACGAAAGCTTAACCGGCGGCGAGGTGGCGAGTCGTAGTCGTGGGTGCGAACCAGTCGTCCGGTGGTCGCGTCCGAGGTCCCATGTTCGCCTACGCTCGTACGCTCTGCCTGTTCGCCAGCCTGTGCGCCGCCGCCTGCGGCAGCGACTCCTCGCCGAAGACCGCACCGGATGGCGGGGGCGACGCCGAGGTCGATTCGCCCCGCGGGATCGACGCTCCGCCCGGCGAGCCGACCGTCATCGCGGTGACGTTGCATAACATCCCGACGCAGCCGTCCAAGTACGGCTTCATCGCGGCCTACCAGGACGGCACCGGCGCGTGGCAGCCCGCGCCCGTGCCGACCAACGACCTGTACCAGTTCACCGTGTACTCGCCGTCCTGGGGCTTCGCGTGGGGCTGCGCGACGCCGACCTCCGGCGGGCCGCAGGTGAACGTCTACGGGTTCGGCGTCACCGAGAAGACCACGCTCTCGCTCACCGCGCCGTCGACCTGCACCGATCGCGGCACCGCGCCGGTCACGCTGACGGTCAACGCCAGCAACCTGCCCGCCGCGGCGACCCAGTACATCGCGACGTTTGCCGGCACGACCGGCACGCTCGCCGCGGGCACCGCGAGCGGCACCGGCACGGTCGCGCTCCAGGTCACGCCCGGCAAGCGCGACCTCGTGCTCGTGCACAACGCCAACACGGTGACGAGCGGCGCGGGCTCGACCGACGTCATCGCCGACCAGGCCGCGATCACGCGGTCGGTGAACGTCACCGGCGACATGACCGTGGCGGTCGACTTCTCGACCGCCGCCGCGACCCAGACGTTCCCGGTGACCGCGACCGGCAAGGTCACGGTGACCGCGACGCTCAGCACCTCGGACGGCTCGAGCGTCAAGCTCGTCAACGACACCACGACGCCCTACGAGGCCAACGCGCTGGCCGCGAGCCAGGGCGCGACGACCGACCTCTACGAGCTGCAGATGTCGTCGTCGACCACCGGCGCGACCGCGTTCGTGCAGACGTGGAGCGACGCGATGGCCGCGCAGGCCTACACCGCGCCGACGCCGCTCGGCGTGGTCGCCGCGAGCGAGGTCGCGACCACGCCGTATCCGATCCTGTCGACGACGTGGCAGGCCTACGCCGACGCGCTGTACTACAAGTGGACCGCGAACCAGGCGACGCTGGCGTGGAGCGCGACCTTGTCGCCCGACTACGTCGGCGCGATCCCGACCTACCAGATGCCCGACCTGTCCGCGATCCCCGGCTGGAGCCAGGATCTCCAGCTCGCGTTCGGCACGGCGGTGACCGGCAAGGTGTTCGCGCTGACCTCGTCGGCCGGCGCGACGGATCTGCCGTTCGTCGGACGCCCGCTCGCCGGTACGCTGCGCACCGAGGTCACCAACGCGTTCAGCGTGACGCCTTAGCGCCGGCCCTTGTAGCCCATCATGCCCTGGATGATGCCCTCGCTCGCCTCGGCGACCTCGCCCTGCTCCCGTATGCGATCGGCGCAGTCCTCGCAGACCTTCTGCACCTTCCCGTCGACCTTCACCCTCACCAGCTTGTCCACCTCGTCCTGACACGCGCGGCACGTGGGCATGTCCCATCATAGCGCCTTCATGGTTTCTTCACGAAGCCCGTGAAGCGCGCACGTTCCGCCGCCAAGGTTGTTGCTGACGCACGGCCGGGATGCGAGAAGCTGAAGCTTCGATGTGCCGTCGAACTGCCGTGGCGATTCGCCTCCCTCGCGCCATCGTAGCGGGACCTCATCCATTCTTCACCCCGCTGCCGTCGACCCGTGGCATCGATCCCATCTCCATATCGGTATCGCGCCCGTGGCTCGCCATCTGACCATGAGGCTCGTCGTCTGCCTGCTGGCGACGGCGACCGCCTCGGCCCGCGCCGATGTCGCGGTTCCGGCGTCGCCGGTACTCCCGCGCGTGCTCACGCTCGACGACGCGCTGCGGACGTTTCGCGGGAGCGGGCTCGATCTGCTGATCGCGGACGCCGCGGCCCAGAGCGCGGAGGGCCAGGTGCTCGCGAGCGGCGCCGTCCCCAATCCGCAGCTCTCGCTGAGCGTGGGCAACGCGTTCACGTTCTCCGATAGCGCGGCGAGCCAGAGCAACTGCCTCGCGAACGGCGCGTCGTGCTCGCCGTGGACCAACACGATCGGCATCTCCGACTCGGCGGCGATCGAGGACTCGCTGTCCGGCAAGCGCGATCTGCGCGTGCGGGTCGCGCGCAACGCGCTCGCGGCGGCCAAGCTATCGCGGCGCGACGCCGAGCGCACGATCACCTACCAGGTCAAAGTAGCGTACGCGCAGGTCGCGCAGGCCCAGCTCGCGTTCAAGTTCGCGAAGGACGTGGTCGAAACCAACGTCGAGACGCTGAAGAAGTTCCGCGACCTCACCCGGCTCGGCGCGCGCGGCGAGGCCGACCTCGAGCGCATCGAGGTGCAGAAGCTCGAGTCGGACAACGCGCTCGACCAGGCGGAGGAGAGCCTGCGCAACGCCAAGGTCGCGCTCGCGTTCCTGCTCGGCGTGCGCGGCCCGGTCCCCGACTACGAGGTCGACACCCACGTGCTCGACTACCGACCGCCGAAGGCGCTCGAGACGCCCGACGAGATCGCGCTGCTGCGCGCCGCGTTCGAGCACCGCCCCGACCTGCTCGCGCTCGCCTACTCCAAGCAGTCCGCCGAGGCGCAGATCGAGCTCGTCCGCCGCCAGCGCTTCCCCGACGTGACGCTCGGCCTCTCGTACTCGTGGGGCGGGTTCGGCGGGTTCTCGACCAACGGACCGATCCAGGGCCAGACCCTCGCGGTCCAGCTGTCGCTGCCGATCCCGGTGTTCTATCAGCTGTCGGGCGAGGCGCGTCAGGCCAGGGCGCAGTACGACACCGACGCGCTGCAGGAGGCCAAGGCCACCGCACAGGTCGCGAGCGAGATCGAGAGCGGGCTTGCCACGCTCGCCGCGACCCGGAAGCTGGTCGAGCGCATGGAGGGCCCGCGCCGCGAGGGCGGCGGCCTGCTCGAGAGCGCGCACGGCGCGTACATCCACACGGCGCAGACGTTCTACGGCGGCTCGGGTACACTGACCGACCTGCTCGACGCGTATCGCACGTGGATCGCGACCCAGAACGAGTACTACAGCGACCTCGCCGGCTACTGGACTGCGGTCTACGAGCTCGAGCAAGCGGTCGGGAGGGACCTGCGGTGAGGGCCGCGGCGCTCGCGTTCGCGCTCGCCGGCTGCGCGCTCGGCGATCCGGCCGCGCCCGACGCCGGGGCCCGCGACGCCGCCGCGCTCAAGGTCGCGTGCGACGGCGCGCTGTGCAAGACCGACAACGGCGGCTCGTGCGCCGCCGGCGCGGCCGATCCGAGCGCGCTGGTCGGGGTCGGCGCCGCGCTCGCCGCGCTCGTCCGGCGCCGCCAGGTGGGGCGATGAAGGCGCTCGTGCTCGCGACCGCGCTCGCCGCGGCGGCCGGCACGGCGCGCGCCGACGATCGCGAGCCGGTGCCCGACGTCCACGTCGAGGGCGACCAGCTGCCGGCGCGGCGGATCGCGATCGAGCTCGATCCGCTGCCGCTGATCACCGATCTCGGCAAGCTGTCGGCGGATCTCGTGATCGTGCCGGTCGATCACCACGCGATCGCCGTCACCGCGTTCTACACCTCGACCTCGACCGCGCCGATCGTGCTGCAGGACGCCAGCGGCGCGCCGATGACCCAGCTGCCCGAGCAGGACTTTCGCGGCGCCGGGGTGGAGCTCGGCTATCGCTACTACAGCGGGCGCGGCGGCCCGCGCGGCTGGTTCGTCGGGCCCTCGCTGATCGCGGTCGCGATGTTCGAGCGCCAGGGCCGGTACGGCGACGGCAGCCACACCGACTACTACGACCTCGGCGCGGCGCTCGACGTCGGCTACCAGGTCCTGGTCGCCGACCGGGTGTCGCTCGGGCTCGGCGCCGGGGCGCAAGTGCTGGTCACGAGCAAGACGATCCCCGACCAGCAGTTCCCCGCCAAGCTCTACGGCAACTCGGGCGTGTGGCCGCGCCTGGTGTTCTCGATCGGATGGGCGCTGTGACCGCGCGCGCCGTCGTACTCGCGTTGCTCGCGGCGTGCTCGCCGGAGACCGTGTCGCGGCCGCCGCCGCCGCCGGTCAACTGGGCGTCGCTCCGGCCCGCGCCGCCGCCCGATGCCGCGCCGACCTCCGCGACCAAGCAGGAGCGCGCGATCGCCGAGCTCTACATGAAGGCGACCTCCGACGGCGACGCCGCCGAGCTCGGCCGGGTGCTCGCCGACGAGGTGCACTTCACGTTCGCCGGGCTCGAGACCACGGCGGTGTACGGCCGCGCCGAGGTGATCCGAGCGCACGACCAGCTGTTCGGCGGCTATCAGCCCAAGGTGTTCACCGCGTCCCGCGTGCTCCTGACCGATCGCTCGCAGGCGATCGAGTGGACGATGACCGGCCGCGACAAGGCGTCGGGCAAGCCGGTGGGGATTCGCGGGCTGACCTTGCTCCAGACCAAGGACGACGGCACGATCTCCGAGATCCACCTGTACTTCGATCAGGGCGTGCTGCAGGCCCAGATCACCGGCGTGCCCGAGGCGCTCGCCACGCTGCCGCTCGCGACCGCGCCGTCCGCGCCGATCACCGAGGTCGAGCAGGGCAAGACGCCCGACGAGCAGGCGAACGCGTCCCCGGTGAGCCGCTGGCTCGACGCGCTCGAGAACGCCGAGCCGGCGTACCTCGCGGCGATGACGGACGACGTCGAGGTCACGACCGCGCAGCGCGCGACGCCGATGAAGGGAAAGAAGGATCTCGCCGCGTACTACGCCGCGATGCATCGCGCGATCGAGGGACTCGACACCCAGCTCGAGAACGTGTCCGCGATCGGTCCGTACGTCGTGGCGGAATACCACATCGTCGGGACGCAGCGCGGGAGTTACCTCTACGTGCCGGTCAAGAACCCGGTGATCAAGGTCTCGCTCGTCGACGTGATCGAGATGCGCGGCGGCAAGATCGCGCGCGTGTGGCGCTACGACAATCCGCTCCAGATCCTCCAGCAGTGATGAGGACGTCATGAAACCACCCTGCACAGTCGCGCTGTTCGTGATCGCCGCGCTCGCGGGCTGCACTCACAAGGAGACACCGGCCGCCACGACCAGCCCGAGCAACCCCAACGAGGTGCTGCTCACCAAGGAGCAGGCGCTGCAGATGAAGATCGCGGTCGACAAGGTCGATCTGCAGGACGTCGACGACACCGTGCTCGCGTCGGGCAAGGTCGCGTTCGACGATCAGAAGGTGCTGCACGTGTTCTCGCCGGTCAGCGGCAAGGCGATCAAGGTCATCGCCCAGCTCGGCAACCACGTGAAGAAGGGCGACCCGCTGATCGTGATCGAGTCGCCCGACATCGGCCAGGTCACGTCCGACGTCGGCAAGGCGATGGCGAACCTCAAGGCCGCCGAGACCAACTATCAGCGGATGAAGGAGCTGCTCGCGCTCAAGGCGGTCGCGCAGCTCGACTACGAGAACGCGGTGAACGCCTACGGCCAGGCCAAGGCCGAGCTCGAGCGCGCCGAGCAGAAGGCCGCGCTGTTCCACTCCGGCGACGTGGTCGGCCAGACCTACACGCTGCGCTCCGACATCGAGGGCGAGGTGTTCTACAAGAACGTGTCCACCGGGATGGAGGTCGCCGGTCAGTACACCGGCACCAACCCGGTCGAGATCTTCACGATCGGCGACGCCGACAAGGTGTGGGTGCTGACCGACGTGTTCGAGGTCGATATCCCGCGCGTCAAGCTCGGCTCGAAGGTCGTGGTCAACGTGCCGTCCTGGCCCGACCGCGACTTCGTCGGCAAGGTCGACTGGATCTCGAGCGCGCTCGATCCGACGACCCACGCGACCAAGGTGCGCTGCACGTTCGACAACTCCGATCACGCGCTCAAGCCCGAGATGTTCGCGACCGTGAAGATCTCGGTCGACGTCAAGAAGGCGATCGCGATCCCGCGCTCGGCGGTGATCCGGCTCGGCGACCAGCTCGTGGTGTTCCTCGATCGCGGCCCGGGTCTGGACGGCAAGGAGCGCTACGAGCGCCTGCCGGTGATCGTCGACGAGGGCGAGGGCAGCAAGTGGCTGACCGTCGACCACGGGCTCGAGGTCGGCGACAAGCTCGTCACCAGCGGGGCGCTCTTGCTCTCGGACATGCTGTAGTGCTGGAGCGAATCGTCAGGTTCGTGCTCAAGGCGCCCGGGTTCGCGGGGCTGATCGCGCTCGCGCTGGTGGCGGTCGGCCTGTACTCGTACTCGCAGCTGAGCATCGAGGCGTACCCCAACCCGGTGCCGCCGCTGGTCGAGGTGATCGCGCAGCCGCCCGGGTGGAGCGCCGAGGAGACCGAGCTCTACGTCACGCGCCCGCTCGAGGTCGGGCTGTCGGGCATCCCCGGGCTCGATCACATCCGATCGCAGTCGCTGTTCGGGCTGGCCGACGTCAAGCTCTACTTCAACTGGGGCACCAAGTACGACGACGCGCGCCAGGAGGTGATCAACCGGCTGTCGTTCACCCAGCTGCCGGCCGGCGTGCAGCCCCAGATCTCGCCGTGGAACGCGATCGGCGAGGTCTACCGCTACACGCTCGAGGGCAAGGGCTACACGCTGATGGATCTCAAGGCCGCGCAGGACAAGATCCTCGAGCGGCAATGGCGCCAGGTTCCCGGCGTGATCGACGTGGTCAGCTTCGGCGGCGAGACCAAGCAGTTCCAGATCCAGGTCGATCCGTTCCGGCTCAAGGGCCACGGCGTCACGCTCGCGCAGCTCGTCCTGGCGGTGCAGAACGCCAACCTGAACTCGGGCGGCCAGCGGCTCGAGATGGGCGAGCAGTCCTACGACATCCGCGGCATCGGCCTGCTCAAGGACGCGCACGACATCGAGGACGTCGTGATCGTCGACATCAAGGGTACGCCGGTGCGCATCAAGGACGTCGCCGACGTCAAGCTCGGCCCGGCACCGCGGCTCGGCATGGTCGGCATCGACGAGCGGCCCGACGTCGTCGAGGGCGTCGTGATGATGCGCTACGGCGGCGAGACCAAGACCACGCTCGAGAACATCCACGCGCGGGTCGAGTACATCCGCAAGAACCACATCCTGCCGCCGGGCATGGAGATCAAGCCGTACTACGACCGCGGCGAGCTGGTCGCGGTGACCACCCACACCGTGATGGAGAACGTCGGCATGGGCATCGCGCTCGTGTCGATCGTGCTGCTGCTGTTCCTCGGCCACATGCGCGCCGCGCTGATCACGGCGGTCACGATCCCGCTCGCGCTGCTCGGCGCGTTCAGCGGCATCGTGTTCAGTCACACGTCGGCGAACTTGATCTCGATCGGCGCGGTCGACTTCGGCATCGTCGTCGAGTCGTCGGTGATCATGATGGAGAACATCCTCCATCACCTCGGACCACACGGCAAAGGCTCGGTACGCCAGCGCGTGCTGGCCGCCGCGCACGAGGTCGGCTCGCCGATGACGTTCGCGACCGTGATCATCGGCGTGTCGTTCATCCCGCTGTTCACGATGACCGGGGTGTCGGGCGTGATCTTCTCGCCGATGGCGCGCACCTACGCGTTCGCGATCGGCACCGCGATCCTGCTGTCGCTCACGCTGCTGCCGGTGCTCGCGTGGAAGCTGATCCCGACGACCCGCACCGAGAAGGATCCGCTGCTGATGCGCGGCCTGGTCCGGGTCTACACCCCGATCGCCAACGCCGCGCTCAGGCTGCCGCGGCTCGCGATCCCGCTGCGGGTGCTCGTGATCGTGGTGTGCGTCCTGGTGTTCGCGCGCCTCGAGGGCGAGTTCATGCCGCACCTCGAGGAGGGCAACCTGTGGATCCGCGCGACGCTGCCGATGAGCATCTCGCTCACCCAGAGCGCGAAGTACGTCGACCGCATGCGCGACATCGTGCGCGGCTGCCCCAACCAGGCCCGCATGGCGTGCGTCAACGTCGATCACCCCGAGGCGATGTCGTCGAGCCTGCGCGCCGGGATCGGCGAGGGCCCGCTCGACAAGGCGGTGACGCTCGACATCATGCCCGCCGGGCTGTCGGTCGGCGGCGCGATGCTGCGGATCGACGCGCCCGACCTCGCCAAGCAGATCGAGGCGCAGCTGCGGATCACGCCGAGGCCGCTCACCGGTCCGGCCGGCGTGCTGCTGGTGCGCGGCGCGAGCCCGCGCACGCACGACGACCTGCTCGCCGCGATCACGACCGGCGCCACCGCCGCGGGGTTCACCCAGGTCGTCGCGCAGCAGACCCATCCCGAGGTGCTCGCGACCACCTCGCAGCTCGGCCGGCCCGACGACGGCACCGACGTCACCGGGTTCTTCAACATCGAGATGTTCGCGCCGCTGGTCTCGCCCGACAAGTTCGAGCCCGGGCTGACCAAGGCCAAGCTGATCGACGAGCTCGACGACGAGCTCCACGAGGCGTTCCCCGGCGTGGTGTTCCAGTTCTCGCAGATGATCGGCGACAACGTCGAGGAGGCGGTCGCCGGCGTCAAGGGCGAGAACTCGATCAAGGTGTTCGGCGACGACCTGATCGAGAACGAGAAGAACGCGGACACCATCGTCGACATCCTCAAGAACGTCCGCGGCATCGAGGACCTCGGCAAGCTGACCTCGCTCGGCCAGCCCGACATCAAGATCCTGCCGGACCGCAAGAAGTGCGCCCGCTACGGGCTCAACAGCGGCGACGTGGTCAACGTCGTGCAGACCGCGATCGGCGGCCAGGTCATCACCCAGGTCTACGAGGGCCAGAAGGTGTTCGATCTGACCGTGCGCTGGCAGCCGGCGTTCCGCGACTCGCTCGAGGCGATCCGCGAGATCCAGATCGCGACGCCCGACGGCCAGATGGTCCCGCTCGGCCAGGTCGCGACCGTGCAGCTCGCCGAGGGGCCATCGAACATCTATCGCGAGGACGGCCAGCGCTACACGCCGGTCAAGTTCTCGGTGCGCGGCCGCGATCTCGAGGGCGCGATCAAGGAGGCCCAGGACAAGGTCGACGCGAAGATCGCGCAGGGCTACGGCAAGCGGCTGGTGTGGAGCGGCGAGATCAACGAGCTGCGCGAGGCCCAGCACCGCCTGATGCTGATCGTGCCGCTCACGCTGATCATCATCGCGATGCTGGTCTACGCGTCGATCAAGAACTGGCTCGACATGGTCATCGTGCTGATCGACATCCCGCTCGCGTGCACCGGCGCCTTGACCGCGCTGCTCGTCACCCACACGCCGTTCTCGGTGTCGGCGGCGATGGGCCTGTTGTCGATCTTCGGCATCGCGATCCAGGACGCGATCCTCGTGGTCACGTACTTCCAGCGCTACCACTACATGGACGGCAAGCCGATCGAGCAGGCGGCGAGCGAGGCGTCGGCGAAGGGCTTCCGCCCGGTGCTGATGACCACGCTGGTCGCGATGCTCGGCCTCACCCCCGCGGCGCTGTCGCACGGCATCGGCTCCGAGACCCAGAAGCCGCTCGCGATCGCCGTGATCGGCGGCTCGCTGATCATCGCGCTGCTCACCCGCGTGATCCGGCCCCCGCTGCTCGTGGTCGCGCACAGCTGGTACGGCCGGTGGCGCACCCGGCGCGGCAAGAACCCGAACCCGCTGGTCGCCGAGGCCGGCGACGACGACGACGACCCGGCGCTCGGCCGGATCTCGCAGCCCGAGTCGTCGCACTGAGCCCACGCGCGAGTAGGATGCGCCATGGCTCGCTCGCATCCGCCGCCCTGGTTGTTCGGGATCGTCGGGATCCCGTACGGCGTCGGCGGTGCGTTCGTCGGCATCGTGATGCCGTTCCTCGCCAACCGCGCGAAGATCGACATCGACGTCATCGGCTGGTTCGTCACGCTGCTGTTCGTGCCGCCGATGATCCAGTTCCTGTACGCGCCGGTGGTCGACGTCGGGCCCAAGCGCAAGCACTGGCTGGTCATCGTATCGGCGGTCGGCGCGGCGTGCTTCGCGGCGGCGTTCATGATGCCGCTGCCGGCCAGCAAGAACGCCTTCCTCGTGTTCGGCTTCCTCGGCCAGCTGATCACCGGCCTCACCGGCAGCTGCAACGGCGGCCTGCTCGCGCTGACCATGCCCGACGACAAGCGCGGCCAGGCCTCGGCCTGGCTCAACATCGGCAACCTGTCGGGCGGCGCGCTCGCGGCGTGGGGGACGATCGAGCTGGTGCGGCGCGACACGCCGCCACTGCTGGTCGGTCTGGTCTACGCCGCGATGATCGTGGCGCCCGCGATCCCGATCCTGGTCGTCGACGAGCCCGACCGCGTGCGCCGGCCCGCGGGCGTGGTGTTCTCCGAGATGCTGCGCAGCGTCGGCAAGGTGCTGGGCAGCAAGGAGGGCGTCACCGGGATCGCGCTGTGCCTGTCGCCGGTCGGCACCGCGGCGCTCGCCAACTACTTCTCCGGGATGCAGGACGCGTTCGGCGCGAGCGACCGGCTGGTCGGCATCACCTCGGGGCCGGCCAACGTGGTCGCCACCGCGGTCGGCGCCGCGGTCTGCGGGTGGCTGTGCGACTTCACCAACCGGCGCGCGATGTATCTGCTGTCGGGCCTGCTCACCGCGCTGTGCGGGATCGCGATGGCGCTCGCGCCGCGCACCTCGGCGACCTACTTCTGGGGCGTGATCCTGTACGCGCTGGTCACCGGGTTCTGCTACTCGGCGTTCACCGCGGTCGTGCTCGAGACCATCGGCGAGGGCGGCGAGGCGGCCTCGACCCGCTACGCGCTGTTCGTCGCGGCGGGCAACGCGGCGATCGCGTACGTCGGCTTCGTCGACACCAGGTTCGGCGGCACCGAGCTGATCCAGGGCAAGCCGCACCCGGTGGTGAGCGGCGTGATCACGACCGACGCGTTGCTTAACATCGCCGGCGTGGTCGCGCTCGGCCTGGTGTTCTGGCGACTCGGCTCGTTCGGCAAGTCGCGCCACAAGCCGATGCCCGAGCTGCCGCGCGCGCAGCTCAAGCAGCGGGCAGACGGACGGTGACCCGCGTGCCCTGCGCGATCTTCGACGAGATCGCGATCGAGCCGTGGATCGCCTCGAGCGTGCGCTTGACGATCGCCAGGCCCAGGCCGTGGCCCGGGCCCGACGCCGAGGGCGCGCGGTAGTACGGCTCGAACGCGTGCGTGACGGTGTCGCTCGACATGCCGATGCCGTTGTCGGTGATGGCGAGCTCGACCTCGCCCCCGGTCTTGCGCACCGCGATCGCGAGCACGAGCCTGCGGCTCGGGGTGCGATAGCGCACCGCGTTCGAGATCACGTTGCGCAGGATCTGCGCCAGCACGCTCGCGCTCGCCGCCGCCGTGCAATCCTCGATCGTCAGCTTGACCTCGGCGTCGCGCAGCTCCTCGTGCAGATCGTCGATCACCTCCGCGATGATCGGCCTCACCTCGGTCACGCCCGGCCGGGGATGGCCCGACACCGACAGCGACAGGAGGTTGTCGATGATCCCGGCCATGCGGTCCGAGGCCCGGCGGATCCGCGCCGCGAGCTCCTTCACCGTGGGATCCTCCTGGTCGCGCAGCAGATCGGCGTAGCCGGCGAGCGGGTTGAGCGGCCCCTTGAGATCGTGCGCGGTCCGCCCGGCGAACGCCTCGAGCTCGCGGGTGCGCTCGTCGAGCGATTGCAGGTGCAGCGCGAGCAGGCTGCGCTGCCGGCGGATCGCGCGGAGCAGCACGAACGCGACCGACGCGGCCAGCACCATCGTGATCGCGAGCCCGAGCGCGTCGGCGTAGAGGCCGCTGCGGTGCGCGTCGGCGATCTCGCCGGCCATGTTGCGCGCTTCGCCCTGGTTGATCTCGATCAGCCGCGTGATCACGTCCTCGAGCTCGGGCACGAGCCCGCTCGCCGAGCCATTGGCCGGCAGCGGCTGCTCGCGCTGGAGCTGCTCGAGCAGCGCCTGCAGGCGATCCCACTGCTGCGGCTCGCCCTTGCCGGTCGCGAGCGGATCGTAGGCGCGCGCGTCGGCCGCGATCTGCAGCCGGATCGACGCGATCTGATCGCCATCGAGGCCGGGCCGGCTCAGCCGGTAGGCCTGGTAGCGCAGGTCGTCGGCGAGCGCGACCGAGCGCAGCGAGTTGTCGATCAGCTCGGTCGTCCGGTCCGAGGTCTTGTTCTCGATCAGCAGATCGACGCCGAGCATCGCGACCGCGAGCAGCACGACCACCGCGAGCGCGACCAGCGCCGGCCACGCAGACATCGCCTTGCGAAGCTCGGACTGCTCGCCGGCCATCTAGGTCTCGCGCTCGACGCCGTAGCGCAGCAGCTTGCGATACAGCGTCTTGCGATCGATCCCGAGCACGTGCGAGGTCACGACCTTGTTGCCGTGATGCGCGTCGAGCACGCGCAGGATGTGCCGGCGCTCGACCTCGTCGAGCGTCAGCTCGGCCTCACCGGCCGCGTCGGTCGGCGGCCCCGGCCTGTACGTTCGCATCCGGTCGGGCAGGTGCTCGACCGCGATCAGGTCGCCCGAACACATCGCCACCGCGTGCTCCATCGCGTTGCGCAGCTCCCTCACGTTTCCCGGCCAACGATAGCGCATCAGCCGGTCGGCGGCGTCGGGCATCAGCCCGCGGACGTCGCGCGCGAACATCCGAGAGAAGTGGTCGATGAAGTGCTGGGCGAGCAACAGCACGTCGCCGGCGCGGGCGTTGAGCGGCGGGAGCGGGACCTGGATCACGTTGATCCGGTAGAACAGGTCCTCGCGGAACGCGCCCTCGGCGACCGCGGACTCGAGCTCGCGGTTGGTCGCACATACCAGGCGGACGTCGAAGCTGGTCTCGACGTCGCTGCCGATCGGCCGGACCCTGCGCTCCTGGAGCACGCGCAGCAGCTTCGGCTGTACCACCATCGGCAGCTCGGCGATCTCGTCGAGGAACAGCGTGCCCTTGTCGGCCTGGGCGAGCAGCCCGAGCCGCGCTTGCTTGGCGTCGGTGAACGCGCCGCGCGCGTGACCGAACAGCTCGCTCTCGATCAAATTCTCGGGGATCGACGCGCAATCGACCGCGACGAACGGACCGGCTCGCCGCGCGCTCTTGTCGTGCAACGCGCGCGCCACCATCTCCTTGCCGGTGCCCGACTGGCCGGTGATCAGCACGGTCGCGTCGGTCGCCGCGACCTGCTCGATCGTGCTGTACACCTGCTGCATCGCGGCGCTCGCGCCGACCAGGGCGTCGAACTGGCGCGCGTTGCGCACGACCCGGCGCAGCCGGGTGACCTCGGCGCGCAGCCGCTTGCGCTCGGACGCGCGCTTCACCGCCTGGATCAGCGCGGCCAGATCGAGCGGCTTGGACAGGAAGTCGTAGGCCCCCGCGCGCATCGAGCTCACCGCGGTGGGCAAGGTCGCGGTGCCGGTCAGCACGATCACCGGCAGCTCGGGGATGTTCGAGACCACGCGCTCGATCAGCTCGAAGCCGTGCATGCCCGGCAGCCCGAGATCGGTCACGAGACAGTCCGCGTCCTCGGTGGCCAGCAGCGCGAACGCGTCCGGGGCCGCGCCGAGCGTCCGGATCTTCATGCCGGCCCGCTTGAGGCCCATCTCCACGACATCGCGTAGCTCGGCGTCGTCATCGACGAGCACGACCGAGATCGGATCATCCACGCATGCAGTTCTACCCAATCACGGTACGGCCACGACCTTCATGAACATTAAGACGAGTGTGAAACGTGCGTACACCCACGCGATTCCCTCCTAGCACCTCGCCACACAGGAGATGATTGGTTGCGGCTGCCGAGGCGATGGATCGGCGGCCCCAACCGATCAGATCCTGTGTGGCGAGGTACTAGCGCCCGCCCAGCACGTTCCGGGCGATCACCACGCGCTGGATCTGCGAGGTGCCCTCGTAGATCTGCAGGAGCTTGGCATCCCGCATCAGCTTCTCGACCGGATACTCCTTGGTGTAGCCGTAGCCGCCGAAGATCTGCACCGCGTCGGTCGTGCAGCGCATCGCCGCGTCGGCGCCGTAGGCCTTGGCGTAGCTCGACACGATGCTCGACAGGTCGCCGCGATCGACCAGCCACGCCGCCTTGTGGGTGAGCAGCCGGGTGGACTCGTAGGCGATCGCCATCTCCGCGAGCATGAACTGCACGGCCTGGTGCTGCGCGATCGGCACGCCGAACGTCTTGCGCTCGAGCGCGTAGGCCCGGCTCTCCTCGAGCGCGCGCCGGATCACGCCGGCGGCGGTCGCCGCGATCCACGGCCGGGACTTGTCGAACGTGCGCATCGCGATCTTGAATCCGCCGTCCTCCGGCCCGACCAGCGCCGACTTCGGGAGCTTCACGTCCTCGAAGATCACGTCGGTCGTGTTCGACGCGCGCTGCCCCATCTTGTTCTCCTTGCGCCCCGCCTTGACCCCCGGCGTCTGCGCGTCGACCACGAAGCACGCGATGCCCTTGTGCTTCATCGCCGGATCGAACGTCGCGAACACGGTGTACCAGCCGGCGACGCCGCCGTTGGTGATCCAGCGCTTCTGGCCGTTCAGCACGTACTCGTCGCCGTGGCGCGTGACCCGCGTGCGCATGCCGGCGACGTCGCTGCCCGCATCGGGCTCGCTGCAGCAGTACGCGCAGAACGTCAGCTCGGAGGTCAGCCGCGGCAGGAACTTGCGCTTCTGCTCGTCGCTGCCCGCGATGATCAGCGGCGTCGCGCCCAGGCAATTGGCGGCCATCGAGGTGTTGATCCCCGAGCAGCCGAACGACACTTCCTCCTGGACGAGGCAGTTGTCGAGGCAGCTGCCGCCGAGCCCGCCGTACGTGTCCGGGATCTCGATGTTGAGCAGGCCGGTCTCCCACGCCTTCTTGAACAGCTCCCTCGGGAACTCGCCGGTCTCGTCGAAGTGCGCGGCGCGCGGGATGATCTCCTTGCGCGTGAACTCGCGCGCGGTCTGGGTGAGTGCTTCTTGCTCTTCGCTGAAACCGAGGTCCATGGCGGCGAATCTACCACTGCGCGATCACGCCGACGTGGAGGTCGAGCCCGGCAGTGGCCACGTCGGGCCCGACCGCGAGCCCGAGCGGCAGCTCGAGGCCGATACGCAGCTTGACCGCGCCACCGAGCTCGACGCCGGCGCGCGCGATCGCGAGCAGGGCGACCCCGCCTTCGTCGTCGTCGTCGTCGTTCACGTCGTAGCGCTCGACCGCGAGATCGACGCCGTAGTAGCCGGCCGCGCACGTCGCGCAGGTGCGGTGCTCGATCCCGATGCGCCCGCCGACCACGCCGCCCTTGACGTCGCCCAGCGGCGGCCCGCCGATCAGGTTTCCGCGCAGCCACAGGTCGTCGCGCCAGCGGATCGCGGCGCCGAACGCGACCACGCCGAACAGACCGGCCGGCGCGAAGCTGTCGGCGCCGAGCGCGAGCTCGAGGTAGCCGTCCGGCGGCGGCGCGATCGGGGGTGTCTCGCCCGGTGGCGCCGCCCGCGCGACGGACGACGTGATCGCGATCGCAACCAGGCAGCGCTTCATGCCACGGCGCAAAGCAACCGCCGCGCCGCGC
>DATJAE010000144.1:0-3569 GCA_035516595.1 Kofleriaceae bacterium | reverse complement strand
GCCGGAGCGCGCGTCGAACGGATCGCGGCCGGCGAGCCGCACCGCGCCCGCGGCCGGATCGATCAGTCCCGCGGCGATGCGCAGCGCGGTGGTCTTGCCGGCGCCGTCGGGGCCGATCAGGCCGTAGATCTCGCCCGGTGCGACGCGCAGCGACAGCCCGGCGAGCGCGACGCGGCCGCCGAACCGGTGCGTCACGCCGGCGAGCTCGATCATCGCGCTCCGATCGACGCGCTCGCCGGCTCGATCGTGACCTCGACCGGCATCCCCGAGCGCAGCCGCAGATCCGCGTTCGGGATCCGTACCTCGACGGCATAGACCAGCCGCTCGCGGTCCTCGCGGGTCTGCACGTTGCGCGGCGTGAACTCGGCGCGCGGCGAGACGTAGAAGATCGTGCCCTCGAACGTCTCGTCCGGGTAGGCATCCGCGCGCACGCGCACCCTGCGGCCGGGGGCCGCGGCCGCGAGCTCGGCGTTCGGCAGGTAGAACCGCGTCCGCGCCTCGCTGACGTCGGTGATCGTGAGGATCGTCGAGCCCGGCTGGACCGGCTCGCCCGGCTCGAGCACGCGCGTCGCGATCATGCCGTCGCGCGGCGCGACCAGCGTGCACTCGCGCACCGCGAGCTCGGCGCGTGCGATCGCGGCGCGCGCGACCTCGATGTTGCGCTGCGCCGCCGTGGCCTGTGCCTGCGAGGCCGCGCCGTTGCTGGTCGACGCGCTCGCCTGATCGCGCGACGCGCCCTCGGCCGCGCGCTGGGCCGCGATCTGCGCGACCAGCGTGTCGTGGCGCGAGATCGCGGCGTCGAGCTCGGCGCGCGGCACGGCGCCGGTCGCGGCCAGCCGCCGCGTGCGCTCGAGGTCGAGCCGCGCGAGCTTCTCCTGGGCCTCGAGCGCGTCGAGCTGGCCGTGGGCCGCGGTCGCGCTGGCGTGCGCGGCCTGCGCGGTGCGCGCGGCCGATTCCGCGCCGGCGCGCGAGGCATCGGAGCTCGACGCCGCCGCGGCGAGCTGCGCGCGCGCCTGATCGAGCGCGGCGTCCTGGTCGGTGCAGTCGAGCTCGACCACGACCTGGCCGAGCTTGACGACGTCGCCCTCCTGCACCAGCACCTTCGCGATGCGCGTCGCGATCCGGCTGGTGACGTTGACGTCGACGCCCTCGATCACGCCGGTGCCGCCGGGCGGCACCTGCGACGCCGAGCGCAGCTGGATCACGCGGACCACGAGCGCGATCACCAGCCCGGCCGCGAGCACCGCCACGAACACGAGCGCCTTCTTCACGCGGAGTGATCGAGCAAGACGAGTGCCGTAGAATCCGCGCGAGCCGCGCACGAGCTGCGTGAAATCAAGCTCATGCCGCTAGCCCGCGCAGCTGTTGCGAGATCGCCGTCCACCGCGAGGGCACGCGCGTTGCTCCGGGATGGTCCGTGACGCGCCTGGTCCTGACGATCAACGACAGCTTGCGCGTGGTAGACGTGCCCTCCGGCACGTCGCTGCTCGAGGTGCTTCGCGACGACCTGGGTCTCACCGGTGCGAAGTACGGCTGCGGCGAAGGCCGGTGCGGCGCCTGCGCGGTGCTGGTCGACGGCGCGGCCGTGCCGTCGTGCACGCTGCGCGTCGAGGAGCTCGGCGCGAGGCGGATCACCACGATCGAGGGGCTCGCCGGGACACCCGTGCAGGAGGCGTTCGTCGCGGAGGGCGCGATGCAGTGCGGCTACTGCACGCCCGGAATGATCGTCGCCGCGAGCGCGCTGCTCGCGCGCGACCCCGATCCGGGCGACGAGGCGATCGGCGACGCGCTCGGCGACCACCTCTGCCGCTGCGGCGTGTACGGCCGCGTGATCCGCGCGGTCAAGCGCGCGGCGAAGGCGCCGCGATGAACCGGCTCGAAGATCGGCTGCGGGTCGAGTCCGACGGCACGATCGTCGCGCGCTCGGGCAAGGTCGAGCTCGGCCAGGGCATCCGCACCGCGTTCGCGCGCCTGGTCGCGAACGAGCTCGCGATCGCGCCGGCCGCCGTGCGCGTCGAGCTCGGCGACACCGCGACGACGCCGTGGGACATGGGCACGTTCGGCTCGCTGTCGGTGCGCAGCGATGGCGCGCTGCTCGCGCGGGCCGCGGCGCTGCTGCGCGATCTGCTGCTCGACCGCGCGGCGCGGCGCTGGGACGTCGCGCGCGACCGGCTCGCCGTCGCGGACGGCTCGGTGCGCGCGCCCGACGGCCGGCGCGCGAGCTACGCCGAGCTCGCCGCCGAGGCGCCGCTCCACGGCGAGATCCCGGAGGCGCGGGCGCTCGCGCCGCAGCACCCCGACGCGCCGGCGCCGGGCGATCGCGAGGCGCTCGCGACCGGTGCGGCGCGCTTCGTCGCGGACCTGCGCGCGCCGGGCATGGCGTACGGCCGCGTCCTGCATCCGCCGGCGTACGGGCTGCGCCTGGCGTCGCTCGACGATCGCGCCGCGCGCGCGCTCGACGGCGTGATCGCGGTGGTGCGCGACGGCGACTTCGTCGGCGTCGTCGCCGATCGTGCCGGCCGCGCGCGCGCCGCGCTCGCCGCGCTGCACGCGGAGTGGGCACCCGCGCCGGCGTCGCCCGCGATCGAGCGCAGGCTCGCGATGCGCGACGATCCCGGCGTCGCGGACGCGCTCGCGCGCGCCGCCGCCGCGATCGACGTCGCGTACGACGTGCCGCACGTCGCGAACGCGCCGATCGGGACCAGCGCGGCGCTCGCCGAGGTCCGGGGCGATCGCGCGACGATCCACGCGACGACGCAGGGGCCGTTCGGGGTGCGCGACGGCGTCGCGCGCGCGCTCGGCCTTCCGCCCGAGCGCGTCCGCGTGATCGCCGGGCGCGCGGCGGGCAGCTTCGGGCGCAACAACCGCTGCGACGCGGCGGTCGAGGCCGCGCGGCTGTCGCGCGCCGCCGGCCGCCCGGTGCTGGTCGAGTGGTCGCGCGGCGACGAGCTGCGCGCCGCGCCGAACCGGCCGATCCTGCACGCGCACGTCCGCGCCGCGTGCGACGCGGACGGCACGCTGGTCGGGTGGTCGAGCGAGATCGTCACCAACCCGCACGTGTACTTCGGCGAGCTCGCACAGCTCCCCGACGACATGCTGGCGATCAGCTGCGGGCGCAACGCCGTCCCGCCGTATCGCATGGCCGCCGCGCACGTCGCGGTCCGGGTGATCCCCGCCGCGATCCGCACCGCAGCGCTGCGCTCGCTCGCCGGCGCGCCCAACGTGTTCGCGATCGAGTCGGCGATCGACGAGCTCGCGGCGGCGGTCGCGCGCGATCCGCTCGAGCTCCGCCTGCGCAACACCGACGATCCGCGGCTGCGCCGCGTGCTCGAGCGCGTGGCCGAGCGTGCAGGCTGGTCGAGACGGGAGCGCGCGCTCGGCCTCGCGTGTGCGATCTACAACGGCACCTACGTCGCCGAGATCGCGGAGGTCGAGCTCGTGGCCGGCCGGATCCGCGTGCCGCGCGCGTGGTGCGCGGTCGACTGCGGCACGCTGGTCGACGCCGACGGCGCGCGCAACCAGCTCGAGGGCGGCATCGTGCACGCCACCAGCTGGGCGCTGGTCGAGCG
>DATJAE010000143.1:0-7448 GCA_035516595.1 Kofleriaceae bacterium | reverse complement strand
GGAATCGAGGTCGGTCCACTTGTGGTCGGACTGGTAGCGCAGGCACTGGATCTTGATCTGGCTGCCCTCGTCGTCGCTGCCCGCGTTGCTGCCCACCGTCGCGACCGCCGCGTCGGGCATCACCATCGCGACCCCTGCGCTGCCCTGGTTGTTGCTGCCGTTGTCGCTCGCGATCTGACCGTGGTCCGAGCCGGTCGCGAGGCCGTTGGTGCCGTTGTCGCTGCCCTTGGTGCCGCTCTCCTCGTGCGTGCGGTTGATCATGAAGAACACCGCGACGCCGGCCAGCACGAGCACGCCGAGCACGATCGCGACCATGAGCATCTTGTTGCTGCCGCCCTCGGCGACGTCGGCGATCACCGCGTCGCGCGAGAACAGCCAGTCCTCGCCGGGCTCGACGAAGCGCAGCCGGACGTGGCCGAGGTCGACCGTGTCGCCGCGGCGGAGCTCGACCTTGCCGTAGTCCTGGCCGTTGACCCGCACGCCGTTGGACGACTGGAGGTCGCTGATCGTGTAGCGCCCGGTCTCCGGATCGCGCGTGATCTTGGCGTGGTTGCGGCTGATCGAGCGATGGCCGATGACGAGGTCGTTCTCGTCGGTGCGGCCGATGATCATCTGCGGCCGCGTCAGGTCGAACTCCTTGCCGGCGAAGTTCGACGAGATCACGACGAGCCGGCCGTAGCCGACCGGCGCGCTCAGCGCGGCGATCTGCGCCGCGGTCGCGACCGGACGCGCCGCCGGATCGGTGTCGGCGACGCCGAGCTGGCGCTGCCCGACGGCCGGTGTGGCGGTCGGCGGGGTCTGGGTCGGAAGCGGCGCGGTCGGCGTCGGCGCGACCGCCGGCATGACGTCGGTCGCGGGCGCGTTCTCGAGCCGCTCGATCGGCATCGTGCGCGCGTCGTCGACCTGCTCGACGCCCTCGGCCTTGAGGTAGAGCTTGTAGTCGCCGATCTGGACCTGGTCGGAGACGCGCAGCGACACCCGCTCGGCGATCCGCGCGTTGTTGACACGGATCCCGTTGTAGCTGCCGAGGTCCTCGATCTGGACCTCGCCGTTATTGCGCAGGATCCGGGCGTGCCGGCGGGACACGTTGCGCTCGGTGAGGCGGATCGTGTTGCCTTCCTTGCGGCCGATCGTGATCTCGTCGCGGATCAGAGGGACGACCGTGGTCTTCCCTTCATCATCCTGGATCACCAGCTTGAACATCGTGTGATGTATCCCCGCGCTCGGTGGATCACGTCAGGTGACAAGCCCAACGTCTCATTGGTTGTACCAGTCCAAGCTTCGCCAAAACAACCGGTCGGCCGACTACTTGTTCCCGCTTCGGCTCGCTTGCCTGGCAAGCTGGACAGCTGTCGCGAGTTGTGGATCGTCCGCGTCCGTCCCGTTGATTGTGGCATCGTTGGCACCGCCCGCGCCACCTTGCTGGCCCGAGCCCGCCGTGATCTCGACGGGAGTGAACGCCTCGACCCGGACATCGGGAATGATGCCCTTTGATTCCAACGAGTTGCCGTTTGGCGTGAGGTAGCGCGCCGTGGTCAGCTTGAGCCCGGAGCCGTCGTCGAGATCGTAGAACGTCTGCACCGTGCCCTTGCCGTAGGTCGGCAGCCCGACGAGCTTCGCGCGGCCGTGATCGTGAAGCGCCGCCGCGAGGATCTCGGCAGCCGACGCGGTGCCCTGATCGACCAGCGCGATGATCGGCACGCCGACGCCCGGGCCGCCCTTGTGCGCGGTCTGGGTCTCGACCGTGCCGCGCCGGCCGTGGATCGTGACGATCGTGCCCTCGTCGAGGAACAGGTCGGCGGTCAGGATCGCCTGATCGACCAGCCCGCCCGGGTCGTCGCGCAGGTCGAGCACGAGCACGCCGAGCGCGTTCTGCTTGCGCAGATCGGCGAGCGCGGCCGCGACATCGTTCGACGTCGCCTCGGCGAACTTCGAGATCGCGAGGTAGCCGACGTGCGGCTCGAGCACGCGGCTGTGCACGCTCGGCTGCTTGACCTGGGCGCGCACGATCGTGAACGCGCGCGGATCCTTCCAGCCGACCCGCAGGATCGCGAGCGTGACCCGCGTGCCCGACGCGCCGCGCAGCCGGGCCTCCCACGCACCGGCCTCGCGCAGCTCGTGGCCGGCCTCGGCGGTCGGCTGGCCGTCGATCGAGACCACGCGATCGTCGATCTGGAGGCCGGCGACGTCGGCCGGCGAGCCGGTCACGACCTCGTCGACGATCGGATACGGCGGCACGCTCGGCCGCGCCTCGTCGATCGCCCCGGGCGCGAGCACGACGCCGACGCCGCCGAACTCGCCCTCGGTGTCCTGGCGGACCTTGGCGTAGCGGCTCGGCGGGAAGTAGGTCGAGTGGACGTCGAGGTTGTGCAGCATGCCGCGGGTCGCGTCGCGCAACAGGTTCTGCTCGTCGACCGGATCGACGTAGTTCTGCTCGACCAGCGCGAGCGACTGCGCGAACGCGTCGAGCGCGTGAAACCGGCCGACGTCCTTGGGGACGGCGAGCGCACCGACCGCGCTCGCGACGATCGCGCCGGCGGTGAACGCGGCGAGGTGAGACGCCCGTGACATCGATCGAGCTTAGCGCGGCTGGGTCAGCAACGGCTCGGGATCGATCGGCAGCCCGCCGGGCCCCAGCTTGACCCGCAGCTCGAAGTACACCCGATGGCGCGCCGCCCGGCCGAGCCGCTCGCCGGCGGCGACGCGCGTGCCGACCGGTACGCCGAGCTCGCCGAGCTTGGCGATCACCGCGAGGTAATCGCCGCAATCGAGGATCACGCCGCGGTCGAGCCCGCGGATCGGCCCGGCGTAGCGCACGATGCCGGCGGCGGGCGCGACCGCCGCGGCGTGATCGTCGACCTCGAGGTCGAGGCCGCGGCGCGACAGCGTCGCCTTCGAGCGCTCGTGCTCGAACGTGCCGAAGTGGCGCGCGATCGTGCCGTGCGCGGGCCAGGCCACCGCGACCGGCAGCGTGATGTGCGGCAGCTTCGCGGCCTCCCCCGCGATCCGCGCGGTCGCGTCGCGCAGGTGCGCGGACTCGGCGGCGAGCAGGCCGCGCTCGGCGGCGTCGCGCTCGATCAGCAGGCGCGCCGCGGCGCGCAGCCGCGCCGCCGCCATGCGCTGGTCGGACGAGGCGCCCGCGGGCAATGGCTCGAGCACGCGCGCGGCGACGCGCAGGCGATGCCGCCGGGCGGCGTCGGCCGCGGCGAGCTTGCCGTCGACGATCGCGGCGGTCCTGGTCGCGCTCTCGGTCTCGGCGCCGAGCTGGCCGGCGAGCAGCGCGCGGGGATCGAGCGCGACGCGCGGCGGCTCGCGATGGGGATGCTTGCCCGCGCGCGCCGGCGCGGCCGCGAGCGCGGCGCCGACCGCGAGCGCGAGGCTAGCTCGCCGCACGGCTCGCTCCGGCGAGCCCGCCGCCGACCAGGCCGAGCCCCGCGCCGATCGCGCCGACCAGCGCGAGCTGCGAGATCGCGGGCACGCCGAGCTCGATCGCGCCGTGCAGCGCGCGAGCGAGATCGTCGCCGTACAGCGCGAGCGCGCCGCACAGCGCCGCGATCGCGACGAGCGCGGCGGCCAGCCCGTAGAGCGCGCCGGCGAGCGCGGTCGGCACGATCGTGAACGTCGAGCCCGCGCCGAGCATGCGCGCGACCGCGGCCTCGCGGCGGTTGCGGTCCAGACGCAGCCGCACCGCGGCGATCACCACGACCAGCGCGATCAGCCCGGCGAGCGCCGCGGCGGCCCACGCGATCGCGCGCGTCGCGTCGAGCGCGCCGGCCTCGCGGCTGGCCGCGCCGTCCTCGACCACGACGTCGTCGATCCCGGGCGTGCCGCGCAGCTGCGCGATGGTCGGGCTCATCGCGATCACGTCGCGCACGCCGGGCGCGAGCGTGACCTCGACCGACGCCGGCAAGCTGGCGAGGTCGACGCCGTCGAGTAGCTCGGCGCGATCGACCCCGAGCGCGCGCTCGAGCCGGCGCGCGGTCTCGGCCGGCGGCACCAGCTCGACGTGCTCGACGCCCGACAGCTTGGCGAGCTCGCCGACCAGCACCTGCGCGTGTGCGTCGTCGACGCCCTCGCCGAGGTAGAGCACCATGCTCGCACCGCTGGCCGGGCTCGGCGCGCGCTCGAACCGCTCGGCGGCCAGGCCCGCGGCCGCGAGCGCGAACAGCGCGCACGCCCCGGCGATCACCGTCCACGCGGCGCCGCGCGGCCGATCGATCGCGAGCCGCGCGCTGCGGCGCAGCGCCGAGGCGAGCCGCGGCGCGATCACGTCTCCTCGTCCGCCGCGCCGGGCATCGCGACCGCGCGATGGCGATCCCACGGCCCGGTGAGCCGGTCGAACACCGCCTCGGGCGGCGGGCCGGGATCGGGCTCCATCGTCGCGTCGCTGAGATCGAACTCGTTGCGGCGCGGGCGGACCTGGCGCGGCGCGTTCGCGCGCAGCTTGCGAAGCGCGCGCATCTTCATCGCGGGGCCTCGCCGCGCTCGGCTTGCCTCACGCGACCCCCGCCGTGCGCGCCGAGATCGGGAACGGCACCAGGTTGGGCACCGCCGGATCGGGCGCGGGCTTGACCGGCGCGCTCACCATGTCGACCAGCAGCTCGTCGATCGTCTTGCCCTCGAGCGAGATCTCGCCGAGCGGGCACAGCTGCCCGCGCACCAGGCCGAGCGTGCGCCAGGCCATGCGCTCGGCGATCGCGCGCAGCGCGAGATCGCGGCCCAGCGCGATCACCGCGGCGCCGAGCGCGGCGGCCTCGGCGAGCGCGCCGGCGACCAGCTCGGCGCCCTCGGCGTCCTGCAGGGTGGTCGGGTGGTCGGCGATCAGCAGCTCGGGATCGCGGACCAGCGCGCGCGCTACCGCGACCCGCTGGCGCGCCGAGCCCGCGAGCTCGCCGATCGGGCGATCGGCGTCGTGCTCGAGGTTGAGCCGGATCAGCGCGTCGCGCGCGCGCAGCAGCGAGGCCGAGCGCGGAATGCCGTCGATCTCGAGCGGCAACAGCACGTTCAGCAGCGCGCTGCGGTCCTCGAGCAGGCACAGGTCCTGCGGCACGATGCCGATCCGGCGTCGCATCATGCGCAGCGACGACCGCCGCAGCTTGGCGACGTCGCGGCCGAACACCTCGATCCGGCCGGCCGAGGGGCGCGCCTCGCCGAGCGCGGCGGCGACCAGGCGCGACGTACCCACGCCGGCGGCGCCGACGATCATCACGACCTCGCCGCGCGCCACCGCCAGGTTCGCACCGGTGACCAGCGGCGTGCCACCGCGCGGGTGGTCGAGCTCCACATCGACCAGCTCGATCATGTGCTCATCAGCTACGCCGATTCGTTCGCGAGGGCAAAAAACCGGCGAAACGCGCGTGCGCGCTCGGCCGATTTCGTAGGATCGGTCCATGCGGCGCGCGCTGATCGCGGTGCTCGTGCTCGGCTGCCACCAGGCCGATCGCGATGACGTCGATCAGCTGACCGCGCGTGCGACCGATCTCGATCACCGGATCGCGGCGCTCGAGCAGCGCGGCGCGGTCGACGCGCGGCGCGTGGCGGCCGAGCTGCTCGCGAAGGGCAGCGCGTCGGGACTGTCCGGCCCGCCGGGCCCGGTCGGCCCGCCCGGACCGAAGGGACCGGCCGGCCCCGCGGGTCCCGCCGGCGTCGGCCCGCCCGGACCGGAAGGCCCGCGCGGCGCCAAGGGCGATCCCGGACCGCCCGGCCCCGAGGGCCAGCAGGGCGTGCAGGGCCTGCAAGGACCGCAGGGCCTGCAGGGACCGCAGGGACCGCAGGGGCCCAAGGGGCCGCCCGGCCCGCCCGGCGCCTATGGCGCGAAGACCGACCTGGTGCGCAAGGAGGCGCGGATCTCGGTCGGCCCGACGCTGGTCGCGACCGCGGTCGCGAGCTGCGATCGCGCGGCCGATCTGCTCGTCACCGGCGGCTGCTACGCCGATCCGCAGTGGATGGCGCAGCTGGTCGCGGCGCGGCCGGTCGCGATCACCGACGGCTCGACCGCGGCGGCGTGGCGCTGCGATTACCGCAACACGTCGCCGTCGTCGACGATCGAGGTGGTCGCCGAGGCGTACTGCGTGGCGCCGCGTCAATAGCAGACGATCGCGTCGGCGTTCTGCGTGCGCAGGCCGGCGAACAGCGGCGCGGTCGTGACCTCCTGCGCGTTGTAGAAGATGCGCACGCCCGACGCGGCCATCGTCGAGTCGGCGACCACGACGTGCGTGCTCGGGCACACCGCGACCGACACGATGACCTCGCCCGAGCCGCTGATCGGCGCGGCCCACAGCGTGTTGGTGCCGAGGTCGAAGCCGTTGAGCGTGCCGTGCATGAAGTCGAAGTTCGACGCCGCCATCCACATGATCGAGTCGCCGTCCTCGAGCAGCTGGACGTCGAGCCCGGCGACGTAGCTCGACAGCTGCGCGTCCATCACGGTGCAGCCGGCCGACGCCGGGTTCGCGCCGGTCGTGATCCGCTCGACGCAGCCGTTGGGCGTGGTCGCGCCGAAGTCGACCGTCGGGATCACGAGATCGCCGGTCGCGAGCTGATGAAAGACCCCGAACGGGTTCGGGTTCATCATCGTGATCGAGTGCGTGATCGTGTTCGACGTGGTGTCGACCACGTAGACCTTGCCCGGACCGCGCGGCGGCAGGTCGACGTTGGTGTCGTCGAGCAGCTCGCACGCGACGTAGAGATCGGTGCCGACCAGATAGACCGACACGCAGTTCGGCTTGCCGTCGGGATCGTCGGCGCCGAGATCGATCGTCGTCATGTTGCCAGTGGTCCGGCTCAGCGCGACCACGCCGGTGCCGCCGAACGCCGGCACGTAGACCGTGTCGCCCAGCACCGCGACGTCCTGCGGGTTGGAGTCGGGCCCGGTGCCGAGCTGGACCACGAGCGCGAATGTCTTGTCGTTCAGGATCGTGACGTTCTCGCCGTCCGAGCGGTTGACCACGAACAGCTCGTTGCCGATATGGCGGAGCATCGGATCGTCGCCGACCGCGCCCTCGGGCGCGATGTTGGCGTCGATCGTCCCCGCGACCACGTCGACCTTCGACATCACGCCGGGGTGGCCCGCGGTGTAGTCGCCGGCGACCACGACCGCGGTCGCATCGGGGATCCCGCCGTCGGGCGGCGCATCGGCCGGCGCGTCGGGCGGGGACGTATGGCTGGACCCGCCGCACGCGGCGGCGAGCAGGGACAAGACGATCGATCGCTTCATGTCAGTGACTCCAGTCCATGGACACATAATACGTGCGTCCGGGCAGCGGATAGCCAGCGACGTCGGTGAGCGCCGTCGGGGTGGAGGTGAAGGTGGGGCTCGGCGCGGGGTCGAGAGGCAGCTGGGTGACGCGCACGTCGCCGAGGTTTGCGACCGCGAGCGAGACCCCGAGGCCGGCGCCGACCGCCAGCCGCGCGCCGCAGCCGATCAGCACGCGCCCCGGCACGCGGCCGAG
>DATJAE010000142.1:0-15080 GCA_035516595.1 Kofleriaceae bacterium | reverse complement strand
GCGATGTGGATGTCGGTCTGGACGCGCGCCGTGATCGCCCCGGCCGCGCGGCGCGCCGCCGCGGTGTGGGCCGGCGCGATCATCGTCGCCGCCGTGCTGTTCGGTCCGACCGGGATCCAGCCCCGCGACATCACGCGCCTCGCGCTCGGCATGCCGATCCTCGGCGCGATCCTCGGCGTGACCTGGCTGCTGCTGTTCGTGCCGACCGCGCGGCTGATCGTCCGCCCCGATGCCGCGCGCTACCTGCGCGCGCTGCCCGGCCCGCGGCTCGCGCCGGTCGTCGTGGCGATCGCGGCGCTGATCGCGCTCCAGCTGCCGTGGCTCGTCCTGTGGGCGCTCGGCGACGGCGCGCGCGGGCTCGCGATCGCGCTGGGCTGGACGGCCGCGATCGCCGCGATCGCGGCGTGGCGGCAGCGCCCGGCGCGCCCGCGCATCCCGCGCTGGCCGAGCGCGACCGCCGGGCTCCGCGGGATCTACGTTCGCGCGCTGCGCCGGCGCGCGAGCGACGCGCTGGTCCGCGGCGCCGGCAACGCCGTGCTCGCCGGGCTCGCCGCCGCGCTGCTCGTCCACAACAACGAGCTCGCCGGCCGCGCGGCCGCGGCGCTCGCCGCAAGCGCGATCGCGGTCGCGCTGGTCCCCGGCTGGGCCGGCGCGCTCGTCCCGCTGCTCGACGCGCACCGCGCGTGCGGCTGGCTGGCCGCGACGCTCGGCGTGTCGGCGCCGGCGCGCGCCGCCGTGCTCGCCGCCGCGATCGCCGCGGTCTATGTCGCCGGCGCCGCGCTCGCGGTCGCCGCCGCCGCCGCGGTGCTCGGCGTGCTCGGCACGCTCGATGCCGCCACGCTCGGCTGGCTCGCGATCGTCACGCTCGCCAGCGCGCTCGGCGCCGCGCTGATCGCGACCCGCTGGGTGCGCGCGGCCGAGCGCTCGGTCGCGCCGGCGGTGCGCGTCGTGGTCGGCGCGGTGCTGGCCTCGGCGTGCGCGGTGCTCGCGCTCGCCCTGCTCGGCGTGCCCGGCGCCGCCGCGACCTGCGCGACCGGCGCGCTCGCGCTCGCCACGGGGCGCGCGTGACCGAGCCGATCCTCGCCGCCGAGCGGCTGGTCGTGCGGCGCGGCGGGCGCACCGTGATCGACGCGCTCGAGCTCGCCGCCGCGCCCGGCGAGGTGGTCGGCGTGGTCGGCAAGAACGGCTGCGGCAAGTCGACCCTGCTGATGGCGATCGCCGGCGTGCTCGCGCCGACCGCCGGCCGGATTGCGGTCGCCGGCGCGTCGGTGTGGGGCGCCGGCCGCGATCGCCGGCGCGCCCGCGCCGCGCTCGGCTACTGCCCCGAGGCCGCCGATCCGCCGGGCTTTCTCACCGGCGGCGAGCTGTGGGCGCTGTGCTGCGCCGCGCGCGCCGCCGAGCCGCCGACCCCGTCGCTGATCGACCAGCTCGGGCTCGACGAGCTGCGCGCGCTCGCGCTCGACCGCATGTCGCTCGGCCAGCGCCGCCGCGCCTGCCTGGCCGCCGCGCTGGTCGGCCCGCCCCGGCTGCTCGTGCTCGACGAGCCCGACAACGGCCTCGACACCCGCCGGCTCGACGCGCTCGCCGGCCTGGTCGCCGAGCACGCCGCGGCCGGCGGCGCGGCGGTGATCGCCACCCACGACGCCGCGCTGCTCGACAAGCTCGGCGCGCGCGTGATCGGCCTATAGCGGGCGTTGACTCCAGATCGCCCTGTGATGGACTGACTCGGCGGCAGTTTCTATCTAACGGTACTTCGCGGTCAGCTCGGCGATCGTGCGCAGCAGCTGGGTGGCATCATCGGCCTGCGCGACGGCCGTCGACAGATCGCCATAGTGGTGCTCGAGACAGTGGAGCAAGTGCCGGCGCAGCAGCGGCTCGTCGGGTTCGTAGCGCACCGTGCTCGTGTGATAGAGCACCTCGAGCTGCTTCTCCTTGTCCTGGGCCCACTGGTCGAGCTGCTCGAGCGTCCACTCGCCGCGCCGGATTGCCTTGAGCTGCTCGCGATCACGCTCGAGATCGACGTCGCAGGCGACGAGAATCTGCTCGACCTCGAGCAGCAAGCGCACGACGTGATACGCAAACTTCACGTCGTAGCCGTGTTCCTCGACGAGCTCGGCGCGCTTGCCGCTCGGCGTCTTGGTACGAATCTTGTTGAGCTGGCTGTATGCGTAGCCTTTGAACTTGTGCCACGCGCCCTTGTGCAAGAAGTCGGTGCGGTGCTCGCGGATGTACTCGCCGATCGGCGTAGACGACACCACGCAGCGACGGGGCGTGAACATCGAGTCGACCACATTCGGGTTGTTCTCCATCGCGAGCTGGAAGAACTTCACGATGCCGTAGATCTGGAAGTCCCACAGCTTGTCGTGCGCCGCGATGTGATGCTCCTGCCACGTCTCGAAGCGCTTCACCTGGCGACCGAAGCCAAAGATCTCGCCCGCGAGATGCGGGAACACGACGTCCTTCGGCGGCATGCAGATGCCGTAGACGTCCATGTCGCTTGTATCCGACGACACACCGTACGCGACGCTGCCCATCATCGTCTCGTAACAGAGGTTGTCGGGCAGCCAGCTCGGCGGATGCACCTTCGCACCGGACTCGATCACTTTGCGCAGGCTCATCGCAAGCCTGCCTTCAGGTACCAGTCGCGCGCGAACGCCTGCACGGCACGCTCGACCTGCGTCCAGGTCAGGCCCGACGCCTCGAGCTCCGCGATCGATTCCTTCTTCACGTCGGCGATGATCCACGCGAGAAAGGCGCTCGTCTGCTTCGGATCGAACGAACCTCCAATCTGTGCGACGCCCTGCCGGAGACGCGCATCCGTCACCACGAGCGCGACGAAGTCGTCGATCGACGCAGCCACCGTGGCGTCGACTTGCACGGCGCGCTTGCCCGCCGTGCGGTGCTTGTCGCCCTTCGCCTTGAACATGAGCATGCTCAGCTTCGCTACATCGGGCACGCCGAGAGGATAGAGGACCAGCCCTTCACCGAGGCCGCTGATACCAAGCACGCGCTTGCACCACGGATCTTCGCGCTCGACGTTCGCGACCCGGTCGTTCAGCTCGCGCGCGACCTCGTCCAGGCGCTGGCGCGAAGCGAAATCGATCGTAAACGCCTCGCCTTCCCACGGCAGCACGTGCAGCTGATCCGGCTCGCCCGCCGGTAGCTGCGCGCGAATCTCGGCCGGCTCGTAGACCATGCGATCGCCCTGCTGGATCGAGAACACGACGAACAGCTTGGTCTTGGCCTGCGAGATCGCCATGCCCTTCTCGACACCCGGGCCGCACCATTCGCCAAACACCACGAGCCCAACCGGCAGCGTTCGCCAGTATGCTGCGGTCGCATCGACCCACTTCGCGAAGCCCTTGTGATCGGCTTCGACGGATAGTAGCTGGCTACGACTTTGCGGAACGACGCCGTTCGAGGTGATCTGGACGGCGCAGTTCGTGCCGTGCAGCTTCACCTTGGCGCGGTACTCGACGACCGGAAACGGCTCGCCCTGCTCGTGCAAGTGCGTGAGCGTACGAACGCAGTTGTGAAGAAGCTCGATACTTCCCCAGGCGACGTGGACGGTGGACATCGACAGACCTCGACAATTACGCCTCGCAACAGTGCGAAAACGTCCACCAGCGCGTTTTGCGCGCACGAACAAGATAGCCGAACGTCGGTCGAGCGCAAGCGGTTCAGAGGCACCGTGCGCGATCAGGAGACAGAAAACGATCTGGAGTCAAAGCCGCTATAGTGCGCGCGATGACGCGCGCGCTGCTGGTGATCGCCCTGGCGAGCTGTCACAAGCCGGACCCGCCGGATCCCGCGGCCTACGCGCGGATGTCGCACGAGGCGCGCTGCGAGGCCACCCTGGCGCGCGGGGCGAGCTGCGCCGACGAGCTGTTGCGCGAGCAGGTGCGCAGCTTCGTGCACGGCTCCGACGGCGACCTCGATGACCTGACGCGCCGGCCGAGCAACAGCGACGACGCCGCGTCGATCTACCGCGTGCTGTGCGTCGGCGCGCCCGACAACGAGGTCGCCGACGCGGTGGTCGCGTGCTGGTCGCGCACGTCGTGCGACGACTTCGCCGCGTGCGTGACGCGGGCGACTCGCTAGAGACGCGCGCTAGGCCGCGGCGGCCTGCGGGTACACCGCCACGCGCATCTTCGACTTGCCGTGGCGCTCGAACTTCACGACGCCGTCGATCTTGGCGAACAGCGTCCAGTCGCGGCCGATGCCGACGTTGTCGCCGGCATGGAACTTGGTGCCGACCTGCCGCACGAGGATGCTGCCGGCCGAGACCTGCTCGCCGGCGAAGCGCTTGACGCCGCGCATCTTCGGGTTGGAGTCGCGGCCGTTGCGAGTCGAGCCTTGTCCTTTTTTGTGCGCCATGACGCTACGCCTCGATCCCGGTGATCTTGACCGCCGTCACGTCCTGGCGGTGGCCGTTCTTGCGCACGTAGTTGCGTGCGTACTCCATCTTGAACACGACCAGCTTCTTCGCGCGATCCTGCGCGACGATCTCGCCGGTGACCTTGGCGCCGCTGACGAACGGCTTGCCGATGCTGACGCTGGCGCCATCACCGGACGACACGAGCAGCACCTGGTCGAACACGATCTTCGCGCCCGCGTCGCCCGCGAGCTTCTCGACCACCACGGTCTTGCCGGGCTCGACCCGGTATTGCTTGCCACCCGTCTGGATCACCGCGTACATGACTTGCTCCGCAGAAAGGCTTTGTCGAATCGCGGACTTTACTGATCAGCGCGCGTTCGTCAAGGCCGCTCAACGTCCGAGTCGTTTATGCAATAGATCCGAGGTGATCACCGGATTGGCGCGGCCCTGGGTTTCTCGCATGACCGCGCCGACGAAGAACCCGAACAGGCCGTCCTTGCCCGCCTTGTAGGCCTCGGCCTGCTTGGGGTTGGCGCCGACGACGCGGTCGACCACCTCCCACAGCGCGGCCTCGTCGCTGATCTGCTGCACGCCCTTGCGCTCGACGATCGCGCGCGGCGCCTCGCCGGTCTTGTAGCACTCCTCGAAGATGTCCTTGCCGATCTTGCCCGAGATCGTGCCGTCCTCGACCATCCGGATCAGCTCGGACAACCGCTCGGGCGGTATCGGCGAGTCCGCGATCGTCTTGCCGTCGGCGTGGAGCGCGCCGAGCAGCTCGCTCAGCATCCAGTTCGCGATCATCCGGCCCGAGCGCTCGCCGGGGTGCGCCTTGACCGCGGCCTCGAAGTACTCGGCGAGCGCGCGATCCGAGATCATCGTGCGCGCGTCGTCGGGCGACAGCCCGTGCTGGCGCAGGTAGCGCGCGAACCGCGCCGACGGCAGCTCGGGCAAGCCGCGCAGGATGTTCGCCATGATCGCGCCGTCGACCACCAGCGGCGGCAGGTCGGGATCGGGGAAGTAGCGGTAGTCCTCGGCGGTCTCCTTGGAGCGCATCGCCTGCGACGCGCCGGCCTCGGCGTCCCACAGCCGGGTCTCCTGCACGATCCGGCCGCCGCTCTCGAGGATCCGGATCTGGCGCGCGATCTCGTGCTCGACCGCGTTGTGCACGAAGCGAAACGAGTTGATGTTCTTGAGCTCGGCGCGCGTGCCCAGCCGGTCCTCGCCGCGCCGCCGCACCGACACGTTGGCGTCGCACCGCATCTGGCCCTTCTCCATGTCGGCCTCGGAGATGTCGAGCCAGCGGACCAGCCGGTGCAGCGCGCGCATGAACTCGGCGGCCTCCTCGGCCGAGCCCAGCTCGGGCGCCGACACCACCTCGACCAGCGGCACCCCGGCGCGGTTGAGATCGACGTGCGACACCGCGCCGACGTGCAGGTTCTTGCCGGCGTCCTCCTCGAGGTGGATGCGCTGCAGCTTGATGCTCTTGACCTGGTTGCCGACGAGGATCGCGAGGCGGCCGTCCTCGCACAGCGGCTCGTCGTACTGCGAGATCTGATAGCCCTTGGGCAGGTCGGGATAGAAGTAGTGCTTGCGCGCGAACCGCGAGCGCGCGCGGATCTTCGACTCGGTGGCGACGCCGAGCTTGAGCGCGAGCTCGAGCGCGGCGCGGTTGAACGTGGGCAGCGCGCCGGGCAGGCCGAGCACGACCGGGTCGGTCAGCGTGTTGGGCGGCTCGCCGAACGTGGTCGCCGACGGCGAGAACGCCTTGGACGCGGTCGCGAGCTGGACGTGAACCTCGAGCCCGATCACCGGCTCCCAGTCGGGCTCGAGCGCACCGCTGGGCTCGGTCGGGCCGTCGTCCTCGGTCACGCGATCGCTCCCGGCCGGCGATCGCCGAGCCCGACCGCGGCCTCGATCACCTGGCCCGCGCGGAGCAGCGTGGCCTCGTCGAGCGGCCGGCCGAGCAGCTGCGCGCCGATCGGCAGGCCGTCGCCGGTCAGCCCGCACGGCACGCTGATCCCGGGCAGCCCGGCGAGGTTGCAGGCGAGCGTGAAGATGTCGCCGGCGTACATCTCGAGCGGCGTGGACTTCGCGCCGAACCGGAACGCGGCGGTCGGCGTGGTCGGCGTGAGGATCGCGTCGACGTGGTGGAACGCCTTGTCGAAGTCGCGCTTGATCAGCGCGCGCACCTGCTGCGCCTTCTTGTAGTAGGCGTCGTAGTAGCCCGAGCGCAACGCGTACGTGCCGAGCATGATCCGGCGCTTGACCTCGGGGCCGAACCCGGCGCCACGCGACCTGCGATACAGGTCGAGCAGGTCGGCGGCCTCGGCGCGCTTGCCGTAGCGCACGCCGTCGTAGCGCGCCAGGTTCGACGACGCCTCGGCCGGCGCGACCACGTAGTACGCGGGCAGCGCGTGCTCGGTGTGCGGCAGCGCGATGTCCACCATCTCGGCGCCGCGCTCGCGCAGCGCCGCGATCGTGCGATCGAGCGCGGCCCGGACCTCGCCGTCGATCTGCGCGCCGTCGAAGTACTCGTGCGGCAGGCCGATCCGGAGGGCCTTGACCTCGCCGGTGAGCGCGTCGCGATAGCGCGGCACCGGCGCGTCGAGCGAGGTCGCGTCGCGCGGATCGAGCCCGGCGATCACCTCGAGCACCAGCGCGGCGTCGCCGACCGTGCGCGCGAGCGGGCCGACCTGGTCGAGCGACGACGCGAACGCGACCACCCCGTAGCGGCTGACCCGGCCGTAGGTCGGCTTCATCCCGACCACGCCGCAGAACGCGGCGGGCTGGCGGATCGAGCCGCCGGTGTCGGTGCCCAGGCTCGCCGCGCACAGCGCCGCCGCGACCGCCGCCGAGCTGCCGCCCGAGCTGCCGCCCGGCACGCGCGTGCGATCCCACGGGTTCTTGGTCTTCTTGAACGCGCTGCGCTCGGTCGAGCTGCCCATCGCGAACTCGTCGCAGTTGAGCTTGCCGAGCACGATCGCGCCGGCGCCGCGCAGCCGCTCGACGCAGGTCGCGTCGTACGGCGGGATCCAGCCGTCGAGGATCTTCGACGCCGCGGTGGTGGCGAGCCCGCGCGTGACCAGCACGTCCTTGAGCGCGACCGGCACGCCGGCGAGCGGTCCGAGCGCGGCACCCGCGGCGCGCGCGGCATCGACCTGCTGCGCGGCGTGGCGCGCGCCCTCGCTGTCGAGCGCGAGGAACGCGCCGAGCTCGCGATCGAGGTTCGCGATCCGGCGCAGGTAGGCGTCGACCGCACGCAGCGCGGTGAGCTCGCCCGCCGCGATCCGCCGCGCCGTCTCGCCTGCCGACAACCACTCGCTCATTCGGTTCCCGCGATGATCGCCGGCACCACGAACAGATCGCCCGCGCGCGCCGGCGCGCCGCGCAGCGCGTCCTCGACCGGCAGCGACGGCGCCACCACGTCGGGCCGCAGCGCCAGGTCCATCGGCACCGCGTGGGTCATCGGCGCGACGCCCTCGGTGTCGACCGCGGCGAGCGCGCCGAAATGCTCGATGATCGCGCCGAGCTCGTCCTGCATGCGCGCCAGCTCGTCGGGCTCGAGGTGCAGGCGCGCGAGCAGCGCGATGTCCTCGACCTCGGTGCGCGACAGGCTCGGCATCACGACCCTCAGTCGGGCAGCGGCTGCGGCTGCAGCTCGGGGCGTCCTCCCGCGCGCGCCGCGAGCTCGGCGCCCATCCGCAGGTAGTCGTCGGCGATCTTGCCCGCGGCGGCGACCTCGCCGCGCTCGATCGCCGCGATCAGCTCGCGGTGATGCTTGCGCACGGTGTCCTGCGGCGCGGCGAGGTTGGCGAGCAGCGGCATGAAGTTGCGCACGCCGTCGCGCACGGTGTTGATGAGCAGCAGCATGACCTGGTTGCCGCACATCGCGGCGATCGCGACGTAGAAGTCGAAGTCGAGATCGAACAGCTCGCCCGCGCCCGCGACGTGGTCGGCCTTGTCGGCGAGCGCGCGCAGCTTGGCGATGCCGTCCTTGTCCCTGGCCGAGCGCGCCGCGGCCAGCCGCGCCAGCTCGCGGCCGAAGATCCGGCGGAACTCGAGCAGATCGCGGATCAGCTCGGGCTTGCCGCCGCCGAGCGGCAGCAGGTGTTGCACCAGCTCGATCCCGCCGGTCTCCATGAAGTTCTGCACGCGCGTGCCGTCGCCCTGACGGATCCGCACCAGCCCGAGGTGCTCGAGCTTCTTGAGCGCCTCGCGCAGCGACGCGCGATTGACCCGCAGCCGCTTGGACAGCTCGCGCTCCGGCGGGAGCTTGGAGCCGGGAGGGTACTGGCCGTTGAGGATGAGCGCGCGCAGCTGCTCGGCGATCTCCTCCGCCACCCGTTGCTTCTCGACCGGCTTGAGCATCCGCCGAACGAGCCTAACCCGATTGCGCTGGCCAGTTGAAGAGCTTGAGGCATCCGCGCGCGGCGTGGTAACCCGGCTCCATGTCGGGACAGCCTGCCGCGAGCGCACCGGCCGCGCCGCGCGTGCTGGTGGTCGATGGCGACCGGGGTGACGCCAGCCTCGACGTGTTCGAGGTCCTCGAGCTGGGCGACGACCTGGTCCGCGTGCGCTCGCCGCTGCTGTTCGAGCTCGGCGAGGAGCTGCGCGTGCGGATCGAGCGCGGCGGCCAGGTCCAGGAGGCCAACGCGCGGGTCCGCGCGCACGTCGGCAGCGGCACCGACCTGGTGACCGAGCTCGAGCTGTCCGACCACACCGAGCCGCGCCACGTGGTGTCGGGCTGATGGTGATCGGCGAGCTCGACGAGGTCGACTACGACCTCGAGGTCGACGGCGAGCAGGTGCGCGAGCAGCTCGCGCGCAAGGTGTGGGAACGCGCCGGCTGGGCCACCGTCGCGATCGCGTTCCGCGAGCGCGCCAGCGACGGCAGCTGGAAGCCGACCCGGCTCGCCGTGCTGCGCTTCCGCCGCGTCCGCGACGCGTGGCAGCGCCAGGCCGCGATCACCCTGCCCGCGAGCGACGCGGTCGCGCTGATCGACGCGCTCGCCGACTGGCGCGGGATGTTCGACCCGGCCGACTAGTACCTCGCCACACAGGATCTGATCGGTTGGGGCCGCCGATCCATCGCCGATCGCTTCGTTGCCGCTCCTTGCGTTACGCCCGGTAGCGCTGCGTCGCGGCGCCTCGCGCCCGGCGCGCCTCGGCAGCCGCAACCAATCATCTCCTGTGTGGCCAGGTACTAGCGCCGGCCGCGCAGCCGCTGCTCGAGGATACGCACCTCGCTGCTCGCCTCGGTGTGCCCGGGCTTGAGGCGCAGCACCTCCTGGAAGTGCACCAGCGCCTCCTTCTCGCGGCCGAGCATGCGCTCGACCCGGCCGAGGTAGAACCGCGCGGTCGGCGAGTTCTCGCTCGCGTCGGCCGCCTTTTGCAGCGCGGTGCGCGTCTCGGTCGCCACCGCCTGCTTGTCGGGGGCGTGGGTGAACTTCGCCCACGCGAGCAGCGCCTGGTACTCCGATTCCTGCGGCCGGAGCGCCGCGGCGGCGCCGAACTCGGCGATCGCCATGTCGATCTGCTCGCGCCGCATCGCCATCTCGCCGCGCCGGAACGCCTCCTCGGCGCGCATCACGCGCTGCGCCATCTCCTCGGCCTTGGCGTCCTCGGCGCGGCCGACCGCGCCGCGCTTGGCCTTCTGCACGTACTGCTCGCGGCGCTCGGGGTCGGCGAGCACCGAGAACGCGGTGTTGATCTGCGCGAACAGCCGCTGCGCGTTGCGCGCCGGATCGTCGATGCCGAGCGAGGCCAGCCGATCGGGGTGGAGCTTGCGCGCGAGGTTGAAGTACGCGCTGCGCACCGTGCCGACCGGCGCGTCGAACGGCACGCCGAGGATCGCGAAGTGATCGGCGTCGCTGTCGAGCAGCGGCACCAGCTCGGAGATCAGCTTCTCGGTGTCGTCGATCGCGGAGCTCGCGGTGCGCGGCCGCTCCGTCGCCGGCGGATCCGACCCGCGCAGCGCGCGGTGCGGGCCGGTCGTCGTGGTCGGCGACTTCATGCGCACCACGCCGTCACCGCCGAGCGACGGGCTCGACGTCCGGTTGCGCGGCTGCGGCGTGGTCGGCGTCGCCGTGCGCGACGGCGGCGGCGGCGGCTCGGACGGCGTGACCGTGCGCGCCGGCGGCGGCATGGTCGCGCCCGGCGTCGTGGTGCGCGACGCCGGCGGCGTGGTCACCGGCGTGGTCGTGCGCGACGGCACCGGCGTCATCGTGCGCGCCACCGGCGGCGCGGTCGGGTTGGTCATCGTGCGCGCCACCGGCGGCGCCTGGCCGCCGGTCGTCGTGCGCGGCTGCGGCGGCATGGTCTGCGACGGGATCGGCGTGAGCGTGCGCGCCAGCGGCGGATTCGTCGTCGGGATCTGGCGCGCGTCGGTCGTGCGCGTGCGCGCCTGGTTCAGCGCGTCGATCGTCGGGTTGCCGCGACGCAGCTCGCCCGCGGTGATCGTCGACGGCGAGCGCTGCGGCGGCGGCCGGGTCGCCGGGCGCGCCGACGGCCCCGGGGTCGCGCTGATCTCGCACGCGCTGCACGACGCGACCGCGTAGATCACGGTGCGCGCGAGTCGCGCGTCGATCTCGGGATCGCCGATCAGGTCGGCCAGGTTGGCACCCTCGACCAGCCGGCGCAGCACCGGCTTCTCGGCGTCGGCAAAGCCGAACTGCGGCAGGTCGGCAACCGCCTCGGGCTTGAGCTTGAACCACACGCCGATCTGCGCGAGCTCGGCGTCGAGCCGCTGCTCGCCGAGGTTGGTCTTGGCACCGAGATAGATCACGGTGCGGACGTCGAGGTCGCCGCCCTCGACCACCGGAAGGGTCACGGTGTCCTCGACCACGAACTCGCCCACCTCGATCGCGAACGTGCGCGCGGCGCGCTGCGCGACCACCCGGCGGCGCAGCTTGTAGACCTGCTCGGCGCCGAGCCGCGCCGCCTCGGCGATCACGTCGATCTCGTCGCGCTCGGGATCGGCCGCGATCCGCCGCGTGATCTCCGCGACCTGGGTCGACGACACGAGGTGGCTGGTCAGCGCGACGCGCACGGCGCTGTCGCTCGTCGTCGGCGAGAACGCGCCGACGATCGCGCCGCCCGAGAACGCGATGCAGTACTGCTTACCGTCGGCGAGCAGCCAGAGCTGGCCGGTCAGCCCGCGCAGCCCGAGTGCACCGACCGTGTACCCCCACGGACGATCACTGAGCTTGCCACGCGTGAGCTCCGCCACTCACTTCCTCCACAGCCTTCGTGCGACGTACGCGATCGCCGCGAGCGCGACGATCACGACGACCACCGCGACCACCGTCGCGTTGCCTTCGGCGTACCCCCACATCGCCGCGACGGATTCCACCCCCCGAGGATGGGCAGTCCGCCGAGTGGAGTCAATCGCTTCGCGACTGCTACAATCAGGAAGGTGAGTACCCTGTTCCCCCTCGACGGTGCGCGCGTAAACTTTGCGGGCGACACCAACATCGGTCGCAAGCGGGACCACAACGAGGACTCGATCGCCGTCCCCGAGGCCGGCGAGCGGCTCGCGATCGTGTGCGACGGCATGGGTGGCCATGCCTCCGGCGAGGTCGCGAGCCGGCTCGCGGTCGAGCTGATCGTCGATCACTTCACCGAGACCGGCAAGCAACAGACGCTGACCTGGCCCTACAAGGTCGACCGCGACATGCGCAAGGACGTCAACCGGATGGTCACCGGGATCATGCTCGCGAACCTCGAGATCTGGGAGCGCAGCCAGCGCGAGGCCCGGTTCAAGGGCATGGGCACGACCTGCGTCGCGCTGTACTTCCTCGACGATCATCTGATCATCGGCCACGTCGGCGATTCGCGCTGCTACCGCACGCGCGGCACCGAGCTGGTCCAGCTCACCGAGGACCACTCGCTCATCAACGACTACATCCGCATGAAGCGGGTGACCCCCGAGGAGGCCGAGAACTGGCCCCACAAGAACGTGATCGTGCGCGCGCTCGGCATGAAGGAGAGCGTGCAGGTCGACATCATCACGCAGCAGCCCAAGGTCGGCGACACGTATCTGCTGTGCTCGGATGGCCTGTCGGGCATGGTCAAGGACGATCAGATCCAGCACATCCTCATGACCGAGAAGGACGTCGACCGCGCGGTCGAGCGGCTGATCACCGCCGCCAACGAGGAGGGCGGCGTCGACAACATCTCCTGCGTGCTCGCACGCATCGAGGCCGCATGATCCGGCTGGTCGCGATCGTCGTGCTGCTCGCGGGCTGTGCGAAGAAGTCCGAGGAGCCGCCGCCGCCGGGGCCCGCGCCGATGAAGCTGTCGCCGACCGAGATCACGCGCGGCCAGGACGCGTGCCGCGTGCTGGTCGAGCGCGCCTGCGCGTGCGCCCAGACCGTGGCCGCCGCGAAGCAAGCGTGCGCCGACGCGCGCGCGCTCCCCGAGGCCATGAAGATGTCGCTGTCGGTCGCGGCGAGCCCGGACTCCGAACGCGACGACGCGCTGCGCGCGCAGACCGCGGTGCGCGAGACCGCCAAGGAGTGCATCGAGCAGACCGCGAAGCTCGCCGCGCTGGGCTGCCCCGACGCGCCTAGATAGTACCTCGCCACAGAGGAGATGATTGGTTGCGGCTGCCGAGGCGCGCCGCGCGCGAGGCGCCGCGACGCAGCGCTGGGCGTGACGCAAGGAGCGGCAACGAAGCGACCGGCGATGGATCGGCGGCCCCAACCGATCAGATCCTCTGTGGCGAGGTACTAGGTGACGATCGCCTCGCCTGCGTTGCTCCGGTCGGCGCGCGCGCCGGCCCACACGACGGCATCCGCGATCGAGCGCGCGACGTGCGCGCCCTCGCCGACCACCGCGTGCGGCCCGACCGTCACGCCCGCCGCGATCGTCGCGCCGGCGCAGATCCGGACCGGCGCGATCACGCGCGCGCCCGGATGGATGCGCGCGGTCGGATCGACGCCGCGCAGCGCGCCGGGCGGGTGGCGCAGCGGCTGGCCGTCGAGCAGCGCCCGGTTCGACGCGAGGTAGCGCTCGGGCGTCGAGTGCTCGGCGAAGTAGCCATCGCGGTGCTCGTAGGCGAGCACGCGGCCGCCGGCGCGCAGCCACGGCAGGTAGCCCTGGCGGATCGAGTCGGATTCGCCGTCGGGCAGGCGGGCCATCACCGAGGGGCGCGTGACGTGCACACCGCAGAACATGTGGTCGCCGTCGCCGAGGATGTCGGTGATGCGCCCGGCCTCGACCCGCACCGCGCCCCACGCCCTGGCGTCGGGCACGCGGCGCACCACCATCATCCCGAGCAGCTCGCCGGCCGCGCGATACGCCGCGATCAGCGCCGTGAAGTCGACGTCGAAGATCAGCTTGCCGTTGACCGACAGGAACGGCTCGTCGCGGCCGTCCGGATCGAGCAGCGGCAGCGCGTTCTTGAGCCCACCGCCGGTGCCGAGGATCGCGGGCTCGTGGAGGTAGCGGATGTGGGCGCCGAACCGGCGGCCATCGCCGATCTCGCGCTCGATGAGCTCGCCCAGGTGGTGGGTGTTGACCACCAGCTCGGTCACGCCGTGTGCGACCAGGTTGGCGATGCCGTACGCGAGGATCGGCATGCCGCACACCGGCAGCATCGGCTTGGGACGTTCGGCGCCGAGCTTGCCCAGTCGCGTCGACAGCCCGGCGCACAGCAGCATCGCGCGCATCGCGCGCATTGTGTCACATCGGCCGGATGCCCTCGATGAAGTGACGGATCGCGCGGCGGTGCGCCTCGAAGCCCCCGGGCTCGGCCTCGCCGACCACCAGCAGGTACTTCTGCGCCGGCGTGTCGATCAGGCCGAGCGACAGCGCGACCTCGTTGCCGTGATAACGCCCGCTGCCGTCCTGGAACAGCGCGCTCATCCCGTTGATCGACGCCGACTCGGGCGAGCCCACCAGCTCGAGATCGTCGTAACCGATCAGCATGCCGGCGGCGACGCCGACCAGCGCGGCGGCGAGATCCTGGCCGTCGATCAGCGTGACCTCGAGGCTGACCGTCCGATCCGGCGCGGTGATCGTGAGCGTGTCGCCCGCGCTGTCGTCGACCTGCCAGTCATGAGGGATGGAGAGCTTGACGCGGCCGGCCTGGTGGATGCGCTCGATGTCGAGCGGCTGGCCGGGATCGGTGGCGGACATCGGCGCTCCACCGCATGCGGCGGCGAGCGCCACCAGGATGGTGGCGGTGACGAGCTTCATGCCGGGCTGATGCCGGCCGGCAGCGGATGTCGCATCGGTTTCGTGGAGGCGCGGCGCGCGCGTCGTGCAATGATGGGGAGATGCGCGTGGCGGCGCTGACTCGATCGTGGCTGGCGGACGCCGAGCGCCTGCTCGAGGCCGCATGCCCGTTCGACCGCGCCGCGGCCGTCGCCGACGAGAAGCTGTTCGGCGCCGGGCCGAGCGGCGAGCCGAGCGCGTTCGGCGCCTGGCACGCCGACGCGCTGGTCGGTGTGGCGGCGGTGGCCGCGCGCTACCTGCGCGTGCTCGCGGTCGCGCCCGGCGCGCGGCGCCAGGGCATCGGCGGCGCCCTGCTCGACGCGTGCGAGGCCGCGGCGCGCACCGCCGGCCAGCCGCGCCTGCGCGCGCTCGACCAGCCCGGCAACTACCTCGCGCCGGGCATCGACGAGCGCAACGCCCAGACGATCGAGTGGCTCGCGCGTCGCGGCTGGCAGCGCGGCGTCGAAGTGCGAACGAACGTCCTC
>DATJAE010000141.1:0-20757 GCA_035516595.1 Kofleriaceae bacterium | reverse complement strand
ACTACCAGGCGCTCAAGCTGCTGCTGTGGATCCACCACCTCGCGCGGCGGTTCGTCGCCGCGGACATCGCCGCGCACCGCGCCGACTACGCGAGCGAGGCGCACGCGATCCTCGACGCGCCCGTCGCGCCGCCCGACTTCTTCCTGATCGAGCCGCCGGAGATGGCCGCGCTGCCCCCGGCGCGCCGCCTCCACTGGTTCGCCGGGCTCGCGATCCTGCTCGTCGCGTTCTCGCCGGCGCGCGACGACACGACGTACCGCGAGCTCGCGCGCCGGATCGCGGTGGCGATGAGCGAGGGCGCGCCGCCCGCCGACACGTTCCGCATGCTCGACGACATCCTCGGCTCGATCCTCGGCGCGGTCGAGGCCGGGTTTCGCCGCGCGCTCGGCGCGGGCGGCGAGGTCGACGCGATCGATGTGGCCGCGCGCGACCGCATCGCCGGCGCGTCGTTGCGCTCGCTGATCGCGTCGCTCGGTTGACGGCGCTGTCGCCGCCGAGCGACGGCGCGCGCGCTCGCCGCGTCGCGCGCGCGCCAGTTAGCCGGGGCACGCGCCGTGCACCACGCCGCGGCCATGTACGACCTCGACGCGCTCGAGTCCATCAACGTCGACCAGATCGTCACGGTGACCGATCGCCTGCTGCACGGCGCGGTACGCAAGCGCCGGCCGCAGCCGCGCGCGTCGTCGCCGGTGATCGTCGTCCACGAGCGCACGGTGATCGTCCGCCCGCGGCGCCGCGGCATGCGCCGCGCCTGGCTCGCGTTCGCGACGCTGTGGCTCCTCGCGGCTGCAGCAGCTTGCCTACTCGTGTAGACGCCGCGCCGCGGCGAGCTCCGCGAGATCATTCGGGAGGCGGCGTGGCACGACGAATGCTCTTCTCCGAGACACAACATCCACCAAGGAATCCCGATGACCCAACGCAACCACAAGCTCGCATCGATCGATCGCGGCGAGCTCGCTCGCGTCAGCGGTGGCGCGGCGCGCGTCGCCTCCACCGGCGACGACACGTCGACCCAGCTGCAGCTGATGCTCAGCCAGCTCCAGCAGTCGCTGGCGGCGCTGGGCCAGAACAACAACAACAGCAGCAGCAGCATGATGATGCCGATGATGATGATGATGATGATGGGCGGCGGTGGCGGCGGTGGCGGTGCGGCCGCCGCGGCGCCTCCTCCGCAGGCTCCCCCGCCGCCGGCGCAGCCCAGCGGTACCTACGTCCGCGTCAACCTGAGGTGATCGCCATGCAGCCCGAGCAGGATCCGTTCACCGCGATCGATCTCGCCGCCCTCGACGACGTCATCGGCGGCCGTCACGGCGGCAACGCCAAGAAGCAGCAGCAGCAGGTCATGCAGGGCGTCGCGCAGCTCGCGCAGACGCTCCAGTCGGTGGGCCAGAACATGGCCCAGGCCAAGGCGGCCGACGGCCAGAACATGTCCGGCATGATGCAGCAGCTGATGTCGATGCGCGGCGGTGGCGGTGGTGGCGGCGGCGGTCGCGCGTAACCCCTTCTGCGGCTGGAGCGCGCTGCGCACGAGCCGCGAACCTTTCACGGAGCAGCGATGAGCGATCAACTCGAGACGATCGATACGGACGAGCTCGCAGACGTCACGGGCGGCGGGTTCGACTGGGGGTCGCTGCTGCAGAGCGTGCTCGGCAACGTGAGCCAGCAGCTTCCCGGCCTGATCAACGGTCAAGGCGGCGCGCAGGGTGGTGCCCAGGCCGCCGCCGCCGCGCCGGGCGGCGGCGGTGGCGGGGGCGGCGGAGGTGGCGGCGGGATGTTCGGCGGCCTGCTGAGCAAGCTGTTCAGCGGCGGCGGGCAGTAGCCTAGTCGTCGTCGTCGAGCGGAAGCCCGAGCTGCGGCGACTCGCTCGGCGCGGGCGCGTCCTCGAAGCGCACCGCGCCGCTGTCGTCGGTGTAGTTCGCGGCGAGCCGGCGCGCCGCGACCGCGTCGATGTTGGCCAGGCGATCGAGCGCGAGCGCGGCGACCTCGTTCCAGCTCACCGACTTGGTCGCGCTGTCGATCAGCGTCGCCTCGATGTCGCGCGCGATCCGCTTGAGGTCCTCGTCGCGCACGCCGCGATGCGCCGCCACGCGCTGCAGCGCGCGGAACAGCTTGTCGCCGTCGAACGGCTCGATCGAGCCGTCGCGCTTCTGGACCTTGAGCGCCGGCGCGCCGAGCCGCTCGTAGGTCGTGAACCGTCGCTTGCACGCGGTACACACCCGGCGGCGGCGCAGGCCGTCGGCGGTGACCCGGGTCTCGGTCACGCTGGAGTCGCCGCCGCAGTACGGGCACTGCACGATCGAAGTCTACCGGGCGGGAGGCGTGCAGCGAAATTTCGCCATCAGGCTGGGCGCGCCGCCGGTATCCGACATCCGGTACAAGGTGTCGCCGCGCACCGCGAGCACCTCGGGAAAGCCGATGCCGATCTGCGCGATCTTCACGACCTGCGCGTGCGGCGGATCGCGCCAGCCGTCGACCCGGACGACCTGCGACATCCCGAACAGGTTGTCGGCGACCCACAGCCGCCCGGCCTCGTCGAACGCGCAGTCCGCGACCACGCCGGGGCGATCGACCGCGATCGCGCGCGTGCGATCGACCGCGAGCTGGTCGCCCTCGGCGAAGAACAGGCAGTACAGGTGGCCGTCGGCCTTCGACGCGACGAAGCCGGTGCACGGCGCGGCGGCGTCGGGCGCGAGGCACAGGCCCTCGTAGTTGCGCCCGCAGTTGACGCCGAACGCGTCGCACACCATGCCGTCGCCCTTGGGCGGGGTGTCGCCGAGCCCGCCGTGCCTGGGCAGCGAGTGATCGACCGCGCCGATCGGGTAGGGCCCGGCGATCAGCGTGAAGCCCTTGCGGTCGCGCTTCCACGCGCGCAGCCAGCCGGCCGAGGTGATCGCGTACAGCGTGTCGCCGCGCCCCGCCACGCCCTCGATGTCGTCGCCGGCATCGCCGAGCGGCAGCCTGCCCTGCTCGAGCGTCTTGCCGGTATCGGGATCGATCAGGCCGTAGGCGCCGTGGTTGCCGCTGTCGCCGATCGCGACGAGCACGAGCCTGCCGTCGACCTCGAGCCAACCCGCACCCGACGCCTCGGGCACCGGCGTGCTCTGCGCGAACGCCAGCTGCTCGCACGCGACGCCGGCCGGCTCGAGGCGCGCGGCCGACGAGCCGGAGCGCGCACCGCCCGAGCCCGGCGGCGGGTCGTTCCCGCACGCCACCGCGACGACGAGTACGCACCAGCGCACGGCTGCGCTATAGCATGCCCGGTGTCCGATCCCCGCCGGTACCTCGTGAAGGAGCTGTTCGGCCCGACCGTGCAGGGCGAAGGCGCCCACGCGGGGCGGCCGTGCGTGTTCCTGCGGTTTGCCGCGTGCAACCTGGCCTGCACGTGGTGCGACACCGACTTCGCGCCCGACGGCGCCGCGCGGCAGACCGCCGACGAGATCGCGCTGCGTCTGGTCGAGCTCGACCGCCATCGCAGCCGGATGGTGGTGGTGACCGGCGGCGAGCCGACGCTGCAGTGGGACGCGCCGCTCGCCGGCGCGCTGCGCGCGGCGGGATTTCGCACGCACATGGAGTCCAACGGGACGCGCGCGCTCGCCGCGCCGGTCGACTGGCTGACCGTGTCGCCCAAGCCGCAGTTTCATCCCGCGTCGCTCTCGCTGGTCGCGCTCGAGCCGAGCGAGCTCAAGGTCGTGATCGACGACAGCGTCACCGGCGAGCTGCTCGACGGCTACGCGCGGCGCTACGCGTGCGCGCACTACTTCGCGCAGCCGTGCATGGACGATCGCTACGCGCACCACCTCGCGCGCACGCTCGCGCTGGTCGAGGCGCGCCCGAGCTGGCGGATCTCGCTCCAGCTCCACAAGATCCTCGGGGTGCCATGACCGACTCGCTCGCGGCGCTGCCGGTCGATCGCGCGTCGCAGCTCGCGCGCCTGCCGCTCGCCGGGATCCATCGCGAGTATCCGCACAAGCTCGATCACCTGGTCGAGCACGCCGGCGAGCTTGCCGCGCCGCGCGCGCTCCACCCCGCGTTCTACGGCTGCTTCGACTGGCACTCCGCGGTGCACTCGCACTGGGCGCTGGTCACGCTGGTGCGCGCGCACCCCGCGCTGCCCGAGGCCGCCGCGATCCGCGCCGCGCTCGACCGCTCGCTGACCGCCGAGCATCTCGCCGGCGAGCTGGCGTACTTCCGGCATCCCGGGCGCGCCACGTTCGAGCGCACCTACGGCTGGGCCTGGCTGCTCGAGCTTGCCCGCGCGCTGCGCGTGCCGGGCGATGCCGACTGCGCGCGCTGGGCCGCCAGCGTCCAGCCGCTCGCCGACGAGATCGTCGCGCGCTACCTCGCGTTCCTGCCGCGCCTGGATCATCCGATCCGCACCGGCGTGCATGCCAACACCGCGTTCGGGCTCGCGCTCGCGCTCGACTACGCGCGCGCCGCCGGCGAGCGCGCGCTCGCCGAGCTGATCTGCGATCGCGCGCGCGCCTACTACGGCGCGGATCGCGACGCGCCGGTCGGCTGGGAGCCGGGCGGCGAGGACTTCCTGTCGCCGAGCCTGGTCGAGGCCGATGTGATGCGCCGCGTGCTGCCGCGCGAGGCATTCGCGCCGTGGCTGCACGGCTTTTTCGGCGCCGCGCCGCGCTGGTCGCCGGTCAGCGTGCGCGATCGCAGCGACGGCAAGCTCGCCCATCTCGACGGCCTGAACCTGTCGCGCGCGTGGTGCCTGCGCGCGATCGCGGCCGCGCTGCCCGACGGCGATCCGCTCGCGGCGCCGCTCGCCGCCGCCGGCGAGCTGCACGCGCGCGCCGGGCTCGGCAGCGTCGCGACCGGCGACTACGCCGGCGAGCACTGGCTGGCGTCGTTCGCGGTCTACTTGCTCGCGACCACTTCGCGGTAGCGGCTGCGCGCCATCGCGAGCGCCCCCACCGTCACCCACTTGAGGCCGGCCGGGATCATCGCGATCCACAGCCCGACGCCGAGCAGGCCGCGCACCTTGGGCGCGCCGAACAGCAGGGTGGTGCCGAACACCGCGCACACCGCGATCAGGAACGCCCACGCCGCGCGCGAGCCGAGCCACGAGAACGCGGCGAGCGCGGGGATCAGCATCCCGACGATCATCAGCGTCACCGACATCACCGCGGGCATGTCGGCGCGGAACGCCATCGCGCCCGAGTACAGCGCGCCGAGCCCGAGCAGCAGCGCGAGGATGTGGCCGACCTCGCGCGGCGCCAGGCTCGCCGCGAAGATCGCGGCCGCGATCACGCCCGAGCACAGCACGAAGTTGAGCCGGCTGTGCATCAGCGCGTGGCGATCGAGCACCATCCCGACGCCGGGCGCGCTGATCGCGTGCGCCTTGTAGTACGCGTACGACAGCAGGAAGAACGCGCCGTTGAGCACGGCCAGCCCGATCGCGATCGTGATCGCGACGCGGATCGCGTCGGTGCGACTCTGCTGCGCCATCGCCTTATCGTAACTCACTTCTTGCGTTTGAACAGCGAGCCCCAGAAGCCGCGCGGCTTTTCGGGCTCGCCCGTCGGCGCCGAGGCCTCCTCGGTCACCACCTGGATCGCCGGCATGGTGTCGGTCGGCGTCTCGATCTGGTTGGTCGGCGGCCGCGACGGGGCGACGTGGAACGCGCTGGGCTCGGCCTCGAGCGCCTGCTGGGTGTCCTCGAGCTCCTTGGCGTACTCCTTGCGGAACAGCTGGCGGACGAACTGGCGCAGCTCCTTGGGGTCGAACCGGTAGCCCGCGATCAGCTGGTCGAGCTGCGCCGCGAGCTGGGTCGCGCTCTGGTAGCGATCGGCGACGTCGCGCGACAGCGCCTTGAGCACGATCGCGTCGAGCTCGGGCGTGACCCGGCGGTTGAAGTTCGACGGCGGCGGCACCTCCGCCTTGCGCACCTTCTCCATCAGCGCGAACTCGGTGTCGCCGCGGAACAGCTTCTCGGTGGTGAGCATCTCGTGCAGGATGATCCCCGCGGAGAACACGTCGGTGCGCGCGTCGAGCGGCATGCCGCGGATCTGCTCGGGCGACATGTAGCTGAACTTGCCCTTGAGGATGCCGATCTCGCTGGTGAACTTCATCAGCGCCTGCGCGATGCCGAAGTCGAGCAGCTTGACGTCGCCGTCGTAGGACAGCCGCACGTTGGACGGCGACACGTCGCGGTTGACGATGTTGAGCGGCCGGCCGTCGGGCCCTTGCAGCGTGTGCGCGAAGTGCAGGCCCTCGGCGATCCGCGCCGCGATGTACACCGCGTGCGGCACCGGGATGCGCTGCTGGGTCTCCTGGCAGCGCCGCAGCACCTGCGTGAGATCGCGGCCGCCGATGTACTCCATCGCGATGTAGTGGCGGCCGTCGGCCTGACCGATCTCGAGCGTCTCGACGATGCAGCGGTTGCGCAGCATCATCGCGAGCTTGCCCTCGCGATGGAACATGTCGATGAACCGCGCCTCGCGCGCGAGCTGCGGCCGCATCACCTTGACCGCGTAGAGCTTGCGCTCGCCGGTGAGCCGCGCGCGGTAGACCTCGGCCATCCCGCCGCGCGCGATCAGCCCGAGCAAGTAGTACTTGCCGAACGGCACCGGGTCGTTCGGTGCGCCGGGCGACAGCTTGCCCTCTTGTGATGGCCGCTCGGACACCAACGCGCCGGGAACTTACCATCGAACGCGCGGCGGACGGTCATTTCGGGATGCGCACCGCAGTCGGCTGACCCGCGATGAGCGCCGTGCAATACAGGTTGCCCGGATCGGCGACGAGCTCGGTGGCATCGGGGAGCAGCGGATCGCCGGCCGGGTCGCACGTGAACACGTGGCGCGGCGTCTCGCATCCCGCCGCCGGACAGCCGAACAGCTCGCCGCCATCGAGCCAGTACACCGACTCGCCGTCTGCGACGATCCCCGAAATGCTCGTACCCGTCGCGAACAGGGTCGGGGTGCACGCCGCCATCGCCTTCGGGCACGTCCAGATCGCGCCGGCGGTCGTCCAGTAGATCGTCGTGGCATCGGTCGCGATGGCCGCGACCGCGTCGCCCTCGGCGGCGAGCTGCTGGAGCGTGCCGTCGAACGCGAGCGCGTAGACGCCGACGTTCGAGATCGCGAGAAAGATCCCCGACGCGTCGACCGCGGCTGCAGGCTGCACCTGCCGTAGTCCACGAACTCGTTGGCGCGCCAGCAGTACACCGCGGTGTCCCCGTCGTACGCGATCGGCGCGCTCGGGTCGCACACGCACGTCGGGCCGAGGTTGATCCCGATGCAGGCGCCGTGATCGATGCCGCCCGGCGCGGGGTCGATCGAGAACAGCGAAGGCGTCGCGAGCACGACGTCGCGCACGCCGAGCGCGGTCGGCCCGGCGTCGGCGACCGCACCGTCCGCGCCGCCGGCTGCGTCGGGCGTGGCGCCCGGCGACGAGTGCACGTAGAGGTCACATCCGGCGAGCAGCGCGACGACGCCGAGGCTCGGTCGCATCCATCCCAGCTTACCAGGTCACCTCGAAGCGCTGGCCGGGCTCGATCTGCACCATGCGCTCCTCGGTGCGGACGCCGGTATCGTCCTTGAGCACCATCTTGAGCTTGCGGCCGTCGGCGGGCACCGCGACGCCGACCTCGGGCGAGGTGATCCCGAGATCGATCATCGTGCCGGGCGCCTTGGGGTTCTCGAGCGCGATCCGGCCGAGCGGGCGCTCGAGCTCGTTGACCACGATCGCCCAGCGAAACGTCATCGCGGCCGGCTTGCCGGGCTCGACCGTCGTGTACTCGAACAGCGCCATCTCGTACTTGGGGTTGAAGCACAGCCCCTTGTAGTTGCCGGGCGCGACCACCAGCCCCTTGTCGGGCAGCTTGGCGGTGATCCGCTCGCGGTTGATCCAGATCTCGGTGCACGGCAAGGACGACGAGATCAGCAAGGTCCCGAGCACGTCCTTGTCCTTGGCCAGCTCGGCGCGGACGACATCGGCGTTGGCCCCGAACGGGCGCTGCACCAGGTAGCGCCGGTAGAACTCGCGCTTCTGGCCGCTCGCCCCGAGCTTGTCGTAGGTCGCGCCGAGCTCGCGCAGGAAGCCGGGCAGGGTGGGCGACAGCGCGTAGCCCATGTGGAAATAGACCAGCGCGTCGCCGTACTGCGCGCGGGCGTAGGCCGCGCGGCCGAGCGCGAACGCCAGCTTGGCCTCGGGCTGGAGATCGGCGAGCTGGAGCTTGTCGGCGAACGGGTCGGGCGACGCGGCGAGCTTCTGCGACTGGGCGAGCGCGTCGCGCCGGGTCGCCGGGTCGTCGGTGCCGGCCGCCAGCGTCGCCCACGCCTCGGCGGCGTCCTCGTTCTGGCCGGCGTCGGTCCACATCTGGGCGAGCTCGCGCTGCTCGGCGCTGCCCGGGCCGCGCGCGATCGCGAGCGCCTGGTAGAGCGGGATCGCGTGCGCGAAGTCGCGCGCCTTGGCCGCCTTCTCGGCGGGGCGCACCAGGAACTGGGAGAGATCGTTGCGCGGCTTCTTGGTCGGGACGGTGAAAAACAGCTCCTGTGGCGGAGCCGGATCGTCCGCGTGCACCACCGCTGCCATCGTGCAGAGTGCGACGAGCGATGTCGCACCTCTGGGTACCCTCACGACGCGATCGTAGCATGGCCCACGACGATTACCGGCCGGCCCGGCTCCGTCGAGGAAGCGGACTTCGGCCGGATCGAGGCGCGTGCTAGCTTTCGGATCGCGGGGGCATGCACGCCGTCATCCTCGAACGCAACAAGCTGGTCGGGCGCAAGGTCGCGCGCCTGTTCCTCGCGGCGGGTGCGAGCGCGGCGGTGGTCGAGGAGCCGGTGCAAGCGGGAGCCGCGCTCGGCAACGCCGACGTCTTGTGCGCCGACACGTTCGACGCCGACTACGTCGCCGAGCAGGTGCGCGCCCGCCCCAAGCTGCGCGGCATCCTGTGGACGGCCGAGCCGCTCAAGCGATCGCTGCGCTATCTGATCGAGAGCGCCGGGATCGACCACGTCATGGCGCGCCGCGACTTCGAGTCGGCGCCGCGCGCGTGGGAGGTCGTGATGCTGGCGCGCCGCCTGGTCCAGCCCGGCGTGGCGCCGCCGCTCGCGGCGTACCTCGACTGGGGATTCCAGGCGCTCGAGGTCGCGGTGCGCTCGCCCGCCGAGCGCGACGGCGCGGTCGCGGCGATCCAGGACTTCGTCGCGCAGCTCCAGGTGCCCAAGCGGCTCGTCGAGATGTTCGGCGAGCTCGGCCACGAGCTGATCATGAACGCGATGTACGGCGCACCGGTCGACGCGTCCGGACGTCCGAAGTACGCGTCCGACCGCAAGGCGGACGTCCGGCTTTCGGACAGCGAGCGTCCGGTCGTCCGGCTCGCGTCCGACGGCACGCGGCTGGTCCTCCAGGTTCGCGATCCGTTCGGCGGGCTCGAGCGCCGCCACGTCGTCGAGGGGCTGGCGCGCGGTCTGGCCGGCGGCGAGCAGGATCGTTCGAACGGCGGCGCCGGCCTCGGCCTCATGGTCTGCCACAACGCCGCCTCGGGGCTGTGGTTCGACGTCGCGCCCGGGCGCTGTACCGAGGTGACCGCGGTGCTCGAGCTCGATCTCAACCTGCGCGAGCTGCGCACCCAGGCCAAGTCGCTGCACTTCTGGAGCGCGTGATGGAAGTCGTACGCAAGTCCCAGCCCCAGATGCCAGGCGCGCCGCCGATCGAGCCGGCCGCGCGCAAGCTGACGATCGAGAAGTTCGCCGACGGCGGGATCACCTGCCTCAAGCTCACCGGGACGATCGACGAGGCGTTCGAGGGCAAGAAGGTCGCGCGCTCGGCCGAGGGCGACGTGCTGGTGATCGATCTCGGCGGCGTCAAGAAGATCTCGTCATTCGGCATCCGCGAGTGGGTCGACTTCGTCGGCGCGGCGAGCCAGCAGGTGCGCCAGCTGCTGCTCATCGAGTGCGCGCCCAAGGTGGTCGACCAGCTCAACATGGTCGCGAACTTCACCGGCGGCGGCCGGGTGTTCAGCTTCTACGCGCCGTTCCGCTGCGACTACTGCGACTCCGAGCATCGCGTGCTGCTCGACGTCGCGAAGGACTTCGAGGCGATCAAGGCGATGAAGCTCGCCGAGCGGCCGTGCCCGGCGTGCAAGGAGGCGATGTACTTCGACGAGGACGGCTCGACCTACTTCTCGTACGTGCTCGGGCAAGGCCAGTTCGAGCTCGAGCCTCAGGTCGTCGCGTTCCTCGCCGCCAAGCTCGACTACCGGATCGGCACGCTCGACGCCAAGCTGCGCATCGACAAGGCGATCGACGGCACGATCACCTACGTCCGGCTCGCCGGCGACCTCAACAACACGTTCCCGCGCGACAAGCTCGCCGAGGGCCTCGAGGGCACGGTGATCGTCGACGTCGCGGCGGTGTCGCGGGTCGAGCCCGCGGGCGCCGCCGAGTGGCGCAGCTTCGTGCAGCAGGTCGCGCCGCTGGTCGACCAGCTCTACCTGGTCGGCGTCGCGCCGGCGTTCCTCGAGAAGCTGTGCGGCAAGGACGATCTCGGCGCCAAGGCGCAGGTGGTCGACGTCACCTTGCCCTACGCGTGCCCGGCGTGCGGCACGACCAGCGCGCACCCGGTCGACATCGCGGAGCATCACGCCGTCTTGAAGTTCGCGACCGCGCCCGAGCTGCGCTGCCCGAAGTGCCAGGCGGTGATGCAGTGCTCGGCGAGCGAGGCCGCGATGACGATGCTGCCCGGCCTGCCGGTGCCACAGGTCACCAGGGAGCTGGTGCGCAAGATCGGCGAGCTCCGCACGCGCAAGCTCGACAAGCGGCCGACCAGCGGGATGGCGGCGCCGTCGCGCGCCGAGCTCGAGCGCGTGCGCTCGCCGGTCGTGCCGGTCCTGCTCGTCGCGCTGATCCTCGTGGTGATCGCCGGCGGCGTGGCGCTCTATCTCAAGTCGACCGCCAAGCCGGATCCCGGGCCGTACGGGATCGGCCCGGTCGCGGCGACCAGCGCGGGCGCGCCGCCGGCGTGGCTCGACGCGAGCCTGGCGCCGAGCGCGTCGACCTGCCGCCCGGCGGGCGACAAGATCGCGTGCCTCGGCGTGTCGTCGGTGCTCGCCAGCCAGGAAGAGGCCGAGGACGAGGCGAGCGACGCCGCGCTCGAGGCGCTCGCGTTCGAGACCGCCAAGAGCGTGAACGATCCGGCGTGGAACAAGGCGGTCGGCGCGGTGTTCACGCCGGCGCGCGACGCCGCGCTCGCCGCGTACGGGCGCGACCCGCTGTCGACCCAGGCGCGCCGCGCGCTGCACGACGGCCGCCATGCGGTCGCGCGCAGCCTCGCGACCGGCGGCGGGCCACAGGTCAGCGGCCGCTACTGGGAGGCGTTCGACAGCCCGGACGGCCGGCGGTTCGTCGCGTTCGCGCGGGTCGAGGTCCCGGTCGCGAGCATCAAGCGCGCGGCGACCGGGTATGCCAAGCCGGCGAGCGCGCTCGGCGCCACCGTGGTCAGCCTGTTCCCCGAGCTCGGCTGGCGGTTCACCCGGATCGAGCACGGCGCCGTGGTCACCGGGCTCGAGCACGGCCCGCTCCAGGAGCTCGGCCTGGCCGAGCACTACGTCGTGATCGCGATCGACGGCCGGGACGTGGTCGACGCGCCGAGCTTCGCCGCGATCCTGACCGAGGAGTACGCTCAGCTCGAGGACCGCGGCGGGGCGCTCCGCCTGCTGGTCCAGACCGAGACCGGCGACCCGCGCGAGTTCCAGACCGCGATCGCCGGCCGCCGGGTCGAGCCCGGCACCACCGTGCGCGTCCCGCGCGTGATCCACGACCTGCCGACCGGCGGGATCAACGTGTGGGACCGCTACAACGGCGGGCGCAGCACGGGGCGCGACGACCCCAGCCTGTAGCGGGACGCGGGCCCATCGCCCGGACCTCGCGAGTTTGTGGACTCTGCCGCGTTCGCGCTAACATCCCGGCCGAGGGGGCCGCCGCTTGCGTCGCACAGCTGCGCTTTTCGTCGTCGCCGCGAGCGGTTGTATCGACTCGTTCCAGGGCTCGAACGTCCAGTTCGATTTCTCGCCGGCGATGCCGGTCGAGGCCTCGGTCGGCGCGACGCCCGGCGCGGGGGAGGTGCCGGCGAACGTCCACTTCACGTTCTACGCGCTCGAGGATGGGCTCGACGCGCAGGGCAACCCGGTCGGCCGGATGTTCGCGGTGCAGGACTTCGAGATCCATCACATCGTGGATCTCGCTTCGCCGTGCTTCATCGACGTCGGCTCGCACGTGCCGTACCCCGGCCTGCACGTCAGCCAGTACCTCACGATGGTCCAGGAGGCCACCGGGATCAGCGACGTCGCCAACCCGCCGCCCACCGCGACGACGGCGCAGGAGGAGGAGGTCGCGACCGCGATCCAGCGCGACACCGACGTCAAGCTGCTCGGCGGCCCGACCGGGATCAAGGTGGTGAGCTCGGCGTCCGACGGCACCTACGGTCCGGTCGCGGCCGACTGCGTCGACGGCAGCAAGATCCCGCCGCCGACCTGCACCGACCCCGACTCCAACAAGCGGCGGCTCGAGATGTGTCAGGCGGCGTGGAAGGCCGACCCGAGCTACTTCGAAGGCACCGACCGCGTGCTGACCGCGCCGCTCGACGGCGTCACGCACGGCATGGTCGACGGCATGAACCCGGTGAACCTCGCGCCGGTCGGCGGCGCGCAGTTCTACGTCACCGCGGAGCTCGCCGGGTTCTCGAGCTTCGCGATCTTCCAGCAGACCGACGACACCGACGGCCCCGGCACGCTGCTCATGTACGGCACCGCGACGATGAACACGCTGGGCGTCCAGCACGTGCACATGACCAGCCCGGCGTCGCCGGCGCTCACCGCCGAGGTCGCGATCTTCGGCGACCTGTCCGACGACGATCCCACCTTCTAGGAGCCCGCCATGCACCAGACGAAGATCCTGCTCGCGCTCGCCGCTGCGACGATCGCGTCCGGCTGCAAGAGCACGAGCTGCGGCGACGGCACGATCGACAAGAACGGCACGTGCGTGCCGGCCGACGAGACCACCGGCACGGCGGCGTGCGGGCCGTTCACGATGCTCGAGGGCAACCAGTGCGTGCCGATGTTCCCGCCGACCACGTGCGATCCGGCGACCACGATGCCCGACACCGATCCGACGACCGGCGTCACCACGTGCATCGGCACCGGCGGCGGCGGCTGCGGCGCGCCGTTCGCGTGCCCGACCCCGTCGAGCGGCAGCAAGCAGACGATCTGCGGCCAGCTCTACGACCTCGAGTCCAACCAGCCGTTCGCCGACACCGGCGCGACCGGCGCGATGTGCGCGGCGACGCCGACCGCGAGCGGACCGTGCTCGCTCGCGATCCAGGCCTACGACGCGATCGCGTTCGGCATGAACCCGACCACCACGCCCCCGCTCGCCAACGGCGGGGTCTACATCGACGATTGCGGCCGCTACCGCGTGACCGACATCGACGTGCCGAGCGGGCCGTTCATCGGCCTGGGCATCGACGATCCGGCCAACCCGGGCCCGGGCGGTACGACCAACACGGTCGGCGTGGCGACGCCCGACAACCCCGGCAACGCGACCAAGGACTTCGAGGCGTGGATCGTCACCCAGGCGACCACCGATGGCTGGACGTCGAGCGGCGGCCCGCCGCTGTCGGGCGGGATCTACGTCGGCATCTTCCGCACCCACATGCTCGGCAACGGCGATCCGCTGGCGGTGCAGTCCGGCGTGACGTTCACCAAGTCGGGCACGCCGATCCCCGGCGACGACTTCTACTTCACCGCGGCGCAGACCACGCACGACACGATCGATCCGACCGCGACCGCGACCGGCGCCAACGGCACCGGCCTGCTCATCAACGTCTCGGTCAACGACAGCCTGGTGTACAGCGGCACCGGCGGGATCACCGACACGGTGGATTGCAAGTGGGAGACCCACGCGGCGGCCGCGCTGGCGAACATCGTGTTCGTCCAGATCTACCGGCCGCAGAATCAACTCGGAAAGACGTGCGCGCAGTAACGGCGGCCGCGCTCGTGCTCGGGATGGTCGGGTCGGCGAGCGCCGATCCGACGAGCGGCGTCGACGCCGCGCTGTTTCGCTCGTCGTACGACAGCAACGGGATCTTCGCGCTCGAGGGCGCGCGGCTGCTGCCGCGCCACGATCTGTCGTTCAAGATCCTGCTCGATTACGCGCGCTCGCCGATCGAGGCCGCGGTGCCGGGGATCGGGCTTGCGGCGGGCGACACCGGCAAGGACCGCATCCTCGACTATCTCGTCACGCTCGACATGGCGTTCGGCATGACGATCACCGACCACGTCGCGATCGGGCTCGACGTCGCCGCGTATCGCACCGCGACCGGCGCCGGCTACGGCGTGCGCGGCACCTACGGCACGGGCGGCGTGATCCTGAAGCCGTCGACCGGCCTGATCTCGCTGCGCCCGCTGTCGAACCTCGATCCGTCGGCCTCGCCGTCGGACAAGGCCGCCTACCTCGGCGACGAGCTCGCCGGTCCGCTCGACGCGCGGTTCGGCCTGAAGTACGGCCTTGTCCAGTCGCCGCACTTCGCGCTCGCCGCGATCGGCTCGGTGTTCCTGCCGTTCGGTGACGAGGACATGCTGCTCGGCGATCGCAACCTGGTGTTCGAGCCCAAGCTCGCGGCCGAGCTGCGCGCCGATCGCGTCCACCAGACCCGCCTGGTGTTCGACGTCGCGGCGCGGATCCGCGAGCGCTCGGTGCTCGAGGCCTACGACACGATGGATCCGACCGCGACCCCGGCCGACGCCAAGGCGTTCCTCGACGTCGGCAGCGAGCTGGTCGCCGGCGCGGGCGGCGTCTACGAGCTCGGGCCGCGCGCGCTCGCCGCCGCCGAGCTCCAGCTGTTCGTGCCGCTGCCCGACGCGATGACCTACGGTCCGTGCACGCTGTCCAGCGGCAAGCCGTGCAGCGACGCCAGCTACTTCGCGGGCGCCAAGCACGGCGACCTCACCGCGCTCGCCGTGCTCGGCCTGACCGTGCGCGTGACCTCGGAGGTCGCGGCGAGCGTGATGGTCGGTACCGGCCAGCTCGGCGCGCGCGCCGATCAGCTGCTGGTCACGACCGGCGTGACCTGGACGCCGCAGCCGCTCGGTTCGAGCCGGCCCGGCGTCGGCGATCGCGACGGCGACGGCATCCCCGACGACGTCGACGCCTGCCCCGACGATCCGGAGGACAAGGACGGCTTCCAGGACGAGGACGGCTGCCCCGATCCCGACAACGACGGCGACGGCATCCCCGACGACAAGGACAAGTGCCCGAACGAGCCCGAGGACAAGGATGGCTTCCAGGACGAGGACGGCTGTCCGGATCCGGACAACGACGGCGACGGCATTCCCGACGCGCTCGACAAGTGCCCGAACGATCCGGAGGACAAGGACGGCTTCGAGGACGAGGACGGCTGCCCCGATCCCGACAACGACAACGACGGCTTCCCCGACGCGGTCGACAAGTGCCCGAACGATCCCGAGACGGTCAACGGCTTCGAGGACGAGGACGGCTGTCCCGACGTGCGCGCGCCCAGCGGGCCCGAGGAGCGCGCCGATCGCATCGATCTCAAGGGCCAGCCGATCACGTTCGGCAAGGACGGCAAGCTGACGCCGGCCGCCAAGGCGCTGATCGCGCAGGTCGCCGCGATCATCAAGACCCGCAAGCTGACGATCCGCGTCGAGGTCCACCTCCCGCTCGGCACGCGCTCGACCAACGCCGCCGTGATCGCCGCGCAGAAGAAGAAGGACAAGGCCGCCGCGCAGCGCCGCGCCGCGGCGATCCTCGACGCGCTGGTCGGGCAGGGCATCCCGGCGTCGCAGATCCAGGCGGTCGGCATCGGCTCGGATCGCCCGCTCGGCGCGAGCAACCCGACCGATCCGATCAACGATCGGGTCGACTTCATCAAAGCCCAGCAGAGGTCGCCATGAAGCGGATCGTCCTCGTGCTGCTGGTCTCGGCCGCCGGCGTCGCGCGCGCCCAGCCCGCCAACGACATCGAGGTGCCGAGCCTGATCATCGAGACCGGCGAGACCGCGCAGCAGTCCGACGAGGCGCTCGACCTCGCGAACATCGTGCAGTCGGCCGCCAAGGGCGTCACCACCGTGCAGGAGGCGCCCGCGATCGTCACCGTGATCACCGCCGACGAGATCAAGGAGCGCCAGTTCCAGGACCTCGGCGAGCTCGCCGACTCGGTGCCCGGCTGGTACGACATGGGGATCTATCACTCGAACTTCCCGCAGCCGCTGGTGCGCGGGCAGGTTCAGGCGGTGCAGTTCCTCGAGGACGGGCTGTCGCTGTTCGATCCGTTCGTCAACGTCGCCGGGATCAATCGCACCCAGCCGATGGAGCTGATCAAGCGCGTCGAGATGATCACCGGCCCGGGCGGCGTGCTGTGGGGCTCGAACTCGCTGCTCGGCATCATGAACGTGATCACCAAGGACGCCGAGGACGTCGAGGGCGTCGAGGTCGGCGCGTCGGTCGGCGACGGCCCGGGCGATCGCAACGCGGCCCACGCCTACGCGATGGCCGGCACGTCCGACCTGCTCGGCGGCAAGCTCAAGCTGTTCGGCCACGCCAGCGTCGAGACCTACGAGGGCGCGGCGCTCGCGATGCCGCTGCTGCTGTTCCACGATCCGCTGCCGCAGCCCAACTCGGCCAACACCTACGGCCCGCTCACCACCACGGCCGAGTCGCAGTCGTACGTGATCACGCTCGACGGCAAGGTCACGTACGACAAGCTGCAGTTCCGGTTCTCGCTGCCGTTCGGCAAGATGTACAAGCCGTTCGGCCTGTCGGGTGAGCCGGTGCGCGACAGCTACAACGATCCGAACGATCCGATGCACGCGGCGCAGCTCAATCGCTCGGATCAGTTCGATCGCTACGGCGTGGCCGAGTACCGCACGCGCTTCGCGCACGACAAGGCCGGGATCACGGCGCGCGCCTACTTCATCCAGTTCGTGCGCGGGTTCGATCCGCTGCAGGTGCTCTCGCCATCGGACGCGATCATGGGCGGCCTGTCGTTCAGCGCCGATCTCACGAGCTATCGCTCGGGCGGCGCGATCGACGGCGAGGCCGAGCTCGGGCACAGCCTGCGCGTGCTGTACGGCGCCGAGGGCTTCAACGAGTGGGAGACCGGCCCGACGACGTCGTTCGCCGCGCCGTACGACCTGACGCGGCTGCCGATCCTGTGCCCGCGGATCTACGACCCGACCCAGATGACGATCGTGCCGGTGCGCGGGTGCCCGCTGCCGTTCGCGTACTCGGCCGACCGCACGGTGTTCGGCGCGTACGTCGATCCGCAGTGGCGGCCGAACAAGGCGCTGATCCTCGACGCCGGCGCGCGCCTCCAGGCCGCGCCCGACGCGCTCGGCACGCTGGGCTATCCGCTCGACGCGACGTTCGGCGCCAGCGTGGTGTGGAACTTCATCCCGAACTGGCACCTCAAGCTCAACTACACCCAGGGCTTCCGCCCGCCGGTGTTCAACGACACGTCGTCCAACGGCGAGGCCGTGCAGATCGCCGGGTCACCGAACCTGTCGGTCGAGAAGTCCGACGCCGCGCAGGCCGAGATCAACGCGCGTATCTTCAAGGGCGACCGCAGGATCCGCGAGCTGTCGTTCCGCGTCGACGCCAGCTACACCCGGCTGCAGGATCTCATCCAGGTCGAGTCCGGGATCTACGAGAACACCGGCGAGCGCGGGATCTCGTCCGCCGAGTTCCTCGCCAAGCTGTATCTCCAGGGCGGCCACCGCATCGAGCTCGGCTACACGTTCCTGCGCGACGACACCAGCGACAAGGGCCTGATCGGCGCCTTGCCGCAGAACTGGTTCAACCTCGCCACGGTGTTCTCGCTGATCCCCGGCCAGCTCACCGCGACGACCAACCTCAAGGTCACCGGGTCGAGCGTCGATCCCAACCGGCTGGTCGAGTACCGCAACTCGTCGATCGACGGCATGGGCAACGTGGTGAACCCGGTGATCGTCGCGGCGACCGACCTCACGCTCGATCGCCTGCCGCCGATCGCGGAGCTCTCGTTCGGCATGACCTGGACGCCGAGCCCGCGGTTCTCGCTGCGTGCGACGGTGTACGACGCGCTGTTCGGTCACTACTACCAGCCCGACGTGTACTTCGACTACGAGCCGCACCTCGAGTACTTGCCCAACCCCTACGAGGGATTCCGCGCTTACCTCTCGGCGCTGTTCTCCTATTAGATGATATGATGGCGAGGCGCTGGTGGATCTCCGCCGGCACGAGGGACTTTGTCGAAACGGCGCGTCCTCGCGATCTCCTCCGACCTCGACCAGCTCCGGCGCATCGTCGCGACGCTCGAACGCGCGGGCGCCGAGGTCGACGCCGTGCGCAATCCCGAGGCGATCGCCGGCGAGACGATCCCGCACCGCTACGTGTTCTACGCGGCGCCCGACAGCAGCATCGCCGCGATCGATCCGCTCGTGCCCAAGCTGCGCGACCGCGCGCACGTGACGATCGTGACGCCGCAGGCCAGCCTCGGCGATCTCACCGCGTACCTGCACGACGATCGGATCAACCACGTGGTGGTCGGCGAGGAGCTCGATCACGGGGTGTTCGTCACCGCGCAGAAGCTGCTCACCGGCGACATCTTCGGGATCGAGAAGTACCTGCCGGCTGGCACCCCGGTGCACTACGCGCGGCTGCGCGACTTCGAGGGCCGCGGCCGCGCGATCCAGACCGTGCTCGACTACGCCGAGGACTCGAAGATCCGGCGCCAGGTGCGCAGCGCGATCGGCTCGGTCTGCGAGGAGCTGCTGATGAACGCGCTGTACGACGCGCCGGTCGACGCCGAGGGCAAGGCGGTGTTCGCCGACGTCGATCCGCACGATCGCACGCGCTCGCGTTCGCCGCGCCCGGTGTCGATCCGCTACGCCGCGACCGATCAGCTGTTCGCGATCGCGGTGCGCGATCGGTTCGGCCGGCTCGCGAAGAACACGATCCTCGCGTACATCGACAAGTGCATCCACTCGCCGAACCAGATCGATCGCAAGACCTACGGCGCCGGGCTCGGCCTGTACCTGGTCGCGAACGCGGCGGCGACCTACGTGGTCAACGTCGCGCACGGCATCGCGACCGAGGTGGTGTGCACGTTCGATCGCGGCGCGAAGGCGCCGCTGCGCCTGGTCGGGGTGTTCGTGCACCCCGGCGGCGCCGAGCTGCTCAAGCACGGTCCGGTGCCCGGCGACCACGAGGCCCGCGCGGATGGTTGAGCGCGAGTTCGGTCCGTACCGTCTGGTCCGCCAGATCGCGGTCGGCGGGATGGCCGAGATCCACCTCGCGAAGACCAACGGCATCGCCGGGTTCGAGAAGTACGTCGCGCTCAAGATGATCCACCCGAACTTCGCCGAGGACGAGCAGTTCATCCAGATGCTCGTCGACGAGGCCAAGATCGCGGTGCAGCTCAACCACGGCAACATCGCCCAGACGTTCGATCTCGGCCGGGTCGGCGACACCTACTACATCACGATGGAGTTCGTCGACGGCGCGGATCTCTACAAGATCCTGCGCCGCGCCTCCGAGATCGACGTCGCGATGCCGCTCGACGTGTGCGCGTTCGTGGTCAAGGAGATCGCCCAGGCGCTCGATCACGCGCACCGCAAGCGCGATCACCACGGCAAGCCGCTCGGCATCATCCATCGCGACGTGTCGCCGCAGAACGTGCTGATCAGCTTCTCCGGCGAGGTCAAGCTGGTCGACTTCGGGATCGCCAAGGCGACGATGAAGGCGCGCCAGACCGCGGTCGGCGTGATCAAGGGCAAGTACTACTACATGAGCCCGGAGCAGGCGTGGGGCGACCCGCTCGACGCGCGCTCCGACATCTTCTCCGCCGGCATCGTGCTCTACGAGATGCTGACCGGGCAGATGCTCTACCTCGAGGAGGATCTGCACAAGCTGCTCGACATGGCGCGCAAGGCCGAGATCGCGTCGCCGCGCACGCTGCGCAAGGACGTTCCGCCGCAGCTCGAGCGCATCGTGATGCGCGCGCTCGCCAAGACGCCGGCCGATCGCTATCGCAGCGCCGCGGACTTCGCGAGCGACCTCGAGCGCTTCCTGCACGCGTACTCGCCGGTGTTCACCGCCGCGAAGGTCGCGCAGGTGATGAAGCAGATCATCGGCGACCCCGAGACCGCGCCGTCGTACGAGATCGAGCTGCGCGACGGCCCGCACGGCACGCTCAACCCCGAGGTGCTGATCCACGACAAGAGCGAGCTGCACGACGAGAACAGCGTGATCTTCCGGGTCGACGACCTCCAGCCCAAGCGGCCGCCGACCGGCGGTGCGCTCGAGGGTCGGATCACGCGGCAGTCCGAGATCGCCGATCTCGGGCCGCCGCCGGCGCGACGTCCGCCGACCGGACCGAGCAAGGTGCCGCCGATCCCCAAGCCGCCGCCCGCCAAGCCGCGCCAGCAGCCGGACGAGCAGACCCGCGAGACCGGCGTCGCGCCGGTGAACCCCAACGTCGAGGACAGCGGCCTGCTCAACCCCGACGTGCTGCCGCCGCCGCCGAGCGATCGACCCGCGGCGGTGATCGACGCGCGCACGCCGATCGTGCCGAGCGTGTGGGACAGCGCGACCCAGCACGACGACGGCGATCACGTCGAGCACACGCTGATCACCGGCGCGCCGAGCGCGGTCGCGGCGTACCTGATGGAGGATGGCGTCGACGCGACGCTGGTCAGCAGCGCGCCGCAGCCCGAGGAGGTCGACGACGGCGAGGGCGAGACGCTGAT
>DATJAE010000140.1:0-5330 GCA_035516595.1 Kofleriaceae bacterium | reverse complement strand
GGGCTCCGAGCGCACCGAGGTGTCGACGAGGAAGTCGCCGAGCTGCTTGCCCTGCTTCTGGGCCGCGAGCCACGGCTCGAGCCGGTCGTCGAACAGGTCGTTCATCACGGTCTGGATGCTCGCGGACGACTGGATCAGCCGCAGATCGCGCGCGAACTCGTCGAGCGCGACCTGCAGCCCGCGCGCGGTCTGGTAGCGCTGCGCCGGATCCTTGGCGAGCGCGCGCAGCACGATCGCCTCGAGCTCGCGCGGGTAGTGCTTGACCCGGCTCGCCGGCCGCGGCACCTCGCCGTCGACGATCTTGCGCAGCCGCTCGAAGTCGCTCTCGCCGGTGAACAGCTTGGTCAGGGTGGTCAGCTCGTAGAGCACGATGCCGAGCGAGAAGATGTCGCTGCGGCGATCGAGCGCCTGACCGCGGCACTGCTCGGGCGACATGTACGAGTACTTGCCCTTGAGCACGCCGCGCGCGGTCTCGGTGCTCTTGTTGGTCGCCTTGGCCACGCCGAAGTCGCACACCTTGACCGCGCCGTCGTGGCTGATCAGCACGTTCGACGGCGTGATGTCGCGATGCACGATCTCGAGCGGCCGGCCGCGCAGGTCGCGCTTCTCGTGGGCGTAATGGATGCCCTCGCACACCTGCGCCACGACGTGCAGCGCGTTGGCGAGCGAGATCGGCCGCTTGAGCTCGGTCGCGCGCTGCATGACCTGGCGCAGGTCGGCGCCGTGGACGTACTCCATGACGAGGAAGTACGAGTCGCTGACGAAGCCGACCTCGTAGACCTGCGCGATGTTCGGGTGCTGCAGGGTCGCGACCAGGCGCGCCTCGTCGAGGAACGAGCTCGTGACCTCGCGATCGCCCATGAGATCGGGGCGGACGCGCTTGATCACGACGATCTTCTCGAAGCCCTCGAGGCCGCCCTGGCGCGCGAGATAGACCTCGGCCATGCCGCCGGTCGCCAGATGACCGAGGATGGAATACTTGTCGAACTGTTCCGGTAACGGCGAGCCCGACGACATTACCTTCCCGCGCCAGTGTAGAGGGCGCGGCGGTCCGACTGCAACGCAGCGCGGGTGAAAGCCCCGACTAACGCTGGCGCGATCCGAGGCCGTACTTCTTGAGCTTGTCGATCAAGGTGACGCGCGACACACCGAGCCGGCGCGCCGCCTCGGACTGGTTGCCGCCGGCGCCCTCGAGCGCGCGCGACACCAGGCCGCGCTCGAACGCCTCGACCTGCTCCTTGAGCGACGGTCCGTTGCGGGCGTCGAGCGCGGGCTCGTCGCTCGGGCTCTCGGGCGGCGGCGGTGGGAGTGCGCTGGTGTCGGATGCGTGGAAATCGGAGAGCCCGATCACGCCGCCGGTCGACAGCGCGGCGAGCCTGGCGATCGTGTTCTCGAGCTGGCGCACGTTGCCCGGCCAGTCGGCCGCGGTGAGCGCCTCGATCAGCGCCGGCTCGAGCGTGATCGCGCCCAGCCCGAAGCGCTCGCCGTAGCGCCGCGCGAACTCCTCGGCGAGCGCCGGGATGTCGTCCTTGCGATCGCGCAGCGGCGGGACGACCAGCTCGACCACGGCGAGCCGGTAGTACAGATCCTCGCGGAACGTGCCGGCCTTGACGTCGGCGGCGAGGTCGCGATTGGTCGACGCGACCACGCGGACGTCGACCTTGTCGATCCGCCCCGAGCCGACCGGCTGGATCTCGCCCTCCTGGAGCGCACGCAGCAGCTTGGCCTGGACCACGGGCGGTAGCTCGCCGACCTCGTCGAGGATCAGCGTGCCGCCGTGCGCCTGCGCGAAGAACCCGGGCCGGCTGGCCTGGGCGCCGGTGAACGCGCCACGGGCGTGCCCGAACAGCTCGGCGTCGGCGAGCTCGGCGGGCAGGGCGGCGCAGTTGAACCGGACCAGCGGCTTGCCGGCGCGCGCCGACTGGGCATGTAACAGCTCTGCGACGAACTCCTTGCCTGTGCCGGTCTCGCCGCGCACCAGCACGGTGACATCCTTGCCGGCGACCCGGCTGGTCGCCTCGAGCAGCCGGCGCATCGGCCGCGACGCGCCGACGATCCGCCGGCCGAGCGTCTGTTCGGCGGCGAGCCGGCGGTTGTCGACCCGCAGCTTGCGCGCCTCGAGCGCGCGCTCGATCACCAGCGCGACCTCGTCGATGTCGAACGGCTTGGTCAGGTAGTCGTACGCGCCCTGCTTCATCGCCGCGACCGCGACCCGCTCGCTGCCGTGCGCGGTGAGCAGCAGGACCGGCAGCGTGGGGTCGCGCGCGACCACTTGCCCCATCAGCTCCAGCCCGTCCATGCCGGGCATCGACAGGTCGGTCACCACCGCGTCGGCGTCGTCGAGCTTGGTCAGCGCCTCGGCGCCCGAGCGCGCGGTCACCACGCGATGGCCGCGCTCCGCGAGCAGCTCGCTCAGGGTGAACAGCACGCCGGGCTCGTCGTCCACGAGCAGGATGCAGCTCATCAGGCGCGGGCCTCGACCATCGCGGCGCGCGCGGCCGGCTCGGGCGTCGCCGCGGTGGCCGCGGGCAGCGTGATCCGCGCGGTCGTGCCGTGACCGACCGCGCTGTCGTACGCGAGCGTGCCGCCGTGCTGGGTGATCACGCCCTGCGCGAGCACCACGCCCAGCCCCGTGCCGTTGGGCCGGGTCGTGAAGAACGAGGTGCCGAGCCGCTCGAGGTCTTCGGGTGCGATGCCGCGCCCGGTGTCCTTGACGTCGACCGTCACCGTGTCGCCGCCGTTGCGCACGCGCAGCATGACCGAGCCGCCGTTCGGCGTGGCCTCGATCGCGTTGGCGACGAGGTTGATCAGCGCCTCCTTGAGTCGCCGCGGATCGCCCTTGGCCGGCGCGGCGGTGCCGTCGAGCGTGAGCTCGACCCCGGCCTGATCGGCGCGGCCGGCGAGCACGTCGAGCACGTCGCGCGCGATCTCGGCGAGGTCGATCCCCTCGGGCTGGAGGTCCTCGAGCGGCCGCGAGAACGACAGGTACTCGTTGAGGATGGTCTCCATCCGGCTGATCTCGGACGCGACCACGGCGAGCCGCTCCTGGGTGCGCTCGCTCTCGGGCGTGCGCGACACCAGCTGGCACAACCCCTTGATCGCGGCGAGCGGGTTCTTGAGCTCGTGCGCGACCTTCGCACCCACCGACTGCAGCCGGCGCAGCTGGGCCTCGGCCTCGGCGACGCGCTCCTCGCGCAGGCACGCGTACGAGTCGCCGGCGCGGCTCGCCGCGATCGCGAGCTTGCCGGCCAGCTTGTGCAGCATGAACAGCGCCCAGCCGAGCTCGAGCAGGATCGCGAAGGTGTACTGCGCATCGGGCAGCGCGGCGCCGACGATGTCGCCGGGCAGGGCCAGCATCGCGACGATCAGCCAGAAGTTGCCGAACGCGATCCAGCGCGACGCCGGCACCGGGCCGAAGAAGAACAGCGAGACGATCGCGGGCAACACCACGTTGGGCAGAAACGGCGAGTGCACGCCGCCGGTCAGCGCCGCCGAGCCGACCACGAACAGCTGCGCGCCCACGTTGATCGCGATGAACGCGCCCTCGATGCAGCGCGCCTGGCGCGCGTGCCTGGCGAACGTGCGCTGCACCGCGGCGAACACGACGAACACCAGGCCGACCGCGATCACGCGCCAGGTCGGATAGCCGGCGTGAACGAGGATGCCGAGCACGAGCAGGTGAAGCGCCGCGCCCACGCCCATCAGCCATCTCGGCATGCCCTGCACCTCTTCGAGCAGGAACAGGTTGCGCTGGCCGCGCCAGACCTCGGCGCGCGACTCGGACTCGGACACGCGTCGATCGTTTGCCAGCGTCGTGCCAGCGGCGGCCATGCCGCGACTCTAGCGTGGATCGCACGTTGCGCGGGACGCGATCGAAACGTGACCCGAACCGTCACGAAACGTGACTGTCGGCTGTATGGCCGGCCGACAGATCTCGCGGCTCCGTGCGACAAGTCTCGCGTCCGGATAGCTGGCGCGGTGGCACGCCGGGTGCTTTGGTCGCCGGCATGACGCATCGGTTCGCCTTCGCGCTCACCCTGCTGGCCGCCGCACCGGCGCTCGCGCAGCCCGCCCAGCCCGTGCCGCCCGATGACATGGCCGCGTTCGAGAAGGATCTCGACGCGCTGTTCACCGCGGGCGGGCTGACCGCGGACCAGGCGGCGGCGCGCGCCGGCAAGGTGTCGCCGACGGTCTTGCGCAAGGTCGCCGAGCTCGAGGCCTCGACCGCCGAGGCGACCGCGACCGAGCTCCAGCTGGTCCCGCAGCTCAACGGCAAGCTCAGCTACACCCGGCTGTCGTTCATCCCGCCGTTCACGATCGCGATCCCGGGCGTGCCGCCGATCCCGATCCAGTTCTTTCAGAACAGCTACGACGCGCAGGCCAACCTCGTCGTCCCGATCTCGGACTACGTCGTGCGCTTCCCGCGCCTGCTCGACGCCGCGCACCTGGCCGAGGACGCCGCGCGCGCCAACAAGCTGTCGGCGGAGGTCGACGCCGGCGAAGACGCGCGGCTGGCCTACTACGAGTGGGTGCGCGCGCGGCTCCAGGTGCTCATCGCGCAGCGCCAGCTCGGACAGGTCCAGGCCACCCTCGTCCAGGAGCAGTCGCTGTTCGACGTGCAGCGCGTGTCGAAGGCCGATCTCATGCGCATCCAGTCGCAGGAGGCCGAGGCCGAGCAGACGCTCGATCAGCTGACCAACCTGTCCGAGCTGCGCGAGGAGCAGCTCCGCCTCCTGATCGGCGCGCGCGAGGACGAGCCGCTCGCGATCGGCGAGGACATCCGCAAGGACCTCGCCGCGCCGGCGGTGGCCGGGCTCGATGATCTGGTCCAGCGCGCCGAGCACCGCCGGCTCGACTTCCGCGTGCTCGACATCGGCATCGAGGCCAAGGAGAAGCAGCGCGCGGCCGAGGAGTCGAGCTACTACCCGAAGCTGTCGGCGTACGGCACGGTCGAGGACGCCCGGCCGAACCAGCGCTACTTCCCGCAGACCGATCAGTTCAAGTTCACGTGGGATGCCGGCGTCGAGCTGACCTGGACGCTCAACGACGCGCTGACCACGATGACCACGCGAGACCGGCTCGCCGCCGAGACCGACGAGCTGCGCGCCGACCGCGAGAACCTCGTACGCGGTACGCGCATCGAGGTGCTGTCCGCGATCCAGGCGGTGCGGATCGCGGTGCACGCGCTGTCGACCTCGCAGAAGGGCCTGGCCGCCGCCGAGGAGAGCTACCGGGTGCGCCGCGAGCTGCTGCTCGCCGAGCGCGCCACCGCGGTCGAGCTCGTCGACGCGCAGACCGACCTGACGCGCGCGCGGATCACCGCGCTCAAC
>DATJAE010000139.1:0-11728 GCA_035516595.1 Kofleriaceae bacterium | reverse complement strand
GAGGTCGCCCGGATCCGACATCACGTCGCCGGTCAGGCGGTGCGCGTCGTCGCGGCCGGCCAGCGCCTCGCGGCGGCGCGCGCGCGACGGCGCGGTCGGCGGGGTGGCGCCGAGCTCGCGCTCGAGCGCGAGGGTGCGGGTGAAGTGGAGCACCGCGGCGTCGGCGTCGAACGCGGCGAGCGCGAGCCGGCCGGCGCGCAGCCAGAACGCGGCCGCGCCCGCGATCTCGCCGCCGCGCTCGAGGTGATCGGCGATCGCGGCCGGCGGCTCGTCGCGCCCGGCGAAGAACCGCGACGCGAGCAGCCGCCCGACCCGCGCGTGCATGTCGCGCTGCGCGCGCGCCGGCAGCGCTTCGTACACCACCTCGCGCACCAGGCCGCGCGCGAACTGCAGCTCGCCCTCGGCCGGGCGCACCAGGAAGCCGGCCTCGACCAGCTCGTCGAGCGCGGCCGCGCTGGACTCGTCGGGACCGGACAGCTCCTCGTCGGCCGGCCGGCGCGGCGCCTCCGCGCCGAGCAGCTCCTCGAGCAGGCGCGCGCGCACCGCGCCGCCGATCACGGCCGCGTAGCGCAGCGCGGTCCGCGCCTTGCCGGACAGCCGGTCGGCGCGCGCCGCGACCACGTCGCGCGCCGACGCCGGCACGTTCTCGGCGTCGGGGCCGGCGTCGCGCACCGCCTGCGCGAGCTCCTCGACGAACAGCGGGTTGCCGCCGCCCCGCGCGATCACCGCGGCGATGTTGAGCGGGGTCGCCGCGCCGCCGAGCCGATCGACGATCAGCTGGCGGAGCTCGCCGCCGACCAGATCCCCGACCGCGATCGCGACGTCGACCGCGGGCGGCGCGGGGCCGTCGGGACGCGCGGTCAGCACGAGCAGCTCCGCGCCGCGCACCGGCACCGCGAGGGTGTGACGCATGACCTCGAGGCTCGGGCTATCGCCCTGGTGGATGTCCTCGATCACGGTGAGCAGCGGGCGGCGGTGGCGCGCCGACAGCGCGGCGCGGAACGCGGCGAGCCCCGCCGAGATCCGCGGCCGCAGATCGGCGACCTCGGGCGCGCCGAGCGAGGCGCCGTCGCGCAGCTCCATCGCGCGATCGAGATCGCTCGCGACCGCGCGCGCGCGCTCGTCCGGCGCGCCGGCCTCGTGCATCACGTGGAGCAGGCGGTGGACGAGCTGCGCGCGCGCCGAGCGGCCGCGCGCCGGCGCCAGCCCGAGCGCGGCCTGGTAGAGATCGATCACCAGCGCGAACGGCGCGTGGTGGCTCGCCGGGTTCGCCGCGGTCATGAGGACGAGCAGGTCGGGGCTGGCCGCCGTGCGGCGCGCGACGTGCTCGGCGACCAGCCGGCTCTTGCCGGCGCCGGCCGCGCCGGTGATCAGCGCGGTCAGCCGGCGATCGGCCGCGATCGCGCGCTGGTACCACATGTCGAGCTCGGCGAGCTGCGCGGTGCGGCCGACGAACTTGCCGCGGCGCTCGAGCCGCGCGCGATCGCGCTCGTCGAACCCGCGCGGCCCGACCACCTCGATCACCTTGCTGCGCCGGCCGATCCGTCGCGGCGCCGGGACCTCGCGCAGCGCGTACAGCCCGCTCGTGATCCGCCCGGCCGCGCCGACGAACAGCGGGCGCTCCGGCGCGGCCTCGCGGGCCAGCGCCCGGGCCTCGTCGATCGCGTCGCTCGGGATGCGCGACGCGTCGTGGCTCGTGATCACGCCGGCGCGCGCGCCGACCCGCAGGCTGGTGCCGGCGTCGCGCGCGAGCGCGGTGGCATCGAGCGCCCAGCCCATCGCGATCGCGACGTCGTCTTCCGCCGCGACCTCGAGCCCGAACGCGACGATCAGGCCCTCGTCGTGCAGCGCGAGCACGACGCCGCCGCGCTGGTAGGCGAGCTCGCCGACGCTCTTCGCGATCGGCCGCAGCAGCTCGCGCGCCGCGCCCTCGAGCTGGCCGGCGACCACCACGGTGCGCCGCCGCTCGGCGAGCACGCCGGCCGCGAGCGCGGGCAGATCGTCGTCGATCGGCTCGTCGCCGAAGTCGTCGGGCGCCGGCTCCGGCTCGGGCTCCACCGCCGGCTCGACCACCATCGCCGGCGCGAACTGGGTCTGCTCGTCGTCGAAGCGCAGCGCGGACGGCCGCGACCCGGGGCCGAGCTGCAAGGTGGCGTAGCTCGGCCGCGACGCGCGACCCGGCGGCTCCGGATCGGCCTCGGTCGACGCGCGCGCCACGACCTCGGGCAGCGCGTCGGCGAGCTTGGCGACGCCGGCCACCGTGCGCTCGGGGCCCCACTGCGCGGACGTCGCGGTCGCGGTGGGTTCCCGGTGCGGCGCGGTCGCGCTCGCGGTGGCCTCGCCGGCGAAGCGCTGCGCGACCGACAGGCTCGCGGTCGGATCGCGATCGCCGAACCGCTGGTAGCTCGCCCCGGTCGCGGTCGCGCGCTCGAACGGCCTGGACTGGGTCGAGGTCCCGTCGCTCTCGAACTTCGCGACCTTCGAGGTCGTGTTGTCGGGCTCGAGCGCGACGGTCGGCTCGATCAGCCTGGGACCCGGCGTGCCCTCGCCGAGCTCGTGCGCGGGCGGCGCCGGCGCGATCACCGACGCGGTGAGCGACGCGGTCGACTGGCGCGCGGGCGGCGCGTCGTCGGGCAGCGGGAACACCGCCGGCCGCGATCCCGACCGGCGCTGCACGCTCACCGACTCGGGATCCTTCGGCCACGACAGCTCGCGCCCCGACGGGTGCGCGTCGAGCGCCGCCAGCCAGCCCGACACGCCGCGCGCGCCGGCCTGCATCCCGAGCCGCGTGCACGCCGCGCCGAGATCGGCCGCGGTGCCGCGCCGTCCGACCTCGCGATCGAGAGCGACCGCGACCGCGTCGACGATCTGCCGGGGCACCTCGGGGTTCACCCGATCGATGCGCGGCGGATCGGTGCGCCGCACCGCCTCGAGGATCGCCTTGAGGTCGGCGCCGCGGTACAGCGCCAGGCCGGTGAACAGCTCCCACGCGATGATGCCGAGCGCGAACACGTCGGCCGCGGCGGTCGGCGGCTCGCCGAGCGTCTGCTCGGGCGCCATGTAGCGCGGCTTGCCGCGCAGCCGCCGGCGCTCGAGCGCGCTCGCGAACGTCGCGCGCGCGATCCCGAAGTCGAGGATCTTGACGTAGCCCTCGGTCGACAGCATGACGTTCGACGGCGAGACGTCGCAGTGCACGATGCCGAGCGCGCCGCCGTAGCCGTCGGTCTTGCGGTGCGCGTAGTCGAGCCCCGCCGCGACCTCGGCGATGATGTACGCGGCGACCGCGATCGGACACGGCACGCTGCGCGCGGTCGCCTGCGCGAGCGCGGTGCGCAGATCGCGGCCCTCGATCAGCTCCATCGCGAGGAACAGCTCGCCGTCGGCCTTTCCGAAGTCGAACACCTGGACGATGTTGCGGTGGGTGAGCTCGACCGCGATGCGCGCCTCGTCGATGAAGCTGCGGATGAACCGGCCCTCGCGCGCCGAGTGCGGCAGGATCCGCTTGAGCGCCTGGATCTTCTCGAACCCGGCGATGCCGACGGTCTTGACCTTGTAGACCTCGGCCATGCCGCCCTGCGCGATCTTCTCGAGCACGTGGTACTTGCCGAAACGCTCGCGCAGCGCTTCCACCGACCCGAGGGTATCATGCCGCCGTGGCCGATTACTCCGAGCTCGAGGCCGTGCTGGGCTACCGGTTCGGCGACCGCGCGCTGCTCGAGCAGGCGTTGCGCCACGCGAGCTGGTGCAACGAGCAAGCGCCGACCGAGCGGCCCGAGGACAACGAGCGGCTCGAGTTCCTCGGCGACGCCGTGCTGGATCTGGTGGTCGGCCATCGCTTGATGACGCGCTACCCGCAGCTGCGCGAGGGCGAGCTCAGCGTGACGCGCGCGCAGGTCGTGAGCGAGGCCGGGCTCAGCGAGGTCGCCGGCCAGCTCGGCATCGGCCAGTGGCTCCTGCTCGGCAAGGGCGAGGAGAAGTCGGGCGGCCGCACCAAGCCGTCGATCCTCGCCGACGCGTTCGAGGCGCTGCTCGCCGCGGTCTACCTCGACGGCGGGTTCGACGCGGCGTGCGCGATGATCGAGCGGCTGCTCGCGCAGCGCATCGAGACCGTCGAGTTCAAGGGCTTCTACGACTTCAAGACCCGCCTGCAGGAGCTCGCGCAGGCGCGGCTCAAGGCGACGCCGACCTATCGCGTGGTCAGCGAGCTCGGCCCCGATCACGACAAGCGGTTCGTGGTCGCGGTCACGATCGGCACCGACGAGTGGGCGCGCGCGGTCGGCAAGTCGAAGAAGGAGGCCGAGCAGATGGCGGCCGCCGAGGCGCACTTCCGCCTCGAGGGCTCGGACCTCGGCCGGCCGGCGAAGCGATGACTACCTGGGCGCGCCGGTCGGCGGATTGGCGACCTGCGCCTTGATCGGGCCGTTGCTCGCGGGCGGTGTGGTGAGCGCCGCGCCGCTCTGCCACGCCGGCGCGATGATCTTCTCGATGTCGGCTTCGGACCTCGCGCTGACGTCGTCGAGCACGTCGTTGCCGCAGGTGTGGGCCTCGAACACTTCCTTGCCGTCGACCTTGAGCACCGAGTAGCTCGACGAGATCGCCATGCAGTGGATGCGCGGGTGGCTGATCTTCCACTTCGCCTTCTTGAGGTCGGCCCGCACCTGCTTGAGGTCGGACTCGTCGAGGCAACCGCTGCTGCTCGCGGCCACCTTGCCGTCGGGCGTGGTGACCTCGAACATCCACGATCCGTTGTCGTAGACCTTGACCGACCGGGTCGGCTCGGTGGCGCGCGTGTCCTTGTGATCGTTCTCGTAGATCGGCGTGCCGTGCACCGGGCCGCACTTGGTCGCGGGCGCCGCGCCGGCGACGGCCGTGCCGAGCAGCAGGATGGCGAGTGTGGTCTTCATGGCGTCCTCATTTCTTGCAGCAAGGTGGCTGGTGCGGTGCGGTGACCCGCGCGAGCACGTTCGCGATGTCGTCGATCGTTCGACGGGAGGTCGCGTCGAGGTATTCGTTGTTGCACACCCGCTCCGTCCACCGCAGCTTGCCGTACGACGAATACGCGTCAGACGCGCCGGTCGCGACATGGCACGAGATGCCGGTCGTGACCTTCCACGTCGCCGCCGCGAGCCCATCGCGCAGCGTCTCGAGGTCGCGCGCGCCCATCGTACCGCCGCGCTCGGGCTGCGACGTCCCATCGGCGGCGGTCGCCTCGAGCCGCCACGCGCCGTTGACGTAGACGATCACGGTCGAGCGATCGCCGAGGTGGTGGGTGCCGTCCTCGCCGTAGGTGTGATCGACCTCGAGCAGGATGTCGCCGCCGGGACGCCAGCGGTCGGCGGGCTGGGGCGCGTCGCTCGGCGGACCGGGCGGCGTCGGCGGGGTAGGGGCGGCCGAAGCCGCGAGGCTAGCGAGGACAAGCGAGGCGAGGGTTGCGAGCTTCATCATGCGCGCTGGAAACGGCGCGCCCGCGCACCCGATCTGTGACGAACTATGACGCGGCCGCCGGATCGTCCTGGCGATCTGGCGGTGTAAGGCGACGCCGGCTCGCGCGTTGTCTAGCGACGGGTCCGGACCAGCGCGAGCACGTCATCACGTGCCGGCAGCGCCGACCACGGCCCGAGCTCGCGCAGCGACAGCGCGGCCGCCGCCGCGGCGAGCTCGATGCAGCGCGCGAACGGCAGCTCGCTGAGCAGCGCCGCGGCGAACGCGCCGTGGAACACCGAGCCCGCGCCGTAGGCATCGAGCACGTCGCTCGGGAACGCCGGGCAGCGCACGATCTGATCGCCGTGTCGCCCGATCGCGCCCTTGTCGCCGAGCGTGATCACCACGGCGCGCGGACCGAGCGCGCCGATCTCGTCGAGCGCGTCGGTCAGCTCGCCGCGCGGCGCCAGCTCGCCGGCGGCGCGCTCGGAGACGATCAGGATGTCGCACGCGGCGAGCAGCTCGCTCGTGCCGTCACGCAGCTCGCCGACGTCGAGGATCACCGGCAGCTTGCGGCTGCGCGCGAGCTCGGCGGCGCGCAGCTGATCGATCGGCGCGGTGCCGTCGATCAGCAGCGCGGAGGCGCCGGCGAGCGCGGCGGCGGCGTCGAACGGCACGTCCTCGACCAGCTGGCCCGGGTAGCGCGCCCGCACCGAGCCGTCGGCGCCGACCGTGACGATCTCGCACGGCGAGGTCCCGACCGCGCGCATCAGCTCGATGTCGATGCCGGCGTCGCGCAGCGCCGAGCGCGCGAGCTGGCCGAGCAGGTCGGCGCCGTGCGTCCCGGTCGCGCGGGCGCGGCAGCCCAGACGCAGCGCGGCGCGCAGCGCGACCGCCACCCCCGGTGCCGGAGCGCCGGCCAGCGCGGCGAGCTCGGCGGCCGGGGCGCCGGGGGCTGGCAAGTTCGGCGCGAGCCCCGAGATCGCGACCCCGACTCGGCCGAGGCCCACCACGAGCGGCGCTTGCACCGGCCCATACTACCCTGGTCCGGCCATCACTCAAAGCACTTGGGACACACGCGGTTACGATGATAGGGTCCCAGCTCGTGACGATCTCAGGCCCCGGGCAACGCGTTCCCACGGACGGGGGTCCTAAGGGTAATGCGCGGGAGGCCCCGGACGTGACCGAGACCGTCGTCGACTCCCTGCCATCTCCCGCGCTCGCCGAGCCCCGCCCGCGCACGCCGGCCGCGCTCGGCGACGATGTCCAGCTGATCGCGGCATGCCGGCGCGGCGAGGCCCGCGCGATGGAGATGCTGTACCACCAGTACAAGCGGCGCGTGTTCGGCATGGCGCATCGCATCGTCGGGGCGAGCGACGCCGAGGAGGTCGCGCAGGAGGTGTTCGTCCGGGTGTTCCGCGGGCTCGCGGCGTTCCGCGGCGACTCCGCGCTGTCGACCTGGATCTACCGGCTGACCGTCAACGCGGCGCTGTCCTACCTGGCGCGGCGCGGCCGCCGCCAGGAGGTGCCGGTCGACGACACGCTGACCGAGGTGCCGGCGCCACCGACCGCCGAGCGCGATCCGGCGCTCGCCCAGCGCATCGAGAGCGCGCTGCAGCGCCTGCCCGCGGGGTATCGCGCGATCCTCGTGCTGCACGACGTCGAGGGGCTGTCGCACGAGGAGTGCGCCGCGATCCTCGAGTGCCGGGTCGGCACCTGCAAGTCGCAGCTCCACAAGGCTCGCGCGCGGATGCGCGAGCTGCTCGGCGCGACCCTGGGGGAGCCGGCGTGACCTGCGACGACTTCCGCAAGCAGCTCACGCCCTACCTCGACGGCGAGCTCGAGGATGATCGCGGCAGCGCGCTGCGCGGTCACCTGCGCGGCTGCCAGGCGTGTCGCGACGCCGCACGCGACTTCGCGGCGCTGCGCGACGGCCTGCGCGCGCTGCCGCCGCTCGATCCGCCGCCCAGCCTGTGGACCAACGTCCAGGCCCAGCTCGCCGCGGCCGAGGTCGCCGACGCCGAGCGCCCGGCCTGGCGGCGCGCGATCGCGCGCTGGCTGCCGACCGCGCCGCGGCTCGGCCTGGCCGCCGCCGCGATGGCCGCCGCGGTGCTGCTCCTGGTGTGGCACGGCCGTCGCCACGCGCACGAGGACATCGCGGTCGCCCCGCCGCCCACGCCGGTCCAGGTCCAGAAGGCGGCGCCGGCGCCGACCGACCGGACCGACGTCACCGAGGCGCTCGCCGCCGACGGCACGGACGAGACCCGCAGCTACGCCGCCGCCGCGGCCGAGCTGCAGAAGCTCGCCGGCGATGCGCGCGCGCGCTGGACCGACGACCGCAAGCAGATGTTCGACGCCAGGGTGGCGGCGCTGCACAGGCAGATCGACGGAGCGACCAGCGAGCGCGCGCGGCAACATGGCTATCGCGCGCTGATCCGGTACCTCCAGGGCGCCGCGGTGCGCGACGAGGTCGCGGTGGGCGATCGCACGTTCGCGGGAGGCATGCGATGAAGGCGCTCGCCGCGCTCGCGATCGCGCTCGCCCCCGCGCTGGCCGCGGCGCAGCCGGCACCGCCGGCGCGCTCGGGCGAGGCGATCGAGCACTCCAACGTCGACGTCGCGCCGGCCGGTCACGCGTTCAAGCAGCTGTCGATCGACAACCCGCTCGGCGACGTCCAGATCCTCGGCTACGACGGGACGGCGATCAAGATCGAGACGATCAAGCACGCGCCCGACGAGATCACGCTCGATCGCCTGCACGTGTCGCTGGTGCCCGATCCCGACGGCACGGTCCGGCTCCAGACCTCGGCCGCGCGCTCGATCGACGGGCGCGTCGTGCCGCGGTCCGCGATGCGGGTCGACGTCATCGTCCACGCGCCGCACGACCTGCGGGTCGACGCCGCGGTGGTCGCCGGCAAGCTCCACATCGAGAACATGGACGCCGGCGGCGAGCTCGACGCGGCGTCGGGGCCGATCACGGTCAAGAACGTCGCCGGCGAGCTGTGGACGCACACCGTGACCGGTCGGACGACGCTCAGCGAGGTGTTCGGCTCGGTCGACGCCGCGACGATCGAGGCCGACCTCGATCTCGACTCGATCAACGGCGACCGGCTGATCGCGTCGGTCAACCGCGGGGACATCGCGGGCCGCCGCGTGCGCTCGCGCGACGTCGAGCTCACCACGACGCACGGCACGATCTGGCTCGACGCCGAGGCCTCGCTGCGCGGCCGGCTGGTGGTGTCGAGCATGTACGGCAACATCGACGTGCGGCTGCGCCACCACGGCGGCGTGATCGCCCGCGCGCGCGGCACCAAGGTCGATCTCGGCATGGCCGGCCAGCCGCGGCCCGACGGCTGGTTTCAATCGTCGTTTGGCAAGATCTCGGATACCGCGGCGATGGTCGAGCTGCGCTCGAGCTTCGGTAGCGTGCGGTTCGCGATCATCGAGTAGCCCCGCGTCGTAGCGCTCGCGCGATCGCGCGACTCGCGGTACGCTGCGATCCATGCAGGATCCGGTGCCGGCACGTGTGCGCGAATACGCGGACCAGACGGTCGCGTACGTGCGTACCGCGCTCGGCGTGACGCTCGAGTACGACAGCGACACGCTGCCGCTGCTCGATCACTACCTGCGCAGCGTTCCGGGCGAGCAGGCCGCGACCGTCGAGCTCGTGATCGCGACCTCGGGCGCGTACTTCGGCGAGGTCGTGCGCCGGCGCCTCGGCGGGCGCTGGGAGGCGACCGGCGACGACGGCGAATGGCGGATGGTCCTGCCGACCGGCCTCAGCTTCTCGCCCACCGGGTTCGTCGCCTCGGCGATCGCCCAGGCCGACCTCGAGGACCTCGACTCCGAGCTCGACGCGCCGCCCCGGATGCGGCCGTATGTCCAGCAGACCCTGGCCCGGATGGGCGAGGTCTCGATCGAGGACTACTACTCGCTGTGCGGGCGGCTCGACACGCTCGAGCACGTCCACGAGGTGCTGGTGGCGGTCGCCGCCCAGATGATGGGCAAGGCGATCGACGACGACGAGGCACCCGACCCCGTCGCCGACGACCCGTCCGGCACCGTGAACTGATCCTGGCGGCGTGTTATGCCTCCGGCCATGGCCAGGGGTGCCGCTCGCGCGCCGTCGCAGAATGCTTATCGCGGTCCGCTCGGCCGCACCCGCACCGAGACCGTGCAGGTCACGGGGCCGCGCGGCGAGCTGATCGCCGCGACCGTGCACGCGACGATCGACGCGGTCAGCGATCCGGAGCTCGCCGACCGGCTGCACGCCGGCACGCTCAACCAGCTCAGGCTCGACGGCGTCGCCGAGCCGATCGCGCTCGCGGTGCCGGTCGTCTATCACGATCCGGCGGCCGAGCTGCTCGTGCTCGTGCTCGGCGAGGCGCATCGCCACCGCGAGCTCGACGAGCGGATCCGGCTCTACCAGCAGCTGCGCGACGACGGCGGCGCGATCCCGCCGTACGTCAAGGAGTTCGCCGTGGTGTTCGGCCCGGCCGGGCTGCGCGCGTACATCGAGAGCCGCGCGCACGAGGCGGCGGCGTCGGCGGTCACCGCGAAGGAGTCGGAGCGCCGGCGCAGCGAGATCGCGCAGCGCGACGGCGAGCTCGACCGCCAGCGCAAGGAGCTCGCGGAGCTGCGCGCCGAGCTCGCCGCGCGGACCGCGGAGCTTTCGCGCGCGCGCGAGGTCGCGGCCGAGGCCACGACGATCGGCCCGCCGCCCGACGCGCCGGCGCACAAGCCGGTGCACGAGGACCTGAACACCAAGCCGGTCGAGCGCCAGCCCGACGAGCTCCACGACGATGCGCCGCCCGCGGCCAGGCCGCACAAGCCGCTGCCGTCCGTGCCCAGGCTCGTGCCGCCCGACTTCGATCACGAGCCGACCACCGCGGCCGCGCCGCCGGGCCCGCCCGCCGCCGCGCCCCCCGAGCCGCTGCCGCCGCCGCCCGAGCCTGCCGACGAGGAGTCGACCGGCACCGCGATCATTCCGCCGGGGTCCGATCCGCTGACCACCGAGACCCACGAGCTGCCGCTCGACAGCGACCCGTGGCTCGAGTTCGCCGCGACCGGCGCGACGTCGTCGCTCCACGTCGACAACGGCCAGGTCCGGCTCGCGCTGCTCGCCGGCGATCAGATCGCGCGCGGCCTGGGCGGCGCGCTCGACGTCCGCGTGCTGCTCCATCGCGTGAACACCGGGCCGGTGATCACGCTGGTGATCGGTCCGCCCGCCGCGCTGCGCGTGCCGAGCCCGACCCAGCTCGCGGTGATCGCGCTCGACGTCGCGTTCGATCTCGATCGCGCGATCCTGGTCGCGCTGTCCAAGCAGTTCGACCTGCTGGTCGACATCGTGGTGCGCGGCCGGCCGATCCGCCGCGTGCGGCTGGTCGCGCCGCTCGCCGACAACGTCGGCTACGTGCTGCGCGCCGCCGAGGATCACCTCAGCGGGATCACCGCCGACGGCGAGGTCGAGCCGTCGTTCCAGCGCGCGCGCGACCTCGTGCTCGGTGCCGGCTACGATCTGCTCGGCATCGAGCACGCCGAGCACGGCGAGTTCCGCGACGACAAGCTCGCCCAGCTCGAGAGCGCGCAGGCGGTGCGCCGCGCGATCGCGATCGCTCGCCGGTTCGCGCGGCCGTCGCGCGAGGACTACCTGATCGCCTCGCGCGGGTTTCCGCTCGAGCGCTGGCGCGAGCTGCGCCGGCACGTGCTCGAGAGCGCGGTCGCGTGGGGGATCTGGATGGGGCCGGAGCTCGCGCAGGTCGCGGTGTCCGAGGGCCTCGCGCGGTCGCGCCGCGATCTCGTGCTCCGGCTCGAGACCGGGTTCGAGGCGCTGCGCCACCACCCGACCGCGTTCGACATCGACGAGGACGCCGCCGCCGACAACCTCAAGGCGCTGGCCGAGGAGGCGCGCGCGCTCGGCGTCGAGCTGCGCCACAAGCCGCCGACCAACGGTACGATCAAGAGCGAGGACGGTGCGGTGGTGTCGGGCTCGATCGAGCGCACCCCGACCCAGGGCATCCTGCGCGGCAAGTCGACCGACGAGCTGATCGCGATGCTCGACGACCGCAAGGATCGCGTCACCGCCGCCGCCGAGCTGAGCGACCGCGCCGACGCGCGCGCCGCGGGGCCGGTGATCGCCGCGGTGAAGAAGATGAGCCGCGCCGAGGCGGTTCGCATCCTCGGCAAGTCGATCAAGTTCGGCGAGGCCGCGGCCGCGCCGCTGATCGAGGGCCTGGCCAGCAGCAAGGCGTTCCTGCGCCACGGCTGCGCGCTCGCGCTCGCGCTGCTCCACACCGACGACGGCACCC
>DATJAE010000138.1:0-9902 GCA_035516595.1 Kofleriaceae bacterium | reverse complement strand
TCCGGGGGTGCGCCGCGATCCGCCTCCCGCCGCTCGGTCTCGCCTCGCGGGGGTTTTCGAGAAGCGCGCTAGTTGCATCCGCAACCGCCGCCGGACGAGCCGTACCCGCCGGAGCTGCCCTCGCGCGCCTCCTGCATGTGGAGATCGAGCTCGTCCTCGATCGGATCCGGGCCGAACTTCATGTTGCGGCGGGCCAGCGTCTCGCGCTCGCGCGGCCGGACGTGGGCGCAGCCGGAGATCGCGCCGAGCGCGAGCAGCGCGGCCAGCCAGCGCGTGCGGCGGCGCGGCGCGACCAGCGCGAGGACGATCAGCGCGAGCGCGCCGCCGGCGTCGCCGCCCGCGCTGCAGCCGCCGCTCTGGGTCGGCGCCGCGGCGCCGCCGATCTCGGCCATCGGCAGCGTGCCGGTCACGACGTCGTCGCCGGTCGTGTTCGCCGGGAAGTTCATCGTGCCGTCGCCGCCGTTGCCGTCGACCACCGCGAGGTACGCGGTGAGCACGCCCTTGCCGGCGGCCGGCGCGGTCCAGCAGAAGTCCCACTGCGACTGCGCGTGGTGCGCGCCGTTGTGGGTGACCGCGTTGCCGTCCAGCATGATGTAGACGTCGACCCCGGGCGGCGGCGTGCCGGTGGCGCACGCGTTGTCGACCACCGCGGTGTAGCTGCCCTGCGGGTTGCCGTTCAGATCGTCGACCTCGAGCGCGAAGCCGTTCTGATCGCACGGCACGTAGGTCGTGGCCGCGAACCCGCAGTTGTCGCCGAGCGACTTGTACATGATGCCGGCCCACTCGTTCTCGAGCACGACGCGCAGGTGGTACTGCATGCCGGGCTTGTAGCCGTCCGTGAACAGCTCGGGGTGATCGGCCTGGAGCGCCTCGCCGATCCGGTGCGGCGGATCGGTGTGGCAGACGTCGCAGCCGTGCGCGGTGAAGCGCGGCGCGCCGTCGAACACGTTGCCCCCGCCGCCGTCGCCCATCATCGGATCGAGATCGAACTGCGTGCCGCTCGGGAACGCGCTCGCGACCCGCGCGGCGGCCACGATGCCGAGCGCGATCGCGAGCCTCACGGGCACACCCCCATGCCGGTCAGCCACGCGCGGATCGCGACGTACTGCGGGTCGTTGGTGCCGCCCATCCAGATCGCGCCGCCGTGGTGCTCGTAGCCGCCCTCCGCGGAGGGCAGCGGTTTGCGCAACAGCCAGTTGTCTTGCACGTCGGTGATCCCGAAGTTGAAGCCGGACGCCGACTCGAAGTTCGCGTGCTGCTCGGCGTCGGTGAGCGGCGCGATCAGGTCGTCGATCGTCATCGCCTGGGTCGCGCGCAGCTTGCCGGGCGAGTACACCCGCAGCGCGGTCTCGCCGCCGGCGATCCCGTGGCACGCGTTGTAGCTGCACTGCTTGACCAGGATCGGCTCGACGTTGCAGCGGAACACCGACTCGTCCAGGGCCTGCGCCGGGTCGGGCTCGGGGGCGTTCTGCGGTCCGGCGCACGCGGCGGCGCTGCACGCCAGCGCGAGCCAGAGTCCCCCGGCGGAACGGAACATCGCGCGCGTTACGCTAGCCAAACCGGCCGCGCGGTGCACCTGAATTTGTTGCGATCTCGTTGCGCGATTTGCGCAGCGATCCCGTCGAAGACTGCGCAAGGGTTGCACAGCCGGGGTGAGGCATCGCGCACCGCCGTTGTCAGCGAGGTTTCGGTCGACAGGACCGGGGCCGAAATGGTTCAGTACGGCGCGTGAAGAGAGCTGAGGGGCTCGTTGTCACGGTCTCTCGCCGCGAGTTCTGCACGGGGCTCGCGAGCTGTCTCGGGATCGCGTCGCTCGCCAGCTGCATCGACAGCAGCACGGTGATCCAGACCGGCCCGCTCGGTGGGCCGGAAGGCAGCGGCTCCAACCCGGACATGCCCGACGCGGGCTCGGGCTCGAACCCTCCGCCGCCGGGCGATGGCGGCGTTCAGCCGACCTGCCCGTCGAGCGGCGTGACCGACGTCGGCGCGCCGACCACGTTCCAGACCAACACGCCGGTCTACTTCTCGAGCGGCGGCTTCTTCGTCGTGCGCGATAGCGGGGGGCTCTACGCGCTCACCTCGAAGTGCACCCACGAGGGCGCGACGATCGAGGTCCAGGGCAGCGACTTCTACTGCCCGCGGCACGGCGCGAAGTTCACGTTCGACGGCGACGTGGTGAGCGGGCCGGTGTTCACCGGCCTGGTGCACTACGCGATGTGCACGCTCGCGGGCGGGCACGTCGGGGTGATCAAGTCGCAGACGGTCTCCGAGACCCAGAGGCTCAACGCATGATCGTCGCCGCCGCCGCCGTGGTGTTCGCCGGCATCCTGAATGGGGGCCACGACATCGACAAGCAGGTCAAGCCCATCATGGCCGACCTGCACGTCAAGCCGATCGCCGTGCCGGCACAGACGCTGCGCGCGCTCGCCCATCACGACGACGCCACCGCCGACGTCGTGCGCGGCCTGCACGTCAGCGGCGTGATCGCGTTCGAGCTCGCCAAGGAGAAGGGCGCGCGCACGCTCAAGCTCGTGGTGTATCGCGGCGACGGCGGGCTCGAGACCTACAGCGAGCTGTGGCTCGGACCGCACGGGCTGTCCAAGGACGACGTCGACGTCCTGCGCGCGAACCTGGCGGACGAGGTGACCTCCATGGCGGGCGCGCAGGCTCCCGATCCGGAGCCCGAGCGGGTCGCCGCCGCGCCCGCGCCGCCGCCGCATCCCGCTCCGGCGGTGCACGTACGGCTCGCCGCCGCGACCCCGCCGCCCAAGCCCAGCGACGACGCGATCGAGATGGACGATAGCCCGCCCGGGCTCGGGCCCGCGCCCGCCGCCAGACCGGCCGAGCACGAGGCCAAGCCGACCGAGACCGCCGACGCCTCCGACTCGGTCAGCGCCGACGAGATCGCCGCGATGACCGGCGGCAGCGATCCGGCCGACACCGGCACCGCGAGCGCGCAGGCGAGCGCGTCCGCCGCGGAGGGCCTGCGCATCGGTGCGTCGGCCGGCCTGGGCATCGCGACCCGCTCGTTCACCCCCGGCATGGCCACGCTCGCCGGCTACAGCTCGTCGGCGGTCGGCGCGGTCTCGCTCGAGGCCCACGTCCAGCCGATCGCGCGGATGGAGCTCGGCGTCTCGCTCGACCACACGCTCGACATGACCACGCCGATGCCCGACAAGAGCGTGGCGTCGACCTCGATCTCGCGGTGGGAGGCGTTCGGCAGCTACGCGCTGGTCCACGGCGCCAGCTTCGAGCTCGCGGCGCGGCTCGGCGCGGGCCGGCGCTCGTTCGCGATCGACTCGGTCGACACCGCACGCACGCCCGACACCGACTACCAGTACGTCATCCTCGGCGCGTCGGCCGGCTACAAGCTCGGCGACCGGCTGTCGCTGCACGGCGTGGCCGCGTTCGAGCCGGTGTTCGCCGGCAACGAGCCCACCGAGGCCGCGTTCGGCGCGGCGTCGCGCTGGGCGCTCGATCTCGCCGCGTCGATCCGCTGCACGGTGACCAGCCACCTGTTCGTCAGCGCGGCCGCCGAGTACCAGCAGTTCACCTGGTCGTGGTCGATGGCAGGGGCGCGCGGCGCGGGCGGCGCGAGCGACGCGTATCCGTCGGGCGTGCTCGCGCTCGGCGCCGATTACTAGGAGTAGCCATGAAGCCAGCAGTCGTTCTCGCCGTGCTCGCCTCGGTCGCCGGGGCGGCGCGCGCGGAGGTCAAGACCGGCGACCGGTACGTCGAGCTCGACGCGACCACCGCCACCGGCAAGCACTTCCGGCTCAAGGACATGGCCGGCAAGTGGGTGCTGTTCACGTTCGGCGCGAGCTGGTGCGAGCCGTGCCACAAGGAGCTGCCGGCGTGGGACAAGGTCGCGCCCAAGCTCGGCGGCAAGGTGCTGTTCGTCTCGGTCAACATCAACGACAACATCGACGACGGCAAGCAGTTCATGACGTCGCTGAAGCTCAAGCACGTGTTCCCGGTGTTCCTGCCCGACGACAAGAGCCCGGCGATCAAGGCCTACGACCCCGACAAGATGCCGTCGACCTTCGTGATCGATCCCGAGGGCACGGTGCGCCTGGTCCAGTACGGCTACAAGGCCGGCGACGAGGACCAGCTGGTGAAGACGCTGTCCGACCTGATCGCCAGGAAGTAACACGCTCGAGCCGTGGCATCGCCGGCCGAGCTGCGCGCGCAACTCGAGGTCGCGCGGCGGATCGCGACGTGCCTCGAGGAGGACGGCGTCGCACGATGTCGGCTCGGACCCGGCACGAGTGCCGGCTACCGCGCCGCGAGCCGGACGTAGAACGCGGTGCTGCCGGCGAGCGTCAGCGCGCGCGTGCGGTAGCCGGTGATGTTGCCCTGCGCGTCCATCTCGGGCGTCTCGGCGGCGTAGACCTCGACCCGCTTGCCGAGGTAGCGGGCCTTGAGCGCGTCCGCCGAGTCGCCGCTGATCGCGATGCCGATCACGCTGCCCGTCGGCTCGCGCGGCGGCCCGAACCCGCCCTCGACCACGACGATCACGGCGTTGCCGACGGTGATCGTGCACGGCCCGCTGTCGGACCAGCACGCGAAGCCCATGTCGGTGACCGCGCCGGCGAACCGCGCGGTGTGCTCGGTCGCGGCGGGCCAGGCCGAGCCATGCGCGCACCCCGCCAGACCGAGCGCGACGAGCCAGCGCGCCATCGCTAGCCCTCCCGGTCGCGCAGGCCGAACTCCTTCATCTTCATCTGCAGGCTCTTGCGCGAGATCTTGAGCAGCCGCGCGGCCTGGGTCACGTTGCCGCCGGTCTCGTCGAGCGCCTTGACGATCAGCTCGCGCTCGACCCGCGCGGTCTCGGCGCGCACCGCGTCCTTGAGCGAGCCCGAGATCTCGCCCGACGGCTCGTCCACGTCCTCGTCCTCGGGCGCGATCGGCACCGGCTGCGAGCTCGACGCCGGCTCGGGTGCGGCGGCGCTCGCGAGCTGGAGATCGGTGCGCTCGATCCGATCGCCCTTGCAGAACAGGATCGTGCGCTCGAGCACGTTCTCGAGCTCGCGGATGTTGCCCGGCCAGGCGTGGGCCTCGAGCGCGGCCAGCGCGTCGTCCGCGATGCCGGTGATGTTCTTCTTCAGCCGCTCGTTGAACTTGCGGATGATGTGGGCGACCAGCAGCGGGATGTCGCCCTTGCGCAGGCGCAGCGGCGGGATCTGCAGCGGCACGACGTTGAGCCGGTAGAACAGGTCCTCGCGGAAGTTGCCGCGCTGGATCTCCTGCTCGAGATCGCGGTTGGTCGCGGTGATCAGGCGGACGTCGACCTTGATCGTCTTGAGCCCGCCGACCCGCTCGAACTCGCTCTCCTGGATCGCGCGCAACAGCTTCACCTGCATCTCGACCGGGATCTCGCCGATCTCGTCGAGGAACAGCGTGCCGCCGTCGGCGAGCTCGAACCGCCCGGGCTTGCTCGAGGTCGCGCCGGTGAACGCGCCCTTCTCGTAGCCGAACAGCTCGGACTCCATGAGGGTCTTGGGGATCGCGGCGCAGTTGATCTTGATGAACGGCTCGGTCCTGCGGCTCGACTGCTCGTGCAGCGCCTTGGCGACCAGCTCCTTGCCGGTGCCGCTCTCGCCGGTGATCAGCACGGTCGACGGCGTGTCGGCGACCTTCTCGATCACCGCGAAGATCGCCTGCATCTCGGGCGAGGTGCCGATCAGGCCGAACTTGCCGGTCTCGGCGGCGGGGTAGAGGGTCTGGCGCGGCGCGAGCCGGTTCGCCGAGGCCTGGCCGATCGCCTTCTCGACGATCACCCGGATCGACTCCTGCTCGAACGGCTTCTCGATGTAGTCGAACGCGCCGGCCTTGATCGCCTCGACCGCCTGGCCGACCGAGCCGTACGCCGTGATCATGATGACCGGGACGTGGGGGTGGTTCTTGGCGGCGGTGCGTAGCACCTCCATGCCGTCGGCGCCGGGCATGCGGAGGTCGGTGATCACGACGTCGACGTCGGCGAGCCGGTCGATCGCCTCGAGCCCGCTCGCGGCCTGCACGACATCGTGGCCCTCGCGGCGCAGCAGCGCCGCGAGCACGCGACGCAGGTTTTGCTCGTCGTCGGCGACCAGGATCTTTGCCGGCTGCACCGCGGGCTACTCTACAGTGGTCGCGGGCGCCGGCGTAGGCGAGGCGGGCGCCGGCGTGTCCTCGATCGGTGGGATCGACTCGATCGCGCCGCCGCTGGTCGAGATCGCGGCGGGCTCGGGCGACGGCAGCGGCTTGACCGGGGTCAGGTCGCCGCGGCTGAGCCGCCCGGTCTCGGTGATGTCCTCGACCTTGCTGGCGGGCACCGGCTCGGCGGCGGGCAAGAACACCGAGAACGTCGAGCCCTGGCCGATCGTCGAGCGCACCTCGATCGTGCCGCCGTGCTGGTTGATGATGCGGTGCGAGATCGCGAGGCCGAGGCCCGTACCCTTCTGCTTGGTGGTGTAGAACGGGATGAACAGCTTCTTCAGGCGGTCGCGCGGGATGCCGATGCCGGTGTCGCGAAACCGGATCTCGCAGAACTGGCCGTAGCCGAGCCGCGAGCGGCGGCGGCGCGTGGTGAGGATCTCGAGCGTGCCGCCCTCGGGCATCGCCTGCAGCGCGTTCTGCGCGAGGTTCAGGAACACCTGGAGCAGCGACTCGGGATCGCCCGCGATCTGCGGCAGCGCCTCGTCGAGCCGGACCCGTAGCTCGAGGTTCTTGTGCGCCTCCTGGCGGAGCAGCTGCTCGAGCCGGCGCACCACGTTGTTGACGTTGACCTTGTCGGCGCCCTCGCGGCCGGGGCGCTCGGCGCGCGCGTAGTCGAGGAAGCGCGTGACCACGTTGTTCAGCCGGTTGGCCTCCTCGACGATGATGCTGAGCAGCTCGGCGGTCTCGCCGTGCGGCGCGGTGCCGCCGTCGGACGTGATCAAGAGCTGCGCCGCGCCCTTGATCGCGCCGAGCGGGTTGCGGATCTCGTGCGCGAGGCCGGCCGCCATCTCGCCGAGCGCGGCGAGCCGGTCGCGCTCCTTGACCCGCTCGTACGCCTGCGACGACTCGATCACGCGCGCGGCGCCGATCGCGAGCTGGCGGAACGTCTCGATGTCGTCGGCGTCGAACGCGTCGTCGGTGCGATCGTCGCGCAGGCAGAACAGCCCGAGCAGCCACGGCCCGAGCTCGGTCTCGGCCGAGCCGAACAGCGGGAAGATCAGCGCGGCCTGCAGCTCCTGGGTGCGATCGCGCAGCGCGACCAGCGCGGTGCGCTTGGCCTCGCTGTCGGGCGCGGTGGGCCGCAGCTCGTCGAGCTCGCGGCCGAGCTGGCCGAGATCGAAGTAGCCGGAGCGCACGCGGTCGAGCAGCGCGCGCTCGGCGTTGGCGTCGAGCCGCTCGGGCGGCGGCTTGCCGAGGTAGCCCGCGCGATCGAAGCCCGCGCCGTCGGCATCGAGCAGGTACACCGCCGCGTCGGTGACGCGCCGCGACTCCTCGAGCGCGGTCACGATCCGCTGCACCATGTCGGGGACGTCGACCACGCCGGGCAGCTCGCGGCGGACCGCGTCGAGCCGGCCGCGCAGCTCGGTCCGCTGGCGGAGCAGCCAGCGGTTGATCCCGTTCTCGAGCCAGCTGCGCACCGGCTCGAACAGGATGAGGATGACGAACGCGGCGACCAGCGCGTTCAGGAGATACAGCCCCTGCTGACCGCTGCCGATCCAGTACAGCAGGAAGCCGTAGACCGCCGACAGCAGCACGACCAGCGTGCCGAGCACCGCCATCTTGCCGACCAGCTCGTTGAGGTCGAGCAGGCGGTTGCGGAACAGCGTCTGCGACAGGAAGTACAGGTAGAGGATGCCGAGCACGTTGCCGACCGCGGGCCACGGCACGCCGAACCGCGGCAGCACGTCGGTGAGGGTGAGCGTCGTGGTCACGAACCCGCCGAGCGCGAGGTAGCCGACGCGCGTGCGCTCGACCCGCTTGGTGGTGGCGCGGTACGCCTTGTAGAGGTCCCACACGGCGCGGTACATGCCGCCGAACACGTAGGTGCCGAACGGCAAGAGGAAGTACAGGTTCTCGGTGATCGGCTTGCCGACGACGGAGAACACGAGCGCGGCGTAGGCGAGCAGGGTCCAGGCGAGGGTCACGCGCGGGCCGCGCTTGGGCCCGCCGATCGACGGCTGTGCGAGGAAGATCCGGAAGAAGCGGATCGCGGTCGGGGGGATGGTCGCGGCGGCCCACAGCGACAGCCAGCGCATCACCGGGCTGTGGGTGGCGGCGTCGATGAACGAGCACAGGTGCCACGCCGAGACCGTGAACGTGAACCAGGCGAACGACGTGTACATGCGGTCCGAGCGCGACCGCAGCAGCACCGAGGTGCCGATCGCGAGGATCAGCAGCGCCGCGAGCAGCGCGGATACTGCCTGGACGTCCATGTCGAGCACAGTGTAGCCCGGAACGACCGGCGGGCTGGCCGCGCTATCGCGCCGAGCCGGCGGCGGGGCAGGTCGTGTTCGGCGCGTAGGCCTCGTAGAGCGCCAGCAGCCGCCGCGTGAATTCGGCCGCCCGCCGCACCTCGAGCTGCTGCACGTCCGGAATCGTGCGCAACGTGTCGCGCAGCCTGCAGATGATCGTGCGCGACGCGTCCGCGGGGTACGTGCCTCGCGCCAGCGCGTCGCGGATGGCGTGCAGCTGGTCCTCCATCCTCGGATCGAGCGCCGGCTCGCCCGGAAGCGGCGGCGGGACGAGGCCGAGCGGCGCGGCGCGCTCCGGCGACGGCGGATCGGGCAGCGCGCGCGACGCCGCCGGGCTCGCCAGCGTGAACGCGATCGTGGCCGTGGCGCCGGCGATGCACACCGCCGCGACCGCGAACGGCCAGCGCGGGCGGCGCTGGCTCGCGGCCGACAGCGCGCGCCGCATCGCGGTCGCGTCCGGCCAGCGCGCGGCGGGCTCCTTGGCGAGCGCGCGCTCGAGCACGCGCGCGAGCCGCGCCGGCACGCTCGGCGGCAGCGGCGGCACCGGCCGGCTGCAGTGCGCCTCGAACATCTGGAACGTCGTGCCGGCGTCGAACACCGGCTTGCCGCCGAGCGCCTCGTGCAGCATCGCGCCGAGCGCGTACAGATCGGTGCGCGGGTCGATCGGCTTGCCGCGGATCTGCTCCGGCGCCATGTACATCGGCGTCCCGATCACCTGGCCGGTCGAGGTCAGCCGCATCGGATCGCCGATCAGCTTGGCGAGCCCGAAGTCGACGATCACGACGCGCCCGTCGCGCGTGACGAACACGTTGTCGGGCTTGAGATCGCGGTGCACCACGCCGCGCGCGTGCGCCGCCGCCAGCCCGCGCAGGATCGCCTCGCCGGTCGCGACCACCTCGGCGGCCGCCGCGCCGCGCGCCCACCGCACGCGCAGGGTCTCGCCCTCGAGCAGCTCCATCACCAGGTACGGCCGGCCGCCGGCGTCGAGCTGGAGGTCGAGCACCTTGACCACGTTGGGGTGGTCGATCGACGCGGCGGCGCGCGCCTCGACGATCGCGCGCTGCGCGTGCCTGTCGGTCACCGCGAGGTCGAAGCGCTTGATCGCGACCTGCGCCCCGCTGCGCGCGTGGATCGCGCGGTAGACCTGGCCGAAGCCACCGCCGCCGAGGTGCTCGACGAGCTGGTAGTCGCCCAGCGTGTCCTCCGCCACGTGGCGATCGTACCTTGACCGGATCGGCCGCGCGTGGTGAATTGCGCCCGTGCGGACCGGCTTGCTCGCGCTGCTGGTGTGTGGCTACGGCGTGGGGTCCGCCTCGCCGCCCCACGTCGCGATCGACTTCCACGGCGCGTTCGACAGCAAGATCCTGATCGACGTCGGCAAGCCGGTCGCGGTGCACAAGGTGGTCGCCGGCGAGCTCGTGGTGCGCTCGGGCCGGCTGTCGGCGTTCGATC
>DATJAE010000137.1:0-18687 GCA_035516595.1 Kofleriaceae bacterium | reverse complement strand
ACAGCGTCGGCTCGCTCGGGCGCGCGGCGGCGGTCAACGAGTGGCTGCGCCGCGTCCACGCGGCGAACCGCGCCGCCGGCGAGGCGCGCAACGACTTCGTGAAGGCGAACCTGCGGCTCGTCGTGTCGATCGCGCGCCGCTTCAACCACGGCCGGATGGCGCTCGCCGACCTCATCCAGGAAGGCAACCTCGGCCTGATGAAGGCGGTCGAACGCTACGACTACCGCCGCGGCTTCCGGTTCTCGACCTACGCGAGCTGGTGGATCCGCCACGCGATCAGCCGCGCGCTCGCCGACAAGGGCCGCGAGATCCGGCTGCCGGTCCACATGATCGACGCGCAGCATCGCCTGACCAAGGCGCGCCGCGAGCTGACCGGCAAGCTCGGCCGCAACCCGACCAGCGACGAGCTGGCGGTCGCGACCAAGATGCCGCTCGACAAGATCGAGAAGATGCGCAGCTGGCTGCTCGAGCAGTCGGTGTCGATCGACAAGCCGGTCGGCGACGACGAGGGCCGGGTGCTCGGCGAGGTGCTCGAGGATCCCGACCGGGAGGAGGTCTCGCCGACCCAGGACCTCGAGTGGGAGGCGCTGACCGGCGAGGTCCGCGAGCTGCTCGGCGATCTCCGGCCGATCGAGGCAGATATCCTCCGCCAGCGCTTCGGGTTGGGCACCGAGCAGGAGCTCACGCTCAAGGAAATCGGCGACAAGTACAACCTTTCGCGCGAGCGCATCCGCCAGCTCCAGGAACAGGCGCTCGCGAAGATGCGAAGGGCTCTGGCTCGTCGAGACCTGATGTAACGGCAGTTCCTTGCCGTCACCAGTTGCGGTACGTTTCGGACATGCGCCTCCTCGCTCTGCCGGTCCTCGTGCTCGGGCTCGTCGCGTGCGGCAACAACGACACGAAGCTCAAGGTGACCGGGATCGATCCGAACGTGGGCGATGTCGAGGGCGGGACCTTCGTCCGCATCAAGGGCAACCGGTTCGTCGCCGACGGCGCGCGCAACGCGAAGGTCTACTTCGGCTCGCGCCAGGGCACGGTCGTGCGCTTCGCGAGCGACAGCGAGCTGGTGGTCGAGGCGCCGGGTGGCAAGCCGAACGAGACGGTCGATCTGCTCGTGATCTTCGAGCCCGGCGGCGAGCTCAAGATCCCCAAGGCGTTCACGTTCAAGGAGAAGAACGAGCAGAACATGAACGTCAACGAGCTCGACGGCGTGTCGAAGTAGTCGGCTACGCGAAGTTGAGCCGGAACAGCTGCTGGCCGAGCAGCACGTACGAGTCGTGGCCGACGCTGCGCTCGCCGTTGACCTTGATGAAGGTGCCGTTCGAGCTGCCCAGATCGGCGAGGTAGACCCGGCCGTCGCGCAGCACGACGCGCGCGTGCAGGCCCGAGACGTAGCCGTCGTCGGGGAAGTTGATCTCGCCGCGCTCGCGGCCGAGCGTGACGCTGTCGCCGAGCAGCGGGTAGGCCGCGCCGGTGACCTCGCGGCCGATGATCACGGTGAGCTTGCCCCAGTAGCCCGGGTTCGGGCTGCCCATGAGCTCGGTGCCGTCGGCGGTCGGCTCCGGCGTGGGGATGAGCTCGAAGCGTAGCAGCTCCTGGCCGATGCGGATGATCTGGCCGGACTGCAGCTCCTCCTCGCCGGTCATCTTGACGAACACGCCGTTCAGGCTGTCGAGGTCGCGCACCGTCGCGGTCTGGCCGCGGATGTCGAGCTGCGCGTGCACCGGCGACAGATAGCCGTCGTTCTCGAACACCGGGCCGAAGCTGCGGCCGAGCTTGTTCTCGCCGGGGCGGAGGTCGTGCGTGCCGCCCTCGGTGCCGTCGGGCCGGATCAGCGTCATCGACAGCCGCGCGCGCTGGGGCTGCGGCATCGCCATCGGCGCCATCGGCGCGGCGGCCGGACCCGACGCCGGCATCATGTTCGGCGCCGAGCCCTCGTCCATGCGAAAGCCGCACGTGCCGCAGAACCGGAAGGTCGGCGGCACGTCGCTGCCGCACGACGGACAGCGCCGCATCGCCGCGGGCTGCGGCGCCGCGGGTGCGAAGCCGGGCGAGAAGCCGGGCACGCCGGGCGGTGGGCCCATCGGCGCCATCGGCGGCGGCATGCCGGGCGCGCCCAGCGGTCCGGACGGCGGCATGCCGGGCATCCCGGCCGCGCGCGCCGGCTGCGGCGCCATCATCGGCCCGCCGGTTCCGCTCGGACCGCGCAGCGGCGCGCCGGTCATCGGCGCCTGCTGCGTCGGGTCCTGCATCATCGTCTTCATCATCGCCATGTCACCGCCGGGCGGCTTCGCCGTCAGCTCGGCCCCACATCCAAGGCAGAACTTGTAGTGGTCCTGGTTCTCTTTGCCGCAACGATTGCAGACGGTCATGATGACTCCATCTCTCACACGATTTCGACGCGAAGTAGCTGCTGACCCAAGAACACGTAGTCGCCGTGCTTGAGCACGCGCTCGCCCGTGACGCGGACGAAGGTACCGTTGCGCGAGCCCAGATCGGTAACCGATAGCACGCCTGCGGTCAGCTGAAGCTGGGCGTGACGCCCGGAGATGAACGGATCGTCGGGAAAGTTGATATCGTTGGATTCGCGGCCGATCGTGACCACCTCGGTCTGCGGCCGGAACACCCACGCGCTGGCACCGCCGCGCAGCTGCTGGACGATCTCCATCGTCGCCGGCCGCATCATGCTCGCCGAGTAGTACGTGCCGTCCGGGTCGGGCAGATCGTCGAGCGCGGCGGCGGGCGACACCGACAGCACCTGCTCGCCGACCAGGATCGTCGAGCCCGGCTCGATCTTCGCGCTGCCGGTGATCCGGATATAGAGGCCGTTCAGCGAGCCCTCGTCGCGCACGATCAGGTTGCCGTTGGCGTAGCGGAAGTTGGCGTGGATCGGCGACAGGAACGTGTCGTCCGGAAACGAGATCGGGCAGTCGCCGCGCCCGGCGAGGTGGTCGGTGCCGGCGAGCGTGAACGACACGCCGTCCTCGCCGTCGCCGCGGATCAGCGTGAGCTTGGCGCGCGCCGCCTGCATCGCGCCGCCGAACATCATCGTCGCGCGGCCGGGCTTCTGCGCGTCACCCGACGCGCGCGGGCCGACGCGGGTCTCGACCTCGAAGTTCTGCGCGACCTGGACGCGCTGACCGCACGCGGGGCAGAACTTGAGATTGCCGGGTACGTTGGCGCCGCACTTGGTGCACGTGTTGCCCACGATGCTCGGGATCGCGCGCATCGCACCGCCGACCACACCCGGCTTGCTCCCGCGCCGCGGTCGTGGGTCCAGCGCGACCGGCTCGCCGCAACGAGCACATTGCGGCACGCCGATGGGAGTCAACGCGCTGCACGCGTCGCACACGAGACCCACGTCCATCGCGCTGTGATTCTACCCTTTTGCGAAACAGTGCGTCAAAGAAGCCGAGCCCGGCAGATCGGTCAGGCGTGGTTCTTCAGCGGTGGAGCGCCTTGGCGGCGGCGTCGCGGACCTGCTCGACCGGGTCGCGCGACAGGGTCTCGAGCGGGCCGGCCGCCGAGGGTCCCCCGACCTCGCCCAGCGCGATCGCGACCGCCTCGCGCACGAAGCTCGACGCGTCGCCGGCTGCCTTGACCAGCGCGGCGGGGTCGCCGGCGGCGCCGAGCTGGCCGAGCGCGAGGGCGGCGACCCGGCGGTCGGCCCAGGGGCCGCTGGCCAGGATCTTGCCGAGCGCGGCGACCAGCGCCGGCGGGGCCTGGCCGCGGCGCGCGGCGACCGCCGGGATCGCGAGCATCGCGGCGGCGCGCACCTGGTCGGCGGGATCGCCCAGCGCCCTGGCGATCGCGTCGTCGGCGCCGTGCAGCTTGCCGCCGTCCATCTTGGCGAGCACCGACACCGCGAGCGCGCGCACCTTCGGATCGTCGGCCGAGAGCTGCGCCTCGACCTTCGGCGCGATCGCGGCGGCGATGGTCTGGACCGCGCCGGCGACCCTGGCATCGCCGCTCGCCGGGGTGAGCGCGCCGAGCGCGAGCCGATCGGGCGCGGCGTCGAGATCGCCGAGCACCGACACCACGACATCGCGGTGCTCGCCGAGCGCCTCGCCGAGCCCGGCCGAGATGTCGGCGGCGTGATCGATCACGAGCCGGCTCGCCGCGGGCGGATGCGGCAGCGCGCCGGGCAGGTCGCGCACCGCCTCGAGGTCGTTGTACTTGCCGTTGCGCATCGGGTACGCGCCGAGGTCGGCGAGCGGGGCGGGCGCGAGCCCGGCGCCCGCCGTGCGGCCGATCGCCCACACGACCTCGTCGGCCGGGCTGCCGGCGCGCGCGAAGTACGCGCGGATCAGCGGGCCGAGCGCCTTGGCATCGCCGATCTGGCCGAGCGCCCACGCCGCGAGCCGCTGGGCCTCGCCGCGGTTGTCGTCGAGCGCGGCGATCAGCGCGGGCTCGCCGGCCGCGGTCCGCCGCGCGCCGAGCGCGTAGGCGCAGGCCGCGCGCACCGTGTCGGTCTGGCTGGTGTCGCGCAGGATCGCGATCGCGGCGGTCGCGGCGTGCGGGTCGTCGATCTGGGCGAGCCCGAGGCACGCGAGCTGGCGGACCGACGGCCGCGAGTAGCCGAGCGCCTTGACCAGCGCCGGCACCGCGCGGCGATCGCCGGAGCGCCCGAGCGTGAACGTCGCGGCCTCGCGCATCGCCAGCTCGGGGTTGTCCATGAGCGGCAGGACGTCGGCGAGCACGCTGGGATCGCCGAGCCGGCCCGCGGCGACCAGCGCGTCGACCCGGACCTCGCGATCGAGCGTCTCGGCGAGCGTGCCGAGGTGGCGCTGATCCTTCGGCGGCTCCTGGCGCGCCATGTGGACCAGCGGCGCGGCCGCGCCCTTGTTGCCGAGGCCGCCGAGCACCTGCACCGCGATCCGCTGCTGCGACTGATCCTTGTCGTCGCGCAGCGCCTCGAGCAGCGGGCGAAGCCCGTGCGCGCCGATCCGGTCGAGCTCGGCGCGCGCCGCCTTCTTGACCTCGTCGTTGCCGTGGCGGAGCCGCTCCTCGAGCCGCGGCACGTAGCGCAGGTAGAGCTCGACCAGCACGCGCCGGTACACCGGCTTGTGAGCCATCATGAACGACAGCGGCGACACCACGCGCTCGAGCTCGCCGAGCGTGTCGGTCATCTCCTCGAGATCGATCGCCTCCTTGCCGGCGCGCGCGACCACGTCGTCGTCGCTGGTCGTGCGCAGCACGTTGTGGAGCAGCTGCGCGGCCTTCATCGGCGCGCCGCTCTGCACGTAGAGCTGGGCGAGCGCGAACGCCGCCTTGCTGTTGTGGGCGTCGAGCTGCACCGTCTTCTCGTACGCGGCGATCGCGTCGGCGAACCGCTGCATCTCGACGTAGCGCTCGCCGAGCCGCTCGTACGCGGTCGGATCGCTCGGCGACTTGGCGAGCGCCTTGCGCTGCCACTCGATCGCCTCGTCGTCCTTGCGCGCCTCGGTCTTGATCTCGCTGATCTGCTGGTAGACCTCGCGCTCGCGGCTCGGCGCGAGCTTCGCGAGCTTGAGCAGGAGCGCGACCGCCTCGTCGTACTTGCGCGCGGTGCGGTAGGCCTTGACCAGGTCGAGCATGACGTCCTGATCGTCGGGCACGAGCTGGACCAGCTTCTCGAGCGTGGCGCGCGGCTCGCCCTGCTGCGGGTGGCGCGTGTAGTACTCGACGAGGAAGTAGCCGGACTCCGGGTCGGGCGGCTTGGCGGCGAACCGGGTCGCCCACTCGCTGTACTTCGGCTTGTCGTTGCCGGAGCGCAGCAGGAGCTGGACGACGTGGCGGCGCGCGTCGCGGCGGGCGAGCCGGTCGCTCGGCTTCTGGCCGATCAGCTGGAGCACCTTGTTCCAGTCGTCGAGCGCGGGCTGGAACAGCTTGGTGCTCTCGTACACCGCGGCGCGGCCCTTGTAGAACTCGGCGTTCTTGTCGTCGAGCTTGATCGCCTTGTCGTACGCGATCAGCGCGTCGGACGTGTTGCCGTGCTCGGCGAGCACGTCGCCGAGCTTGGCGAACGAGGTCGCCTTGCCGTTGGCGGTGATCCGCTTCCACGTCGCCTGCGCCTTGTCCTTGTCGCCCTTCTGGTAGTACTGCTCGCCGAGCGTGACCAGGTGGCTGACGTCGTCGGGCTCGAGCCGCGCGAGCCGCTCGTACTCGGCGATCGCGAGGTCCTCCTTGCCCCACCGGGTGTAGAGGTCGGCGATCGCCGACAGCACGCCCGGATCCTGCGGGAATCGCCCCTCGAGCCGGGTGAGGTCGTCGAGCGCGTTCTTCTCCTGGCCGCGCCGCCAGTAGCGCTCGGCGAGCTCGAGCTGGAACCGCGCCTCGCCCGGCGCGGCGCGCACGACCGCCTCGTACTGCGCGATCGCCTCGTCGTCGCGGCCGGAGTTCTCGAGCAGCTGGATCAGGTGGCGCTGGGTCTCGAGCTCCCACGGCGACTTCGCGACCGCCTTCTTGAGCGCGGCGATCGCCTTGTCCTGCGAGCCGGTCTCCTCGTAGAGCTTGCCGAGCGTGTCCCACTCGAAGTGGCCGCGCGACGCCTCGGGCCACTCCTTCTCGTACTGCGCGAGCAGCGTGCCCAGCGCGGAGCGCTTGCGGTAGATGTCGATGATCCGGCCGGTCAGCTCGGTCTCGAGGTAGTAGCCCTTGGGCGCGAGCTTGATCGCGCGGCGGTACTCGGCGACCGCCTCGTCGAGCTTGCCCATGCCCTCGAGCGCCTGGCCGCGCCGCGACACGACCTCGACCCGCTTGGCGGGATCGCTGCCGAGCAGCTTCTCGGCGGCGGTGTAGCTGTCGAGCGCGACGTCGCGCTTGCCGGCGGCGAGCATGACGTCGCCGCGCTCGATCCACAGCTGCGCGTTCTTCGGATCGAGGTCGAGGAACTGCTTGAAGTAGCTGTTCGCGGCGTCGTTGTCGTTGGTCGCGAGCGCGAGGTCGGCGAGCGCGCGCAGCGCCTGCTTCTTGATGTCCTTGCCGGTCGCGTGGGCGAGCGCCTTCTCGTACGCGGTCTTGGTCTCGGCGTTCTTGCCGGCGGCCTTGTCGAGCTCGCCGATCGCGATCCAGCTGGTCGCGTCGTCGTCCCTGGCCGCGACCGCCTGGGTCCAGAGATCCAGCGCGCGCGCGTCGTCGCCGGTCGCGTGCTGCAGCCGGCCCATCACGACCAGCGTCGCCCAGTCGCCCGGCTTCTTGTCGAGCTGCTTCTGGTACTCCGCCTTGAGGTTGTCGATCGTGCTGTACCGCCGGTACATCTCGAGCAGCTTGGCGAGCGCGGCACCGTCGTGCGGGCTCCGCGCCAGGATCGCCTTGTAGCGGGCGATCACCTCGGGATCGAACGGATTGCGGACCGCGCCCCAGTCGTGAGGCTGGGCGAGCGCCGGCAGCGGCGCGGCGAGGACGGCGAGCACGATCAGGAGGCGCCTCATGACCTCCGCGGATCATAGCCGGTGAACGTGCGCTATGCCCGGATGCGGGCGAGCAGGGTGCCGAGGTGGCGGCGGCGCATCTCGATGCAGAAATCACGCACGATCCGAGCCTGGCTCGTGGCCATCGCGAGGAAGCGCACGCCCAACCCCGACGCCAGCCGGTCGTCGCGGCGATAGCAGATCCGGCCGGCCGCCCAGATCGACTCGCTGGTCTCGGGCAGGTCGATCTCGAGCCCGACGACGAGCCCCGGAGGCGGCGCGAGCATCGCCAGCGCCGACATGTTGAGCCCGCTGTCGGAGAGGTTCGCGGCGAGGGCGCGGATCGGGCGATCGTGCACGTACGAGGTGATCATCGACTCGAACGGAATGCGGTAACCAAGGCGACGGTCGGAGTGCACGGCGAGACCCCCGGGTAGTGAGATGTAGGATAAAATCGTACCAGGACGATGCCCGAGCCCAACTTTTCGGCGTACCCGTTCGACCGGCTGCCGCGGATCAGCCGCCGCGACGCCGCGATCGAGTCGGCGATCGCGCGCTGGCTCGGGCCGGCGCGGCTCGGCGGAGCGATCGAGCCGTACGCCGCGGCGTGCGACGTGCGGATCGCCGGCGAGACGATCGAGGTATGGGGCCCGGGCGGCGTGGTCCGCGCGCTCGCCGAGCGCTGGCTCGGCGGCCCGGCCGAGTTCGCGGCGCCCCGGCCGCTCGGCGCGGTCGAGCACGCGCTGTGGGCGCTCGCGGTCGCCGGCGCGCTCGCCGCGCGCGGGCTGCCGGGCGAGGTGTGGCCGCGCGCGATCGCCGCGCCGCCGCGCGAGGGTGATCGGCTCGCGCTCGAGGTCGTGCTCGACGGCCTGCCCGCCACGGTGGTCGCGATCGTGCCGCCCGGGCTCGCGCTGCGCGTGCCGCCGCGCCGCCGCACGCCGGCGTGGCTGGCCCACGCCACGGTGCCCGCCGCGCTGGTGGTCGGGCGCTGCGCGCTGCCGCGCGAGGCGCTCGCCGCCCTCGCGGTGCGCGACGTGGTGACGCTCGAGCCGGCGCGCGAGCTCGCGCTGCTCGGCGGCGCGATCGGCGTGCGCGCCGCGCCGAACGCGGTGGTTGCCGAGGTCGCGACCGGCTATGTTCCGCGCGCCATGCCGGTCCCGGACGATGCCCGCGTCGAGCTGACGGTCGCGCTCGGCACGACCCAGCTCGCGCTGCGCGACGTGCTCGATCTCGCGGTCGGTCAGGTCGTGCCGCTCGGCCGGCCGCTCGCCGGTCCGTTCGAGATCCGCGCGATCGGGCGCGTGATCGGCCGCGGCGAGCTCGTCGATGTTGACGGCGAGCTCGGCGTGCGCATCGTGAGCCTCGAGGAGTAACTGCATGCCGGTGTACGAGTACGAGTGCAAGGCCTGTCATCGCGAGTTCGAGTACCAGCAGCGCATGAGCGACCCCGACAAGACGGTGTGCGAGGTCTGCGGGGGCGCGCTCGAGCGCCTGATCTCGCGCACCGCGTTCCAGCTCAAGGGCAGCGGCTGGTACAAGGATCTGTATTCGTCGAGCAAGCCCGACGCGCCCGCCAAGGACGCGGCCGCCGGCGAGGCCAAGCCGGAGGCCAAGACCGAGAGCAAGCCCGAGGCAAAGTCCGATGCCGGATCCGCGGCGCCCGCCAAGCCGGAGGGCTCGAGCGGCTCGAGTGGCTCGGGGGGCGGCTCGTCGGACGCCAAGGCCGCGTCGTGACCGGCCAGCTGATCGACGGCAAGGCGATCGCGGCGCGCGTGCGCGGCGAGGTGGCGCGCGCGGCCGCGGTGCTGCGCGCGCGCGGCGTCGCACCGACGCTCGCGGTGGTGCTGGTCGGCGACGATCCGGCGAGCGCGGTCTACGTGCGCAGCAAGACCAGGGCGGCGCGCGAGGCCGGGGTCGACGTCCGCGATCACGAGCTGCCGGCGACCACCACGCAGGACGAGCTGATCGCGCTGGTGCGCGCGCTCGGCGACGATCGCGCGGTCGACGGCATCCTGGTCCAGCTGCCGCTGCCGCGCGGGCTCGATGCCGACGCGGTGATCCGCGCGATCGATCCGGCCAAGGACGTCGACGGCCTGCACCCGATGTCGCTCGGCCTGCTCGCGGCTGGCAAGCCCGGGTTCGTGCCGTGCACGCCGAAGGGCTGCATGAAGCTGCTCGCCGAGGTCGGCGCGACGATCGAGGGCGCGCGCGCGGTCGTGCTCGGCCGCAGCCTGCTGGTCGGCAAGCCGGTCGCGCTGCTGCTCCAGAACGCCAACGCGACCGTCACCACCTGTCACTCGCGCACGCGCGAGCTCGCCGACGAGGTGCGCCGCGCCGACATCGTGGTCGCGGCGATCGGCCGCGCCGAGCTGGTGCGCGGCGACTGGATCCGGGACGGCGCGGTCGTGCTCGACGTCGGGATCAACCGGCTGCCCGACGGCAAGCTGGTCGGCGACGTCGACACCGTCGCGGCGTCGCAGCGCGCGCGCGCGATCACGCCGGTGCCCGGCGGGGTCGGGCCGATGACGATCGCGTGCCTGCTCGAGAACACGGTCGAGGCCGCCCGCCGCCGGCGCGGATGATCCGAAAAAGCTACGTCGGCCGCCGCCGGGCCGTGCTACAGCCCGGGCATGTATCGAGACGACGGCGAGGCGCTGTTACGGAAGGCCGAGAGCGCGGCGGCGGAGGCCGAGCGGCTCGAGCGCGAGAACGTGGCGATGCGCGCCGAGGTCGCGCGGATCCAAGCCGGCCGCGTACCGACCACGTTCGGCATGGCGTTCCCGGTCTACCAGCTGCGCGACGTCGCGATGCTGCCGCTCGGCGAGCGCGCGCGGCTCGCCCAGCACGCGGTGCGGCCGTTCCCGGTGTGGCTGGTCGGCATCCTGAACGTGCTGACGCTCGGGCTGTTCCCGCTGATCCACTTCGGCATGCTCCACGATCGCCTGCCGCGCGCCGCGCACAACGATCCGAGCGCGGGCAAGGCGATCGGCTTCCAGTTCATCCCGTACTTCAACCTGTACTGGATCTTCTTCAGCGCGCTCCGCCTGTGCGATCGCCTGACCCTGCAGGCCAAGCTGCGCCGCCAGCCGTTCGGCGCGCCGCGCGGCCTGGTGGTCGCGGCGTGCGTGCTGACCGTGATCCCCTACATCAACTTCTTCATCGGCATCCCGATCGTGTGGACGATCGCGGTGTGCCTGCTCCAGTCGACCGTCAACAAGGTCGCGGCGCTCGATCCCGCGGTGTGGGACGCCGGCGAGCTGCCGGGGCGGCCCGCGTACGCTCCGCCGCTGCCGCAGGTCGCGATGCCGCCGCCGTCGCCGGCGCAGCTCGCGCACGCGGCGCGCGCGCGCACGCTGGTCAACTGGTCGCACGTGCTCGGCTGGGGTGGGCTCGGGCTGCTCGTGGTCGGCAGCCCGGTGATGCTCGCGGCCGCGGGCGGGATCGCCGCCGGCACGCTCGCCGGGCTCGCCGCGATCGCGGTCGTGGTCGGCGCGGTGCTCGGTCAGATCGGCCGCGGCATGCAGGGCCGCGCGATCTAGTGGAGCAGGTCAGCGACAAGGCGCGGCTGCGCGAGCTCCTTGGCGTCGAGCGCGATCTCCACATCTACGAGCTCGGCGATCTCGACGACTTCTTCTGGCCGCGCACGCGCTGGTTCGTGCGCGGTGGCGCGGTCGTGCTGCTCTACGACGCGCCGGGCTTGCCGGTCGTGGTCGGGCTCGGCGGCGATCCGGAGCTGCCGGGCCTGCTCGCGGCGCTCCAGGGCACGCTGCCCGCGCGGGTCTACGCGCACCTGTCGCCGGGCCTGGCCGCCGCGTTCGCGCCGCGCTTTGGCGACCAGCCGCACGGCGCGTTCGCGAAGTACGCGCTGGCCCGGCCCGCGCTCGGGCCCGACGATCCGGGCTGCGCGCGGCTCGGGCCGGGCGATCGCGCCGAGCTCGAGGCGTTCTACGCCGCGGCCTACCCGGGCAACTGGTTCGATCCGCGCATGCTCGAGACCGGGCAGTACGTCGCGCTCCGCCAGGCCGGCGCGATCGTCGCGGCCGGCGGCGTGCACGTCTACTCGCCGGCCGAGGGCGTCGCCGCGCTCGGCAACATCGCGGTCGCGCCGGATCGCCGCGGCGCCGGGCTGGGCCGCCGCGTCACCGCCGCGGTGTGCCGCTCGCTGCGCGCGAGCGTCGCTCGGATCGGCTTGAACGTGCGCGCCGACAACGCCGCGGCGATCGCGTGCTACCAGCGGCTCGGCTTCCGGTTCGTCGCGCCGTACGAGGAGCACCTGTTTCAGTCGTAGCCCGAGACCGGCCGGATCGCGACCGGCTTGGCGAGCGCGCGCACGAGCACGACCTGGAGGTCGGTGAACCCCGGCGGGTTCGCGAGCACCTCGTCGGTGCCCGCCGCGACCGCCTGCTCGCGGTACGACGGCGTCGAGGTCAGCGCGATGGTCGGCACCGGCGGCTGCTGCTGCTTCGCGATCTGGATCGCGCGCAGCCCGCCTTCGATGTCGAAGTCGATGTCGACGATCGCGACGTCGAGCTCGCCCGACAGCAGCGTCGCCGCGACCTGCGCGTCCGCGACCTGCGTGATCTCGGCGGTCGAGATCACCGACTTGATGTTGCGCGCGAGGTTGGTGCGGTCCTGGCGGTCGCCCGAGAGCAGCAGCACGTGCACGCCGTGAAACCCGGTGACCAGACGATCGATCACCGAGCCGAGCTGCGGCGCGACGTCCTGGAACTCGACGCCGATGCCCGGCGGGCCGGCGCTCTCGTCGCCGCCGCGCCGCCACGCGACGACGCCGTTGAGCGAGGTCGTCCCCGCGCCGGGCACCTCGAAGTCGAGCGTCATCAGCGCGCCGGTCGGGATGTCGGCGTCGGTCTCGAGGAACAGCCCACCGCGCGACAGGTTCATCGAATAGGCGACGAGGAACGACGACGCGGTCCGGAACTCGACCTGGACCGCGTAAGGCATGCGGGGATGCTCGCGCTCCGACAAAGGGACATCAGTATCACACGACTTCTAGAGCAAACGGTCGAGCAGGCGCTCGAGATGATCGAGGCTCAGGTAGCGGATCTCGATGCGCCCCGATTTGCCCGGCGCGTCCTCGGCGATCGACACCGGACCGCCGAGCGCGCGGGTCAGCCGCTCCTCGAGGTCGCGCACCGACGCTGATTTCCCGGCCTCGCGACCGTGGCGCACCCGCTCGCGGGTGTCCGGAGCGCGCAGCTTCTTGACCAGCGCCTCGGTCGCACGCACCGACAGGCTGCGGTCGACCACCGTGCGCGCCGCGCGCTCGATCGCGGCCGGCTCCTCGAGGCCGAGCAGCGCGCGCGCGTGGCCCATCGATAGCCGGTCGTCCTCGACCAGCTGGCGGACCGCAGGCGGCAGGCGGAGCAGGCGCAGCGTGTTCGCGACCGTGCTGCGATCCTTGCCGATCCGATCGGCGACCTGCTCCTGGGTCAGGCCGAACTCGTCGACCAGCCGCTGGAACGCGGCCGCCTCCTCGAGCGGGCCGAGATCCGACCGCTGGACGTTCTCGACCAGCGCGCGCTCGAACGCGGCCTGCGGCTCGACGTCCTGCACCACCACCGGCACGTCGTGCAGCCCGGCGCGCTGCGCCGCGCGCCACCGCCGCTCGCCGGCGATGAGGTAATAGCCGCCGTCGGGTCGTGGCCGGACCACGAGCGGCACGATCACGCCGTGCACCTTGATCGACTCGGCGAGCTCGGCGAGCTCGGCGTCGTCGAACTTGCGGCGCGGCTGCTCGGGGCTGGGATAGAGCTCCTCGATGCCCGCCGCGAAGTAGGTGCGCGGCCGTTCGGGGCGCAGCGCGACCGGCGGCGGCGCCCCCGGCAAGAGCGCGCCCAGCCCGCGGCCGAGCCCGCGCTTCTTGACATCAGGCGGCGTCATCATGCGGCAGGTTGGCCTTTCGTCGCGCCGATCACCAGCGTGCGATCGAGAAACTCGTCGGCGAGCGCGAGGTAGCTCTTGGTGCCCGGGCAGCGCAGGTCGTAGAGCAGGGCGGGCTTGCCGTGGCTCGGCGCCTCGGACAGCCGCACGTTGCGCGGCACCGCGGTGTCGAGCACCTTGTCGCCGAAGTGCTTGGCGACCTCGGCGCGGACCTGGTTGGCCAGGTTCATCCGGCCGTCGAACATCGTGAAGATCACCGCGTCGATCGCGAGGTGCGGGTTGTACGCGGCCTTGACCTTCTCGATCGTCGCGGTCAACGCCGACAGGCCCTCGAGCGCGAAGTACTCGGCCTGCATCGGCACGATCACGCCGTCGGCGGCGACCAGCGCGTTGAGCGTGAGCAGGCCGAGCGACGGCGGGCAGTCGACGAGCACGTAGTCGTACTCGGCCGCGACCGGCGCGAGCGCGTCGGCGAGGTAGCGCTCGCGGCGCTCGGCGCCGATCAGCTCGAGCTCGGCGCCGACCAGATCGGTGGTCGCGGGCGCGAGCCACAGCGTCGTGATCTCGGTGGGCCGGATGACGTCGGCCAGCGCGACCTCGCCGACCAGCGCGTCGTAGACGGTGAGCTCGACCTTGTCGCGCGGGTAGCCGACGCCCGACGAGGCGTTGCCCTGCGGATCGAAGTCGACCAGCAGCACGCGGTAGCCGCGCGACGCGATCGAGGCGGCGAGGTTGATCGCCGTCGTGGTCTTGCCCACGCCCCCCTTCTGGTTCGCGACCGCGACGATGCGTGCCATGCGATCGCGTGTACTACGGAGATCTGACGATCCAAAAATTTGGCCCCTGCGTGGCGCCTCGCGTACTTTGTAGACAGATGTAGGACATGTGGGCATGTCCTTGAAGGAGCGCCAATGTCGTCAGGGATTCCGAGGATCTACACATCGTTTGCGGAGTTCGAGCGCGAGGAGCTGCGCCGCCTGGAATCGCTCCACACCTCGGTCGACGATCTCGTCGAGGAGCGCTTCGCCGAGGAGATCGAGTTCGGGGGCAGCGAGGCGCCGCGCCGCCGCGGCCGGCCCCGCAAGCACCCGCGCTAGCACTCACAGCTCGGTGTCGTTCATGTCGCGCTGCTCGGGCTGCAGGTTCTGCTCGTTGTTGATCGGGAGCCGCGCGGTGAGCGCGAGCCGCTGCCCGCTGCGGACCACGTCGAGGCGGATGCGCCCGCTGTTCTGCTCCGCGAGCGCCGCCAGCACGTCATCGGGGCTCTGAACGCGGCGGTTCGCCACGTCGATCACGACGTCGCCGACATGCAGCCCGGCGCGCATCGCGGGCGAGTTGGCCTCGACGTGCGCGACCAGCACGCCGCGATCCATCGGCGCGCCGAAGAACTGGCGAAGCTCGTTGTTGAGCCCCATCACCGCGATGCCGAGGTGGCTCTGGCCCTGCGAGTACTCGAACGACTCGACCGTCGTGTCCTCGTCGTTATCGGCCGAATTCTGCTGCTGCTGGTTCTGCTGCGCCTGGCCGTTGTACGGACCCGCCAGCGCCGTGCCGCCGATCAGCAACGTCGCGCCGATCAGGTGTTTCATGAAACGCATGGGAAAACCTCCTGACGCGTTGGCTTGCATCGGCCACGCCGGGCGGCCTGCACGGATTACCGAGACAGCGCGAGGTCGAACAGCTCGACGTGCCCGCCGCTGCCACCCACCGCGACGCGGTCGTCATCGACGAACACCACGCTGGCCAGCGGATCGCTGGTCGGCAATTGCTCGAGCAGGCGGCCGCGCGTCGCGTCCCAGATCCCGACCGCGGCCTCGCCGTCGGCGATCGCGATGAGCTCGCCGTCGGGCGACATCGCGAGATCGACCACCGGGCGCTCGTCGTGGCCGAGCGTCGCGAGCGGCGCGCCGCCCGGGAACGACCAGATCCGCGTGGTGAGATCCCAGCTGCCGGTGACCAGCGTCGCGCCGCGGATCTCGAGGTCGACGACCTGCGCGGCGTGGCCGGCGAGCTCGCGTTCGAGCGCGCCGCTGCGATCGTTCCACACCCGCACCGCGCCGTCGGAGTGGCCGGTGACCACGCGGTCGGCGTCGTCGATCGCGAGCGCGGTGATGCCGGGCGGCGTGTCGAAGCCGCGCACGACCTGCCAGCTCGCGGCGTCGCGCACGTCGACGTGCGCGCTCGACGAGGTCGCGACCAGCGCTCCGGAGCGCGAGAACGCGCAGCTGTAGATCGGCTGTGCGGCGGTGACCTCGCGCAGCGCGCGGCCGTCGCGCGCCGACGCCACGATCAGCCGGCCGTCCTGATCGGACACCAGCTCGTCGCCGCCCGGCCGGTACGCGAGCGGCCAGCCCACGGTGTGACCGACCCGCGCGTGCGCCGCGTCGTAGAGCTCGGTGCCCGACGCGCCCGGTCCCTGCCAGCGCACCGCGAGCCGGCCGTCGCGATCGGCCACGAGGTGGAGCACCGCGCCGGCCAGCGACGCGATCGGCGCCGGCGCGGGCAGCCGGCCGACGTCCCACAGCTCGATCGCCGCGTCGTCGCCGAACGGGATCGTCACCGCGCGCGTGCCGGTGCGATCGAGCGCGATCCGCGAGGTCGCGGCCTCGGTCGGCATCGCGGCGATCGGCTGCGCGGGGCGCGCGGCGTCCCACACCCGCAGCGTGCGATCGTAGCCGCCGGTCAGCACGTGGCCGGCGAGCGCGGCGTTGGCCTGGATCGGCGAGACCCGGCCGATCGCGCGCATCGCGCCGTCGCGCAGGTCGATCAGCTGGCCGTCGGCGACCAGCGTGGTGTCGTCGAGCCAGGCCAGCGTGGACGCCGCGCCCCAGCGCGCGAGCACGCGCGGCACCGGCGATGCCAGGCTCCACCGCCGGGTCGCGGTCGTATCGATCGTCACGAGGTCGCCATCGCCGGTGAGCTCCGCGGCGTAGACCCGGCTGCCGTCGCCCGGCAGGGTCGCGATCCGTGCGAGGCCGGGCAGCGCGAGCACGACGACCTCGGTGTCGGTGACCGCGACGATCCGCGCGCGGTCGCGCGAGACCGCGATGAAGTACGGGTCGGCGAGCGGCGCCGCGGCGCGCGGCGAGCCGTCCGGCCCGAACACGCGCAGCTCGCGCGGCGCGGCGACCGCGTAGCCGTCGCCGACGAGCCGGGCGTCGAGCGCCTCACCCGCGCCCAGCGTCAGCGCGATCGCGCCGGTCCGGGCGTCGCGCACGGTCGCGCCGTCCCTTGCGGCGACCGCGAGCCGCGCGCCGTCGGCCGCGTACGCGAGGTGGACGATGCGCTGGCCGTGCGCCGGCAGCTCGCGCGAGATCGCGCCGGTGAGCGCGTCCACGATCGCGATCGAGCCGTCGGCGCGGCCGACCGCGAGCTCGCGGCCGTCGGGCGAGAACGCCGCGGCGCCACCGACCATGCGCGCGAGCCGGCGATGCGCGTCGCGCCCGGCGATCGCGACCAGCCGGCGCGCGACCTTGTCGCCGGGCAGGCGCGCGGCGGCGGCCGCGATCAGCGGCGCGGCCTCGGCGGCGTTGCCGGCGATCAGGATCTGTCGGCCCTGCTCGAGCTGGCTCTCGGCGAGCGCGTGCTCGGCGCGCTCGCGCGCGTCGCGCTCGGCGCTGCGCGACCGCGCGATGCCGAGCACCGACACGGCGCCGATCGCGAGCACCGCGATCGTCGCGAGCGCGCTCGCCGTCACGACCGCGCGATGGCGGCGGACCCAGCGCGCGATCAGCTCGCGGGCGCTGTACTCGCGCGAGCGCACGAGCTGGCCGGCCTGGAACCGGCGCAGCTCCTCGGCGAGCTCCTTCGCGCTGGCAAACCGCGCCGCGGGATCGCGCGCCATCGCGCGCTCGACGATCGCGCGCAGGTCGGCGGGCGCGTCGGGCACGAGCTCGCCGATCGGCCGGGCCGGGCGCACGCGCGCGAGCTCGACCAGCATCGCCGGCGTGGCCTCGGTGTCGACGTTCCACTGCGGCGATGTGCCGGCGAGCAGCGTGTAGAGGATCGCGCCGAGCGCGTAGACGTCGGCGCGCTCGTCGACCTCCTCGCCGGCGGCCTGCTCGGGCGCCATGAACCCGGGCGTACCCATCACCGAGCCGGCGACCGTGAGCTCGCCCGTGATCGGCGACGACGGGCGCGCGATCGGATCGTCGGGGTCGTCGCGGCCGAGCTCCTTGGCCAGGCCCCAGTCGATCACCAAGGTCTCGCCGAACTCGCCGACCAGCACGTTGCCGGGCTTGAGATCGCGATGGATGATCCGGCGCGAGTGCGCGTAGGCGAGCGCGTCGGCGACCGCGATCGCGTGCGGCAGCAGCGCGAGCCGCTCGGCGAGGGTCTCGCGCCGCGCGATCGCCTCGGCGAGCGTGCCGCCCGACACCAGGCGCATCGCGTAGAACGCCGTGCCGTCCGGCCACATCCCGGCCTCGTAGATCGGCACGATCGCGGGGTGCTGGAGCTGCGCGGTGATCGCGACCTCGCGCTCGAAGCGCTGGCGCATGGCGTGGTCGAGCACCTCCTTGAGCGCGACCTCGCGGCCGAGCCGGCGATCGCGCGCGCGCACCACCCGGCCCATGCCGCCGTGCGCGACCTCCGGGCCGGGCTCGAACACGATCGGATCGACGGTCGGCAGCACGAACGATTCGCCGCCGTCGAGCGCGTGCTCCGGCACGCTCGCGACCTGGCGCCGCGTCGTGGCGGCGCTGCGCGCGTCGGCGAGCTCGCGGCAGGTCGCGCAGGTCGCGACGTGCTGCTGCAGCCTGGCGTCCTCGGCCGCGCTCAGCGTGCGGGCGTCGACCGCGGCGAGCAACAGCGCGATGTCGTCGCAGTCCACGCCGGAACGATAGCGTGGCTAGCCGCCGAACAGCACGCCCATGTCGACCGTGACGCTGGCGTCGATCGACGACGGCGAGGTCGGCACATCGCACGGCCCGGCGCAGGTCGGCGGCCCGATCGGCTCGCGGTGCCGCGTGTAGGTCATGAGGACGTCGAGATAGAACGCGAGGTGGCGATCGACGTGGTGGCGGTGCGACAGCTGCTCGCCGAGCAGTCCGCCGATCCCGAGCACGACGTCGTTGCGATCGAGCCGACCGCCGCCGCCCCAGTCGACGCGCTGGTGGCCGGCGCCGAGCATCGCGTAGACCGCACCCTCGCCGATGTCGTCGTCCCCGGACATCGACAGCCAGCGCGCGAACGAGTAGCGGACGCGCCCGCCGATCCGGCGCAGCCCGCCGTCGCTCGCCATCGCCTGGCCGGCGCCGCGGCCGAGCGTCGTCGCCGTTGCACCGTCGGGCGCGCTGACGTACGAATCGCCGAGGTCGGCGTAGAGCGCCAGCCGGCCGCGCGCGATGCCGAGCGCGCCGACCGCGCCGGTCGTGAACGCCGCGTTGCCGTCGAA
>DATJAE010000136.1:0-25345 GCA_035516595.1 Kofleriaceae bacterium | reverse complement strand
GCCCGACGCGCTCGCCGCGCTCGCCGCGTACCGCTGGCCGGGCAACGTGCGCGAGCTCGAGAACGTGCTGGAACGCACGCTCGTGCTCGGCGAGTCCGGCGCGATCACCGCGCGCGAGCTCGAGCTGCCGCAGCACGCGCCGCCGTCCGAGCTCGCCGACGCCGCGCCGCCGCGCGCGCACGACGCCGTGATGGACGACATCGAGCGCCGCCGCCTGGTCCAGGCGCTCGCCGTCGCCGAAGGCAATCAGTCGCACGCCGCGCGCGCGCTCGGCCTTCCGCGCACGACGCTGGTCAACAAGCTGCGCCGCCACGGCCTGCTGTAGCCGCAGCCAGCTCGGCCGGCTTGCGCCCGGCGCCGGGATTGCCGCGCAGCGCGAGGCGCCGCGAGGCTAGAACGCGCACGGGTTCTCGGGCGGCGGGCAGCCACCGCCCGAGCGCGGCGTCGCGCCGCCCGCGCCGATCCCGCACCACGCCGGCAGCGTGTCCGGCAAGCCGGTCTGGAGATAGGGCGACTGCCCGGGCGGCAGCCAGAACGGATGGTTCCACGCGAACTCCCACACGCCGGCGAACTTCGACTCGCCCGGCGGCGGATCGACCGGCGGCTCGACGTGGCCGCAGTTGTGGATGCACTCGACGAAGAAGTGGCCATCCGCGGTGAGGCCATCCTCGAGCGTGTGCGACGCGACCGAGAAGTCCATCCCGATCCCGAAGCAGCCGAGGATGTCCTTGACCCCGTCCATCTTCGGCGGGCCATCGCCGCCCCACAGCACGATCGCCGGCAGCTTGTGGGTCGCGCCCTTCCACGGCTTGATCACGGTGGCGCTCACGCCGCCCGACAGCGAGATGAATGACGACAGCCGCTCGCTCTTGGCCTGGGTCAGCTGATCGGTGAACAGCGCGCCCGCCGAGACGCCGGCGGTCGACACGCAGTTCTGGTTGACGTTGTACTGCTGCTCGACGCACGCGAGCATGTCGTCGAAGAACTGGAACTCCTGATCCATGCGCGGCGGCAGCTGGGTGATGTCGAACGGCCACTGCGTGTTGAACGACGTGCCGAGCACGTCGGCGCCGATCGCGACCGGGATCACCGCGAGGAAGCGCTCGTCATCGGCCGCCGCCTGGACCTCGCCCTCGTTCAGGAAGTCATCCGCGCTGCCGCCGAGCCAGTACCACATGAACATGACCGGCAGCTTCTCGCTCGGCTGGAGGTTGGCCGGCACGACGAGCAGGAACTGACGGCTCACCGTGCCGCTGGTCATCGTGTTCATCCCGGCCGCGAGGCTGGGGCAGCCGGCCACGGGCAGCTCGGGTGGCGTCGGCTGCGGCGCGCCTTCCGGCGGAGGCATGTCGCACAGGAAGCGGTAGCTCGGGGCATCCGGCGGCGGGGCATCGGGCATGACCGAGATCGGCGCATCCGCGCTCGTCACGGCGGGCGCGTCTTGCTGCGCGGGCGAGGCGGCGTGGCTGCACGCGGCGAGGGCGAGGATCAGCAGGCGAGGCTTCACGCGCCCGCGCGTTTGCAAGCCCCATGCTGCGCGCAACTGAGCGAAGGCGCTTGGATCCGGCTGCTCGCTGACCAGATCTGGTCAGTCGTGAAGGCTTCTCAGTCCTCGGCGAGCGGCAGCTGATAGAACGCGACGTCGTGCCAGCGCTCGTGCTTGAAGCCGGCCTCGCGAACGATCCCGATCGATCGGAAGCCGAGTCGCTCGTGGAGCGCGACGCTTCCCGGGTTCGGCAACGTGATCCCGGCGATCGCCGAGCGGAAGCCGCGGGTGCGGACCTCGTCGATCAGCGCACGATACAGCGCGCCGCCGATGCCGCGGCCGCGCGCGTCGTGGGCCACGTAGATCCCGAGCTCGCACGTCCAGGCATACGCCGCGCGCTCGCGCCACACCCCGGCCTTGGCGTACGCGATCACCGCGTCCTCGACGTGGACCAGCCAGGGATGGCGCGCGTGGCCGCGCCACCCCGCGGCGAGCTCGGCCGCGGTCACCGGCTCGTAGCCGAAGTGGATCGAGCTCGTGGCGATGTAGTGGTTGGTGATCGCCGCGATCGCGGTGAAGTCGCCGGCCTCGGCGGGGCGGATCATGGCTCGTCCTCCAGCTCGGCGAGCTGGTGCTCGAGTGCGGCGGCCTGTTGCCGGGCGGCGTCGACCGCGGCCTCGGCGGCGCGCAGCTCGGCCGCGAGCCGCGTCGCCGCGCGCTCGCGCGACGCGACCTCGCCCCGGGCGGTGCGCAGCGCGGCGGCGATCCGCTCGCGGGCGTGCTCGCGCTGGGCGCGGCGCTCGGCGGCCTCGTCGCGCGGCGGCGGGGGCGGCGGCAGCGGCTCGCCCCGGGCGTGCGCGACCGGCTTGGGCGCCGCTACGGGCGCCGGCACCTCGAGCACGTCGGGCATTGCCTCGAACCCGGGCGGGTCGCGATCCTCGGCGAGCGCGCCCGGCGGATCGGGCGCGAAGCCGCCGGCCGCCGCGATCGCGGCGAGCGTGGTCGCGATCCGGCGCAGCACCGCCTCGCTCGCGCCATGGCCGGCATCGCCGAGCATCGCGGCCGCGCGCTGGCGCAGCGCCGCGATCGCCGCCTGGTGAGCGCCGCGCGCCGCGAGCTCGCCCTTGCGCAGCCGCGCGGCGGTCGCGAGCATCGCGTCGAACGCGTCGCGCGCGTGCCAGTACAGCTGATCGACCGCCCAGGCCGACACGGTGGGACGCTTGCAGGCCGCCAGCCGGGTCGCGCCGGCCTTGTCGCCCCCCGCCTTGAGCTCGCCGGCGAGCCGCTTGCGCTCGGCGACGAACTCGCCGAGCGGTGCCTGGTACAGCGCCTGGACCGCCTCCTCGAAGACCACCGCGCGATGTTACCGCGCGCCGGGCGCGGCGTGCTGCCGGGTCGGCTCGCCGAGCCGCTCCTGGATCGCGGCGGCGAACGCGTCGAGGTCGTCGGGCTTGCGCGAGGTCACGAGGTTGCCGTCGATCACGACGTCGCGATCGACCCACTTCGCGCCGGCGTTGATCAGGTCGGTGCGCAGCGACGGCCACGACGTCACCGTCTTGTGATCGACCGCCTCGGCCTCGATCAGGAGCTGCGGGCCGTGGCACACCGCGGCGATCAGCTTGCCGGCGCGCACCATCGCCTGGACGAACCGCACGACCGCGGGCTCGGTGCGTAGATGATCGGGCGAGTAGCCGCCCGGGATCACCAGCGCGTCGTAGTCGTCGGGCGTGCGCTCGGCGCATGCCGCCTCGATCTTGACGTGCTCGCGCGCCTGCTTGCCGCTGACCGTCTCGCCGGCGTTCGCGCCGAGCACCTCGATGCGGTGACCGGCCGAGGCGAGTGCGTCGTACGGCTTGCGAAACTCGGAGTCCTCGAAGTCCTCGCCGAGGATGAACGCGATGCGTGCCATGACAATCTCCGATCCGGTCGCCATCGAGCGAATGCGCACGGCGCCCGGCGACATGGGGCGCCGCGGCACTGGCTAGGAACTTCGTGGAGCGCGACCAAGGCGCTGGAGCCACACCAGCAGCGCCGCGAGCCCGGCCACCACGCCGGCGATCTGCGCGATCCGGCGGCGCCGCGCGCGCCCCGGGTCCTCCGGCGCGGGCGGAAGCGCCACGGCGTGCCACGAGCCCCAGGCCGGCGGGTCGCTCGCGGGAAACGACTCGTCGCTCGCCTCGTCCACGACGTCCCAGTCGGTGTGAGTGCTCACGTCGCGATGAACAGCAACGCGCGTGCCCATTGACTCGTGCGAGGAACCACGCATGCTCGGGGCGTGTCGAGCAGCGGAGCCGCGCAGCGCTGGATCGCGATGGCGATGGCGATCGTCGCGCTCGCGGTGGCGATCGTCGCGTCGGTGATCGTGATCCGGCGGCCGAGCACCGCGGCGCGCGACACGCTGGTCGAGCGCACGATCGCGCAGGGCGATCTCGATCGCCTCGTCGGATCGGAAGCGCTCGCGCCCTCCCGCGGCGGCGTCTCGATCAAGGACGCCGCGCTCGCGCGCGCGCTCGGGCTCGCGCCCGGCGATGCGATCGTCGCGGTGTCGGGCCGACCGGTCACGCGCGGGTTCGAGGTCGTCGAGGCGGTCAAGCGCGCGCGCGAGCTCGGCGCGACCGCGATCTACGTCGAGCGCGCGGACGGTCCGGTCGTACGCTGGAAGTTGCCGGTCAGCGCGCGATGAGGTCGCCGCATGGCCGGTGCGTGCTGGTCGCGCGCTGCCTGGCCGGGCCGAGCTCGACCGTGAGGTTGCGCGCGCTGTTGACCAGCGCGATGTGCGAGAACGCCTGCGGGAAGTTGCCGACCAGCCGGCGGTGCTCGACGTCGTACTCCTCCGACAGCAGGCCGACCGGGTTGCGCACGGCGAGCAACCGATCGAACAGCGCGCGCGCCTCGTCGCGCCGCCCCGCGATCGCGAGCGCGTCGACCAGCCAGAACGAGCACGCGAGGAACGCGCCCTCGCCGCCGGGCAGGCCGTCGGGGTTGTGCATGCGGTCGCCGGTCGGGTAGCGCTGCACGAAGCCGTCGACCACGAGCTCGCGCAGGATCGCGTCGAGCGTGCCGCGCACGCGCGGATCGCCAGCCGGCAAGAACCCGACGATCGGCACGAGCAGCGCGCTCGCGTCGAGCTCCGGCGAGCCGTACGCCTGGGTGAACGCGTTGCGCGCCGGATCGAAGCCCTTGGCGCACACGTCGGCGTGGACCGCGTCGCGCAGCGCGCGCCAGCGATCGACCGGACCGTCGCCGCCGAACGTCTCGACCGACTTGATCGCGCGATCGAACGCCGCCCACACCATGATCTTCGAGAACGTGAAGTTGCGGCGCCCGCTGCGCACCTCCCACATGCCCTCGTCGGGCTCCTGCCAGTGCGATTCGAGCCAGTCGAGGCAGGCGCGCTGCACCGACCACGCCTCGGGATCGTCGGGCAGACCCGCGCAGCGCCCGAGGTGGAGCACGTCCATCAGCTCGCCGTAGACGTCGAGCTGGCGCTGGCCGATCGCCGCGTTGCCGACCCGCACCGGCCGGGAGCCCTCGTAGCCGGGCAGCCAGTCGAGCTCGAGCTCGCCGATCCGGCGCTCGCCGGCGAGGCCGTACATGATCTGCAGCCGCGCGGGCTCGCCGGCGACCGCGCGCAGCAGCCAGTCGCGCCACGCGCGCGCCTCGTCCTCGTACCCGGCGTGCAGCATCGCCTGGAGCGTGAACGTCGCGTCGCGCAGCCAGCAGTAGCGATAGTCCCAGTTGCGCACGCCGCCGAGATCCTCGGGGAGCGACGTCGTGCCCGCCGCGACGATCCCGCCCGAGGGCGCGTAGGTCAGCGCCTTGAGCACGACCAGCGAGCGCTGCACCGCATCGTGATACGGACCGTCGCCCGACCACCGCGCCGACCACTCGAGCCACCACGCCTCGGTGTCGGCGAGCGCCGCCTCGGGATCCGGCGACGGCGGCGGCGCGGTGTGGGACGCGTGCCAGCTCAGCGTGAACGGCACGCGCTGGCCGCGCGCCACCGAGAATTCGGCGGCGGTGGTGAAGCGCTTGCCGTGGGTCGCGACCGGCGTCGCGAGCACGAGCGCGTCGGGTCCGGCGACCGCGTGCAGCCGGCCGCCCTCGCTGTGCACCCACGGCTGGATCGATCCGTAGTCGTAGCGGATCACCAGCTCCATCGCGAGCGTCACCGTGCCGCGCACGCCCTCGACGATCCGCACGACGTTCGGCGTGCGGTCGCGGATCGGCATGAAGTCGATCAGGCGCACCGTGCCGTCGGCGGTGTCGAGCTCGGTCTCGAGGATCAGCGTCGCGCCGCGGTAACGCTGGCGGACCGCGCGGATCTCGCCCTTCGGTGCGAGCTTCCAGTGGCCGAAGTCGGGCCCGCCGAGCAGCGCGGCGAAGCACGCGCCCGAGTCGAAGCGCGGCACGCACAGCCAGTCGATCGATCCGTCGTTGCCGACCAGCGCCAGCGTGTGGGTGTCTCCAACGATCGCGTAGTTCTCGAGCTGCACGCTTCGAGTGAGTGCAAGTCGCAGGCCGGGAGGGCATCTCGCTTGCACCCTGTCGGCAGCATGATGTCGAAGATCTGGCTCTACGCCGCGCTCGCGGGCTGTGGCGTCGCCGAGAGTGCGCCGCCGCCCGCCGCGCAGGACCGCTCGGCCGACTCGATGCAGCGCATGATGGCGCAGCTGGTCTCGGCCAAGGTCTGCGATCGCCTGCGCGGCGAGATGCGGCCGCTGCGTGCGTACGATCGGCCGGCCGCGACCGGCACGCTGTGGATCCGCGACTGCCACGCGACGCTCGACGGCCAGCGCGTGACGTTCGCGATCACCGGCAGCGGCTGGCGCTGGAACGAGGAGGCGCGCCAGCTGCGCGAGGGCACCTACGACGTCCACGACGAGTGGCGGTTCGACCTCGAGGTGATCGCGCGTGGCGAGCTCGCGGTCGGCTACGAGCCGACGACGCGCACCGCGACCGTGACGTTCACGCCGTCGGGCACGGCCGACGTCGAGACCACGCCGACACCGAACGAGGATCGCGAGCCCGGCCAGGCCATCGCCGCCTCGCCGGTGCGCGACGCGGTGGTCGGTGCGCTGTCGATCGCGATCGAGCCGCCGGGCAACGCGCCGGTGCTGGCGCCGCCGCACAGCGACGCGCTCGCGGCCGGGTTGACCGTGCGGTTCCCGCTGTGCCTGCCGAGCGAGCTCTACGACTTCAACAACGGGGTCGCGCTGCCCGATCCGGCCGGCTCGCCGGCGACCACGATCGAGCTCCATCCCGGCACGCTCGCGCTGTTCGGGCCCGAGCCGAGCAGCGGCCCGATCGACGTGCTGGTCCGGGCGAGCCACGGCACGGCCCACGCGGCGCTCGAGTGCCAGGCCGACGCGGAGCGCGAGGCGCGCGGCTACCTCGCCGGTACGCCGACCCAGGTGCGCGAGCTCGCCGGCGCCGACGTGCGCGGCGAGGCGAGGCTGCACGTCGCGAGCGCGAGCTGTCCGATCGCGATCGCGCTGCGCGACCGCGGGCGGGCGAACGCCGACCTGCACTGGTGGCGGCCGATCGGCGCGGTCGCCGAGCGCGGGCCGATCAGCTGCCTCGCGCCGTGACTACGAGCCCGAGCCGGAGCCCGAGCCGGCCACCGCCGGCAGGGTCGACGGGGTGAGCGACACGGTGAACAGGTCGTCCATGCTCTGCACCGCCGACGGATCCTCGCCGCACGGCAGCGAGGCGACCCCGAGGATCTTCTCGACCGTCATCAGATAGGCGCTGGTGTCGAAGTCGACGGTGGACGAGTAGCCGGCCTTGGCGTTCGGCGAGATCGCGATGAACGGCGGATCGTCGCCGGGCGCCAGCGTGCCGCTGCCCTCGTCCCACAGCAGGAAGATCACGCCGCCCTTGTTGAACGCGTCGGTGCCGAGGATCTTCGGCACCTCGTTGGCGAGCCACTGGTCGCCCTGCGCGATCGAGCCGTCGTGCATGTCGTCGTCGAGGTCCGGCGTGATGAACACGTACTTCGGCAGCTGGTTCGCGGCGAGGTCGACGTCGAACTGCGAGTAGTCGACGACGTTGGCGAGGCAGCGCTGGGTCGGGTTGAACTGCGTGCCGTCCCAGCCGTTGATGTCTTCGAAGAACACGAACGGGTTGTGCTTGGCGGCGTAGCGGCCGTGTGAGGTCAGCCCGCACGGATCGCCCATGCCTTCCTGGTAGCTCTTCCAGGTGAGCCCGGCCTTCTCGATCTGGTCGGCGATGTGCGAGGTCGAGTTGATCGGGTGCGACTTCGGATCGTCGTCGTCGAGGATGCCGAAATTCTCGCCCGCGGCCATCCACAGGTAGTTCGGCTCGCTCGGGTGCACGTAGTCGTCGTGGTAGCCGGACGCGAGCACGTTGTCGCGGATCAGCTGGTTGATGAACGGCGCGTCGTGATTGCCCACGATGTCGCTCCGGTTCTTGTTCTCCATCACGATCGTGAACACCGTGCCGCCCCAGCCGGCGGGCGTCATCTGCGTGCCGGCGGCGAGCGGCTGACAGGCAACGTTGGTGTTCCCCGAGGTGTTGGCGCAACCGGCGAGCACTGCGAGAACGAACGCGTGGCGATACTGCATTGCGAGCAAAATGATCGAGACACGACCGCTCGGCAAGGACGATCTTCGCGCTCCGAGATTCTCCGAGCGCGATCAGATCCGATAGATGCCGACCAGACGCGGTGCGCCAGCGATCGGATCGCGTGCGACGTGGATGTAGGTCTTGCCGGAAAACCCCGGGCGCCGCGTGGTGATCTCCACGATCGTGTAGCCGTCGCCGCCGGCAGCGAGCGGCACGGTCGTGCAGGTCGTGCCGCCGGGCGTCGCCCAGGCAACCGTCCCCGGCCCCAGCCGAGCGCCGTCCCGGCCAAACCTCGCGAACGCGTAGCGCGTCGTGCCGGGCGCGGTGATCGCGGTGGTCAGCGCGAGGTCGTCGAAGCACAGCGTCGCATCGCGCTCGCCGGTGATCTCGACCCGATCGATCGGCGCGACGCGCGCGAACCAGTACGCGAGCGTGGCGCGCTGCCGCGCGACCAGCGTGTCGGTCAGGTAGCGTGCCGCGCGCGGATCGGACAGCTTGGCGGCATCGACCGCGGCGCGGATCTGCGCGCGCGTGAACCGGCTCATGATCCGCGCGCCCCACGCCTTGTCGAAGCGATCGGCTGCGACGAACGGCGTGAACGGCACGTCGCTGTGCCACGCGCCCGGATCGAGCTCGTCCGCCGTGAATCCGGCCGCGACGCCGCGCAGCCCCGGGCCGGTCTCGCCGTACGAGTGGCCGGCCAGGCCGAGCAGCACGAACCGGCGCAGCACGTCGGCGTAGTCGAGCTCGTAATGATGGCCGTAGCTGAGGTCGTGGCGGATCGCGCCCATCGCGCCCAGGCTGCGGCCGAAATCGATCTCGTAGTGGCGGACGTAGTGGTGGTGCCGATCCCGCGGATCGGACACCCACATGTCGAGGAAGTTGCCGCGCGCGACGTCGACGTGGCTGACCCACGCGAGGATCGGATACTCGCCGCGCAGATCGCGGCGCAGCTCGTGCGGGATGCGATCGTTGGGATCGCCCGCGCGCACGCCGGTCCGCGCCGGCCCGCCGATCGGCTTGCCGTCGAGCCAGCGCGACGCGAGCGCGCGGATCCGCCCGTCCGGGGCGCGCGCGACGTGGGCGAGCAGCTGCTGGAGCGCCTCGCGGGTGAGCGGCGCGCTCGCGCCGCCGGCGCGCTCGCGCTGGTTCGCGCCCGGCGCGATCACCAGATCGTCGAGCGTGAACGACACGATCTGGTCTTCCGGAACGTTGTAGCCGCACGCCCACAGCAGGCGGTTCACGATCACGTGGGTCGCGCTCTCGAGCTCGGGGAACGCCTCCTCGTCGAGCTTCACCAGATACCTCTCGCCGCGCGTGTCGACCACGATCAGCCCCCCGCCGCCGGGCTTGCCCTCGCGCACGGTCCACGGCTTGAACAGCTCGGGGCTCGGCTGGACCAGCGGGCCGTTGTAGATCTCGTCGGGCGTGAGCGCGCGCACGCCGATCCGGTTGGTGAACCAGGTCGAGTCGGGCACCTCGTCGACCGCGTTGACCCCGAGCGCGCGGCGCGGCGTCGGCAGCTCGAGCGCGCGCACCAGCGGCTCCTCGACCTCGGCGTCCCAGCCATCGAGATCCTGGTAGTCGGTGTAGACCGACGGCAGCTTCGCGACGTCGTGTCGATCGTCGACCACCCACACGATCGGCGCGTTGGCGAACCGCGCCGCCGGCACGGCGGGCGCCGCGGCGCAGCCGGCCGCGACCAGCGCGAGCGCGCACCTCATCGCCACCTCGGCTGCTCGCGCAGCACCGGCGTGAACGCCGCGGTCACGATCAACCCGCCGTCGATCGACGACGCGAGCGAGCCCTCGACGATGAACCCGGCGGAGTCGCCGCTGATCACGCAGCCCACCCCGTAGCCGGCGCGCATGCGATCGACCGTCAGCTGGTCGAGCGCGGGGAACACGCGGCCCGCGTCGACGAACAGATAGGCCTCGAGGTTGCGCGACAGGTCCCACTCGTACTCGGCCGTGCCGAACGCCGCGACGCGGTCGCGGAAGCGCTCGAACGGGTAGCCGCGCAGGAGGTCGCCGCCGAGCATCGGCAGCTCGCTGACCGGGACCTGCTCGAGCGAGCCGGTGACGCCTTCGCCGCGCAGCCGCAGCGCGAGCACGCGCGGGCCCTGGCCGAGCCGGATGTAGTGCGCGAGCTCGCCGCCGTAGTGCCAGAAGTCGGCGGCGCCGCCCAGGCCGCGGACCGGGCCGGCGTACGCGGTGGCGAGCGTCCCGGCCGACGCGATCGCGCTCGCCTCCCACGGCGCGCTGCGCCGCGAGTCCCAGCGCAGCGCGAGCTCGCCGTAGACGTGCTGGATCGCGTGATCGAACGCGGCGAGCCGGCTGGTGTCGTAGACGTCGGCGATCGGCAGGCCGTGCGAGCTGCCCGACAGCTCGACCTCGGCGAGCTCGACCTGGCCGATCGCGTGGAGCTTCGCCACCAGGTCGACATCGACGCTGGTCGCGAGCCGATCCTCGCGATAGCGCAGGTCGGTCTCGTACGCGCCGTCCGACCTCAGCGGATCGAGCGGCGCCGGCTCGGGCCGCGGCCCGAGGTTGCCGTTGCCGATCCCGTAGAACGGATCGGCGGCACGGTGATCGATGTTCGCGCCGAACCCGAGCTCGATCCGGCCGAGCCGCTGGCCGGTGCCGATCCAGCTCGAGATCGCCGAGATCTCCGGCCCGCCGTAGGTGCCCTGCACCGTGACGTGCTCGTGCTCGCCGAACAGGTTGTCGTCGAAGACCTTGCCGCCGATCGTCGCGCCGAACCCGGTCTGGTAGGTCGCCGCCGGGATGAGGCCGATCGACAGGTCGCGGCTGTAGAGCGTGCGGACGTAGAGCTCCTCGAGCCCGTAGCGATTGTCGAGCCACAGCGCGCCGCGCACCGGCGCCATCGCGGCCTCGAGCAGCAGCTTGGGCACGAACAGCGCGACCCGGCCGGCGACGCGCCACGCAGCGTCGCCGGGATCGACGCGATCGACGCGGCCGCTCTCCTCGCCGGGCGGCGGCGCGCCGGTGACCTCGTCGATCGGATCGGCCGGATCGGCGCGCGCGGCGGTCGCCACCAGCGCGACGATCACGATCAGCAAGCAACGCATCTCTCGTTGCCTCGGTGCAACGGTCGTACCGTGCGGGCTAGCGTGCGCCGACCCGGTCGCCGTGCGTCACCGTCACGGCGACCCGTGCGACGTCACCCTCCGCGCGCTGCGCGATGCGCGCCATCGCGCTCGACAGCGCGCGCGCGAGCCCGTCGGCCGACTCGGCCGACATCGGCTCCCGGTCGTCGTAGCGCGCGCTCCACACCAGCTTGCCGGTTGCGGGATCGGTGGCGTCGAGCTGGAGCGCGACATGCGCGGTCGATCGCGCGCGCGACTGATCGACCTCCTCGATCGCGAGCACGCGCCCGCCGAGCGCGAGCGTCGCAGGCGCGCCGGCGTCGCGCAGCACCGCGCGGAACCGCCCACTGCGCGAAAACGCGTCGGCCAGGTAATCGGCGATCAGCGTGCCCGGCGGCGAGCTCCAGCGCCGGTACGGGTAGTAGTCCAGGCGGTACGGGTCCTGGCGATAGACCATGCGATCGTCGTCGTACGGTCCCTGCGCGTCGAGCGCGGCGATCGTGATCGTCGCGGTCGCGTTCGGCGAGGCCGCGGCCGCGACCGGCAGCGACAGCTGGTAGTAGTGGGTCTCCGGCACCGCCGCAGCGCAGCCCACCAGCGCGATCGCGATCGCGAGCCTCATCGCCTCCCCGGTTGCGGTCTCGAGAACAGCAGCAGCGACGGCCGATCGCGCAGCTCGCGCGCCAGCGCGCCGAACGAGCGCGCGGCCTCGCGGAGCTCGGCGAGCGCGGCGGAGAGCTGACCGGCGTTGCCGCGCACGACGCCGTCGAGCCGCGTCACCAGGTCGGCCGCGGAGACCGTGACGCGATCGAACGATGCGAGCGAGCCGTGCAGCTCGCTGCGGTTGTCCGCGATCATGGCGCGCAGCTCGCGGGCGGCGCGCGCGAGCTGGTCGGCGGCGTCGCGGCCGCGGGCGACCAGCTGGCCGAGCTCGCCGCGGTCGGTGAGCGCGGTGAGGTTGTCGACCAGGTGATCGAGCTTGTCGAACGTCGTGCGGGTGCGGTCGCCCAGCTCGGTGGCGATGTCCTCGACCTTGTCGAGCGAGGTCTGGCCGACCGGGATCGTGCCGCCGGGGGCCAGCGCCGGCGAGCCGGCCGCGCCCGCGCGCAGGTCGATCTCCTTCACACCCGTGACGCCGGCGTAGAGCAGATACGCGTGGGTGTCTTGCTGGATCGGCGTGCCGCGGTCGATCTCGATCCGGACGGCGACCCGGCCGACGTGCGCGTGCGAGATCGCCATCGCCTTGACGCTGCCGACCCGCACGCCCTCGAAGTAGACGTCGCCGCCGGGCTCCAGACCGTAGACCGTGTCGTCGAACTCGATCTGGTAGCGGTCGCGGGGGTGCCACGCGCGCGCGCCGAACCCGATCGCGAGCAGCACGACCAGCCCCAGGCCGACCAGCGCGAACAGCGCGACCCGCACCTTGTGGGCGCCGTCGTTCACGACGGCCTCGCATGGAAGAACGCGAACACCTGCTGGTCGCGGCTGTGCGCGAGCTCGTCGACCGTCCCGATCGCGCGGATCCCGCCGTCGTCGAGCATGACCGCACGGGTCGCGGTGGCGCGGATGCTCGCCAGCTCGTGGCTGACCACGATGATCGTCATCCCGAGCGCGGTGCGATAGCGGATCAGCAGCTCGTCGATCCCCGCGGCGGCGATCGGATCGAGTCCGGCGGTCGGCTCGTCGCAGCACAGCAGCTCCGGGCTGAGGATCGACGCGCGCGCGATCGCGACGCGCTTGCGCTGCCCGCCCGACAGCTCGGCCGGCGCGCGGTGCTCGAGGCCGGCCAGCCCGACCAGCGCGAGCTGGAGCCGGGTCAGCTCCGCGATCACCGGCTCGCGCAGCGCGGTCAGCTCGCGCAGCGGCAGCGCGACGTTGGACGCGGCGGGCAGCGCGCCGAACAGCGCGTCCTGCTGGAACACGACGCCGACCCGGCGGAGCACGGCGCGGCGCGCCGCGTCGTCGAGCTCGTACAGCGAGTGGCCGAGCACGCGGACCTCGCCGGAGACCGGCGGCAGCAGGCCCACCATCGTGCGCAGCAGCGTCGACTTGCCGCTGCCGGAGCGGCCGAGGATCGCGACCAGCTCGCCCCGCTCGATCGTCAGGTCGACGTGCTCGAGCACCGGCGTGTCGTCGTAGCGGCAGCTGACGTCGCGGCACTCCATGACCGGCTCCGCCATCACGTCCTCACCACCGCGGCGATCGACTCGAACGCGGCATCGAACACGACGATCCAGAACACCGCGGTCACCACGGCGCGCGTCGTCGCGACGCCGACCCCGCCGGGATCGCGCCGCGCGCGCAGCCCGAGGTGCGCGCCGGAGATCCCGACGATCCACGCGAACGCGACGCTCTTGATCAGGCCGCGCGCGAAGTCGCCGAGCTCGAGCCGCTCGGCGAGCCGCCACCAGTAGCCGAGCGGCGACATCCGCAGCACGATCTCGGCGACCACCATGCCGCCGAGCAAGCCGAGCAGCATGCTGAACAGCGTGAGCACCGGCATCACGACGGTGAGCGCGACCATGCGCGGCACGACCAGGTAGCGCACCGGGCTGATCCCCATGGTCGCGAGCGCGTCGATCTCGGCGTCCGCGCGCATCGCGCCGAGCTCGGCCGCGATCGCCGCGCCGCTGCGGCCGGTGACGATGATCGCGGTGATCAGCGGCGCGAGCTCGCGCACCATCGACAGCCCGACCAGATCGCCGACGTACTCGGTCGCGCCGAGCCGGCGCAGCTGGATCGCGCCCTGGAACGCGATCGACACGCCGAGCAAGAAGCCGAGCAGGCCGACGATGCCGAGCGCGCTCGTGCCCATCGCCGCGATCTGCTCGCCGACCGATGCGGTCGGCAGGTGGGTGCGGCGCAGCGCGGCCGCTCCGGACACCCGGGTCGTGTTCGCGATCAGCGCGCCGAGCGCGCGCAGGCCGCGGCCGATCCCGAGGATCCGTCCGCCGAGCCGCTCGAGCAGCGGCGGGCGCGGCGCGCGCGCCGGCCGTACCGGCAGCTCGGTCGCGAGCGCGTCGAACACCGCGCGCGTGCGATCGTTCAGGTGCTCGAGCTCGATCCGCGCCGAGCCGGTCCGCCGCGCGAGCTCGATCACCGCGACCGCCGACGCGTCGGCGCGCGCGACGCCGGTGAAGTCGAGCTCGATCGTGTCGAGCCGCCGCCGCGCGAGCCGGCGCAGCACCTCGTCGAGCGCGTCGATCGCCGGGATCGTCAGATCACCGCGCAGCCGCACGTGCGCGCCGCGCGCGCGGAGCTCGACCGCCTCGACGATCTCGGCCTCGGCCATCGTCAGCAGTTTTTGCAAGAACAGGACCCGGGAAGCTCCGCAGGCGCTCGGCCCCGGACCTGCAAGGAGATCTCAGCGACCAGGAGGATGACATGTCGATCAGATCAATCGCACTCGTGCTGGGCGCGGCGGGCTGTGCCACGACGGCACCCCAGGGCACCGCGCGCCACGACCTCATGCAGAGCGCAAACGCCACGCTCGGCGAGATGGAGACGCGCGACCCGGGCTTGCCGAGCCTGCTCGATACCGCGCAGGCGTACGCGGTATTTCCCGATGTCGGGGCAGCCGGCGCGTTGGTCGCGGGCGGGGCGTACGGCAAGGGCATCCTGTACGAGCACGGCGTGCCGACCGGCTACGTCGAGCTGCGCCAGGGCTCGATCGGGCTCGAGCTCGGCGGCCAGACCTTTGCCGAGCTCGTCGTGCTGAGCTCGCAGGACGAGGTCGACCGGCTCAAGGCGGGCTCGTTCGATGTCGGCGCCAGCGCGTCGGCGGTGGCGCTCAAGGCAGGTGCGGCGGCAACCGCGCGGCTGCAACCCGGTTCGACCGCGTTCGTGATGCCGCGCGGCGGCCTCATGGCCGGGATCTCGGTGCACGGCCAGCAGATCCAGTACCGCCCGCTGTCCGGCTAGCCGGCCGCTCGATTGACTTCGCCGACCCGCTGCGGTTGCATGGGTCGGCGATGACCGAGACGTTGAGCGCGGTGATCTCGGCGGCGCGCCATCGCCGCGAGCAGCCGGCGCTCTACGTCGGCCTCGTCGCGGACGCGCCGCGCGCGCCGGCGTCGCGGATCAGCCTGGCGGCGCTCGATCGCGTCGAGCTCGGTCGCAGTGACGCGCGCCGCCTGACCCTGCGCCGCGAGGACGACGCCGCGTGCGCCGTGCTCGAGCTCGCCGACGGCCGGTTGTCGCAGCGCCACGCGCGGCTGACCCGGGTCGGCGGCGTGTGGGTGCTCGAGGACCTGCGCTCGAAGAACGGCTCGTGGATCGACGGCGAGCGCGTCACCAGCCGCCAGCTGTGCGACGGCGACGCGATCCTGGTCGGCCACACCATGCTGGTGTTTCGCACCGGCGGCGGCGAGGAGCCGACCGCGCTCGAGCCCGCCGCGCCGCGCGCGCCCGGCTTGGGCACGCTCGCGCCGGTCCTGGCCGCGCGGTTCGGCGAGCTCGCGACCGCGGCGCGCACCACCGTGCCGATCGAGATCGTCGGCGAGACCGGCACCGGCAAGGAGCTGGCGGCGCGCGCCGCCCACACGCTGTCGGGCCGCCCCGGGCGGTTCGTCGCGGTCAACTGCGGCGCGCTGGCGCAGACCCTGCTCGAGGCCGAGCTGTTCGGCCACCACAAGGGCGCGTACACCGGCGCGGCCGACGATCGTGCGGGCCTGGTGCGCAGCGCCGATCGCGGCACGCTGTTCCTCGACGAGGTGGTCGAGCTCGCGCCGGTCTCGCAGGTCGCGCTGCTCCGCGTGCTGCAGGAGGGCGAGGTCGTGCCGGTCGGCGCCGATCGCGGGGTCAAGGTCGACGTCCGCGTCGTGGTCGCGAGCCATCGCGGGCTCGACGCCGCGGTCGCGGCCGGTACGTTCCGCGCCGATCTGCGCGCGCGCCTGCTCGGCGTCGCGATCGAGCTGCCGCCGCTGCGCGACCGCATCGAGGATCTCGGGCTCCTCGTGCCCGGCCTGCTCGCGAAGGTCGTCGGCGACCGCGAGATCACGTTCTCGGCCGACGCGGTCGCCGCGCTGTACGCGCACGACTGGCCGCTCAACATCCGCGAGCTCGAACGCAGCCTCGCCGCGGCCGCCGCGGTCGCGCCGGATCGGATCGAGCTCGGCCATCTGCCGGCGACGATGCGCACGGCCGGCAAGGTCGCAGCGCCGGTCGACGTCGAGCAGCTGTCGCCGGCCGATCGCACCAGGCGCGCCGAGCTCGAGGCGGCGATCGCGCGCCACGGCGGCAACCTCGCCGAGGTCGCGCGCGAGATGGGCAAGGACCGCACGCAGATCCGGCGGTGGATGAAGCGGTTCGGCCTGACCCGCTAGAGGCGGGCCAGCGGGCTAGCGATCGACGGTCACGACCACCGGGCAGTGGTCCGACACCTCGCGCGCGTAGAGCGGGCACGACCGCGTCGCGCCGCAGCCCTCGGTCGCGCACGCGCCGCGCGCGGCGACGTGGTCGGGCGCGCGCCAGGTCAGCACGTGATCGAGCCGCGAGCGCGGGCAGTCGTCGGCGCGCGACCAGAACGCGCTGCACGCGAGCGCCTCGGTCGCCCACACCATCCCGGTCGCGCGCGCGAGCGCCGCGAGGTCGGCGCGGTCGGCGTCCTCGGTGGCGTTGAAGTCGCCGAGCACGACGACGCGCTCGTGCTCGCGGCGCACCGACGCGACGATCGCCCGCAGCGCCTCGTGCTGGCGCGCGCGGATCGGCCGGCCCGGCGTGCAGCACGCGAAGTGGACGACCAGCACGCGCACGACGACGCCGTCGCGATCGCGTAGCCCGACGTCGAGCACCGGCTTGTTGCGACCGCCGAGCCGGGTCTCGTCGTGAACCTGCCGTGACACGACGGTGAAGCGCGCGCGATCGTAGAGCACGCCGAGATCGAGCCGCGCGCCCGGCTCGGCCTGGACGAAGTCCCAGCTCGCGCCCAGGAGCTCGCGCGCGGCGGCGCGTAGCACGGCCGCGTCGCTGATCTCCTGGACCGCGACGAAGCCGGCGTCGGCGTCGGCGATCTCGTCGAGCGCCCCTCGTACCTGGCGCGCGTCCTTCGGGAAGTTCTCGATGTTGAACGTCGCCAGGCGCAGCGGATGCGGGTGGTGCACCACGGCCGCGCGCACGACGAGCACGATCGCGACACCGATCACGACCTGCCAGATCCGCATGACACGAGCGTAGCAAAAGCTGACCGCGCGATGACCGAACGCTCGCAGCGATCCGACCGGCGAAGGCGCAAGCTGGCAGCGTGCTACCCGGCCCCCGTCCGCGCTGGCGCGGTGTCTCGCACCGGATCGCGTTCGTCGTCGCGTTCGTGGCCGGGCTGGCGCTGATCGCGCACGCGCGCGACGGCCGCGCCGCGGCCGCGTGCGCGATCTACGTCGCGTTGCTCGCCGGGATGTTCGGCGTGAGCGCGCTGCTGCACGGCGCCGACTGGGGGCCGCGCGCGTTCGGCTGGCTGCGCCGCGCCGACCACGCGATGATCTTCGCGTTCATCGCTGGCACGTACACGCCGCTGTGCGCGATCGGCGTCGGCGGCGCGATCGGCGCGCGCCTGCTCGCGCTGGTGTGGACCGGCGCCGCGCTCGGGATGGTGCGCGCGCTGCTCTGGCCGCACGCGCCGCGCGCGGTGACCTCGACGCTGTACGTCGCGGTCGGCTGGCTGGTCGTCATGTACCTGCCGTCGGTGCGCGCCGCGCTCGATCCGATCGCGTTCGCCTGCGTGATCGCGGGCGGCGCGTTCTACACGATCGGCGCGCTGGTCTACCTCGCGCGCTGGCCCGATCCGTCGCCCGCCGTGTTCGGCTTTCACGAGGTGTTTCACCTCGTGATCATCGCGGGCAGCGCGTGCCACTTCGTCGCGATCGCGCGGGTGGTGAGCTAGAACCTCGCCACAGAGGAGATGATTGGTTGCGGCTGCCGAGGCGCGCCGAGCGCGAGGCGCCGCGACGCAGCGCTACTGGGCGTAACGCAAGGAGCGGCAACGAAGCGACCGGCGATGGATCGGCGGCCCCAACCGATCAGATCCTCCGTGGCGAGGTTCTAGCTTCTGCGCCGGAGCCGCGTCTTCACGATGAACCACGCGCGGCGGTAGAACTGGCGCAGGTACGCGGCCTGGACGAGCACCGCGAACCCGATCGCGATCGCGCGCAGCGGCTCGGTGCGGCGGTACAGGGCCTCGATGTCGAACGCGACGTCCGGATCCGGCGTGTGGATGTCCTTGAAGAAGATGTCGAACGCGAGGGTCACGCCGAGCTCGTTGAAGATCAGCGCGACTCCGATGCCGTAGGCGAGCGCGACCAGCCGGCGCAGCCACGGCCGGAACGTCAGCAGCGAGACCGCCGATGACACGACCAGCAGCGTGAATCCGGTCATGTACGCCGCGCGCAGGATGCCGCGCGGCGCGACCTCGAACCGGAACGACGCGTAGACCGCGAGCCGCACGACGACGAGCGTGACCACGAACGCGAGCAGGGTGAGGAACGTCAGGTCGCGGTGGCGATCGACCACGAGCTCACGCCACACCTTGCGGATCGAGCCGCGCACCGCCGGCGTCGCGTGGGCCGCGTCTTCCGCGGCGGTCTCCGACAGCAGCGCGTCGACCGCGCGATCGGTGCGCGCCAGCCGCTCGGCGAGGGTGTGGACGAGCGCGACCGCGACCTCGGGCCGGCGCTCGCGCAGCCGGTCGAACACCGCGTCGGGGATGACCAGCGCCTCGACGTCGTCGACCGCCTGCACGGTCGCCGAGCGCAGCCCGCCGGTGAGCGAGGCCATCTCGCCGAACGCGCGGCCGGGCTCGAGCGTGCCGAGCAGCTTGCGGTCGCCGCGGCGCGGCTCGACGAACACCTCGGCGCGGCCGGCGGTGAGCACGAACACGTCGGCGCCCGACTCGAGCTCGGACACGATGCGATCGCCCCCGGCGTAGCGCGCGACGCGGGTCTCGGCGTAGAGCTCGCGCAGCGTGGCGTCGTCGAGCGGCGCCAGGAAGTCGACCGCGCGCAGGCAGGCGAGGTGGGCCTCGCTCATCGCGCACCTCGCAGGCCGAGCCACGCGCGGCGCACCAGTGCGATCCAGAACCGGCGGAAGTAGACCAGCTGGACGAGCACCGCCACCGCGATCCCGGCCGCGACCAGGCTCATCTCCTGCGCGTACTCGGGGTTGAGGTTCCAGAACAGCGCGAACTCGTCGAACACCAGGCCCGCGCCGAGCCCGAACACCAGCGCGAGCCCGCGCAGCGCGCGTCGGCCCAGCGGGAACATCGCGGCGAGCCCGACCATCCCGATCAGGAACAGCCCGTAGTTGAAGTGATGGATGTGCATCGGGTTCGGGTCCTTGCCGGGGACCAGTGCGAACAGCCGCTTCTCGAGCCCGTACTTCAGGATCAGGTGGACGACCAGCCGCGCGCCGCCGAGCGAGGCCAGGAACCCGACCAGCATCCAGAACGGCGGCTCCGCGCCCTGCTGCACGACCAGCCGGCGGAACAGCCCGCGGGTCGAGCCGCGCGCGACCCGTGCACCGCGGCGCTGGCGGGCGGCGCGCCGCTCGGCGATCGCCGCGCTGAGCTCGGCGGCCGGCAGCTTCGCGGCGTGCAGCTCGAGCAGCTGGCGCAGGAAGTCGTCGCGCACCTCGAGCTCGCCGGCGAGCGCGCGCGCGAGCGGCAGCGCGACCGCCGGGAACTCGGCGAGCACGGCGTCGTAGCCGGCGCGATCCAGCGTCGCGATCACCGCCCGCTTGCGCGGCGCGGACAGCGCGAACGGCTTGGCATAGCCGGTGACCAGCGACACGCCGCCGAACAGGTCGCCCGCGGTCATCCGCGCGTGCAGCGTGCCATGGCCCTCCTCGACCTCGAGCGCGACGTCGCCGTGCACCACCACGACCATCCGGCCGGAATCGTCGCGGTGGCGCCCGCCCGGCGCGAGCTCGATCACCTCGAATCGCCGCGCGATCCGACCGATCTCGTCGGGCCGCAGGTGCTCGAAGATCGACAGCTGGGCGAGCACGAGCTCGAGCTCTGACACGACCCGAGAGCTTACTGCCGGCTCGCCGGATAATGCACGCGACCGCGCCGGATCACCGCGAACGGCGTCGGCGTGGCCTCGGTCGCCGCCCGCTGCGACATCAGGTGGAACACCGGCACGTGATGCGCGAGCAGGTGGTCGGTCACGATCCTGCGGTGGCAGCGCCACCACACCGCCTCCGAGCACATGATCGCGACCTGGCGCCGCTTGGCGCGCGCGATCAGCGCGGCGAGCCCGGCGCGAAACGCCGCGGTCTCGGCGTAATCGGCGTAGTTGCGGAACGCCGGGTGCTGCCACGCGTCGTTGGCGTGGCGCGGCGGGCGCTCGGCCTTGCGGCGGCGGCCGCCGAGCTCGGGGCTGGCGTGATAGCGAATGCCGCGGCGGGCAAGGCCGGCGCGCAGCCGCGCCTCGCCGAACTGCGGGTTGGCGCGCGACCTGCGGATCGTGCGGATGTCGACCAGCTCCTTCACGCCGTGCGCCTCGAGGAGGTCGGCGAGCTCGGCCATGCTGCGGTTCGAGTGGCCGACCGTGTAGATGGCGCGCACGAGGCAGGCTACCGTACGGGGCATGGTCCGGCTCGCGCTCGCGCTCGCGCTCTGCGTCGCTTGCAACCAGGCGGCGGCGCCGCCGGCCCCGGGGCACGTCGATCTGATCGATGCGCCCGCCGGCACCAAGGACGTCGCCGCGCTGGTCCGCGACACCGCGCAGCGGCTCGCCGCCCAGCACCGGCGGCTGGTCGTCTACGTCGGCGCGACGTGGTGCGAGCCGTGCCGTCAGATCCACGACGCGATCATCGCGCATCGCCTCGACACCACGTTCCCCGATCTCAGCTTGCTGGTGTTCGATCTCGATCGCGACGGCGATGCGCTCGCCCAGGCCGGCTACCAGTCCGAGCTGATCCCGCTGTTCGCGCTGCCCGGCCCCGACGGCCGCGCGACCAAGATGGCGTCGGGCGGCAAGAAGGGGATCGACAACGTCGGCCTGCTGACCGAAAAGCTGCGCCAGCTGCTCAGCGCTTGAGCCCCTTCTGGACCTCGGCCACCGCGTCCACGTTCTGGAGGTGGGCGAGCTGGCCGATCATGTAGTCGCGCACCTGCTGCTCGAGCGTGGCGAGCTCCTTGGCATCGACCCCGAACGCCTTGGCGAACTCGCCGATCGCCTTCTGTTCGACCGGCGTGTAGTTGCCGTCGGCGTAGGCCAGCAGCGTCGCGGTCTTGAGGAACAGCCGGCGCAGGTCCTTGGTCGCGAGGATCGCGGCGAGGGTCGTCGGCTCGATCTTCGGCGCGCGCTCGAGCGAGCCGAGGTGCGACGGGTGATCGGTGGTCGAGTTGAAGAACTCGCTGATCATCGCGGCCTCGCGCTCGTGGACCTTGCCGTCGGCGCGTGCCACGACGTACAGCCCGCGCGCGATCGCCTCGGCCTGGTCGTCGCGGATCTCGATCTCGGGGAAGAACTCATCGCTCATCGTCATCTCCTGTGACCGCAGCGGAGCCTGAGCTCCGCCAGCCGTTTCTGCAGCTCGTCCAGCGACAGCCGCGCGTACTTGTCGGGGAGCATCCGGCGATTGGACGCCTCGAACACCGCGAGCAGCTCCATGTACTCGAGCATCTCGAGATCGCGCGACGGCAGGTAGTCGGCGATCGCCTGCTGGAAGTGGGCCGCGGTGATCGGCGCGTCGGTCGCGCCTTGCGACGCGTAGTCGTTGGCGAGCAGCGCGAGCGCCTCGAAGTCGGCGTTGGAGTAGCCGACGATCTTGTCCGAGATCTCGGCGCGATCGCGCGGGAACTCGATCGCGGTGGCGAGCTTGTGCTTGCGGATCTGCGCCGCGAGGATGGCCTCGACCTCCGCCGCGGTCTGCGGGTAGAGGAACGGGATCTTGCGATCGAGCCGGCCGGCGCGCTTGAGATCGACGTCGAGCTTGTCGGGCCGGTTGGTCATGAGGATGAACAGCACGCGCCCGCGGTTGGCGGTGTCGCTCATGAACTCCTTGAGCCGCGCGATCACGCGCGACCCGGTGCCGCCGTCGCCGCCTTCGTCGTCGCCGCCGCCCGAGCTGAACGACCGGTCGGCCTCGTCGAGGATCACGATCACGTTGCCGATGCCGTGGATCACGCCGAGGATGCGCTCGAGGTTCGACTCGGTCGAGCCCACCCACTTCGAGCGGAAGTTCTTGAGCGTGATCCCGGTGAGCCCGGACTCCTTGACGAACGCTTCGGCGACGAACGTCTTGCCGGTGCCCATCGGCCCGGTGAACAGCAGGCCCATCGGCACGCGCGCGGTGCGGCCCTCGCGGATGTTCTTCGCGATCCCCGACAGCTCCTTCTTGACCTCGTCGATGCCGCCGACCACCGAGAAGTCGTGCGCCGGCTCGACGAACTCGATCAGGCCGAAGCACTCGCGCTCGATCACCTCGCGCTTGCGCTTGCCGATCAGGCGCAGGATCTGCTCGTGCGGCTCGTCGCGGCTCTGCGGCGGCGCGGCGACGCCGACCAGCTGCGCGATGTCCTCGCGCGGCATGCCGGCGGTGACCGCGGCGAGCTTCTTGGCGCGCACGTCGTCGCCGACCAGCTGCTTGATGAAGCGGAACCGCGCCTCGGGGTCGTCGTCGCCCGGCGCCTGCGGCTGGAGGATCGACTTGATCTGCACCGCCTTGAGCCCGGCCGTGATGTCGGCGAGGCGATCGATCCAGCTCGGCTCGAGCTGCGGGTTGACCTTGCGGATCACGGCGCGACGCTCGTCGAGCGACGGCATCGGCACCTTGACCGCCGACACCCGCGGGTTCGCGACGATCTTGGGGTGCAGCTCGTTCGCGATCTCGGTCATCAGGATCACGATGTTGTCGCTGGCCTCGAGCTGCGGCGCGAGCGACCAGCGCTGCAGCATGACCACGCTCAGCCGATCGGCCTCCGACGAGAACGACGCGTCGCCGGCCGGCGCCATCATCTCGGCGTACTCGAGCACCAGCCCGACGTTGTTCTGCTGGAACAACAGGCGCTCGAGCGCGGGCAGCACCTTGTCGGCCGTGCGCTGGAGCATCAGCTCCTCGATGCCTTCGATCTTGCCGGCCTTCTTGGTGAACCGGCAGCCGGTCGAGACGTTGTAGCGGATGACGATGTCCTTCTTCTCGAACACCGTGCGCGCGACGTAGTCGCCGATCGAGATCAGCTCGCCGGCCTCGTCGAGCGCGACGTCGTGCACGTTGCCGTGCAGCACGAACACGCTCGCCTCGCCGCGCAGGTAGCGCCGCTTGAGCTCCTCGGCCCACGTCGCCAGCGCCACGTCACATCGTCTTCTGGCCGGCCTTCGCCGCCGACGCGTTGCGCAGCCGCTCCCACTCCGTCTTCGACGTCACCTCGCCGGTCTGCGCGCGCAGCGCCTTGAGCCGGGCGTCGAGATCGCTCTCGCCGAGCTCCTTGCCGAGGTTGGCCTCGGCGATCGTGTTCTTGATGTGCTCGCGCACGTTCTCGAGCGCCTTGACCTCGTTGTCGACCGACAGCCCCTCGAGCTGGCTCTGGATGCGCAGCCGCGCCTCGGCCGACGCCATCTTCGCGAGCATGTTGTCCTTCTCGGCCTTGAGCTGCTTGATCTCGCCCTGGACCTGGACGAGCGAGGCCTTCGCCGAGTCGGCGTCGGTCACGGCCTGCGTGAGGTCGGCCTTGAGCCCGTCGACCTCGGTGGTGAGCCCGGTCTTCTTCTGGATCAGGACCATGCCGAGGTCCTGCTGGTTGGACTCGACCGCGGTCTGGAGGTCGGCCTCGACCTGCGCGAGCTCGGCGGACTTCGCCTTGTAGCGCTGGTCGATGTCCTCGCGGCGCCGGATGATCGCGGCGGTCGCGTGCTTGAGCTGGCTGTACTTCTCGATCATCGAGTTGATCGCGTTCTCGTACGCGATCTCGGGGTGCTTCTTCTCGACGTCGCTGATCCAGAGCGAGACGAACCCGCGCCACAAGTTGGCCATCCGACCGAAGAACCCGACTTTCGCCATGGCGCGCATCGTAGTAGAAACAGGCGTGGGGTGGAACAAGATCAAGAGCCTGTTCGTCGTCACGGAGGGTGAGCAGGGCGCGAGCCCGCCGCCGCCGGCCACCGCCGACGATCACGCGGTGATCGACGCCGAGCTCGCGAAGTATCGCGTGCCCGAGAACGAGCCGGCCGCGCAGCTGCCGCCGGACACCGATCCGGCCAAGCTGTCCGGCACGATCGACTTCCAGGCGATGTACGACACCGCCGGTGTGCCGAACACCGACGAGGTCGAGGCGCTCGAGAAGTTCCTGGTCGAGCTCGACACCAACCTGCCGCAGGCCTCGAAGCTCGCCGCGGCCAAGGCGTTCCTCAAGGCGATCGGCAAGTCGTCGGTCGACGTGCTCAACGACGCCGCGCGCAAGATCCAGGTCGTGCGCGCCATCGACGCGGGCAAGTCCAACGACGCCCAGGCGGCGATCCAGTCCGAGCAGAACGCGATCGACATGCTGCAGAAGCAGATCGACGAGCACCGCGCCGCGATCGAGTCGCAGCGCCGCGATCTCGAGTCGGTCAAGCAGCAGTGCACGGTCGAGGAGGGCCGGCTCCAGGGCGCGCGCATGTTCTTCGGCGCGATGGATCGGATCGCCGACACGCCGGCGCCGCCCGCCGTGCCGGCGAAGCGATAGCGGTCAGCCGACGTGGGACATCGTCACCACGAACAGCTCGTCGCTGTCGGTGACGTATAGCTCGTGGCAGATCACGCGCTGGTCCTTGGCCGCGGCGTCGGCCATCGCGCGCTCGAGCTGGCCGAGCTCCTTGGGATCGAGCGCGCCGACCTTCGCGATCTTCGCCGAGCGGAGCTCGATGCCGTACGGCGCCTCGTCGTCGCGATAGCCGACCGACAGCATCACCTTGTGCGAGCGCTCGAGGAACTCGATGCCGATCGACTTGGGCGCGGCCTTGGCGGTCCTGGCCCACGCGGCGACCTCGCCGGCGAGCGAGCCGAGGTTGCCCGAGGTGTCGAGCGTCCCGACGAACAGCTTGAACTTGGTGTGGACTTGATCGGCGATCTTGCTCACGCGGCCTCCTAGAGTGATGCGAACTGCTTCTTGATCTTGGTCTCGAGCTCGTGGAACTGCGGCGCGTCCTCGACGTCGTCGCGGTAGGCCAGGCCGAGCTCGACCAGAT
>DATJAE010000135.1:0-18904 GCA_035516595.1 Kofleriaceae bacterium | reverse complement strand
GGTGCAGCTCGGCGCGCTCAACCAGAACACCCACCAGACCACGACCGCCTCGGACGGCACGTTCTCGATCGGCGGGCTCGGCGACGGCGACCTGACGATCGTCGCCGAGCAGCCGGAGATCGGGCGCTCGAAGAGCCTGCGCGTCACGCCCGACATGCAGAACCAGAGCGAGCTCGTGCTCGAGCTCCAGGGCTTCGGCTCGCTGTCGGGCACGGTGCGGCAGAACGGCACGGCGATGCCGAACGTGCGCGTGTCGTGTCAATCGACCACGACGCCGGGCTCGATCTACATGGTCATCTCCGGCCCGGATGGCACGTACCGCTACGACCGGCTCGCGCCCGACACCTACAAGGTCTCGGCGACGATCGGCTCGTTGCGCACCGGCATGCAGTTCTACTCGCAGCAGGTCAGCGTGCCGATCGGCCAGGCGGTCCAGCTCGATCTCCAGGTCACCCCCGGTGACATCACGCTCGATGTCGCCGCGGTGCCCGGCTCGGGCACGCTGACCCTCGCCGGCGCGTGGCTCGCCAACGGCGTGATCACCGCCAAGACCGGCAGCGACCTGTCGCTCGCGCTCGCCGGCGCCGGCGCCGGCTCGTCGCAGTTCGCGACCGTCCGCGGCAGTGCGCCGGCCGCGTTCGCGCAGCTCGCGCCGGCGCAGTACAGCGCGTGCGTCGTGCCGCTGCCGACCCAGGTGACCGGGCTCAACGCGCTCGGTTACATCGATCGCCACGGCGACAAGCTGCCGGCGTACTGCATGCCGGTCACGGTCCAGCCGAGCCCCGAGACCCAGAGCGTCTCGATCCCGGTCCAGATCCCGCCGTACATCGGGGACGGCAGCGGCTCGGGCTCGGGCTCGGGCTCCTAGCGCGTCGACACGCCGTCGAACCACACCTTCGCGTTGGCGACCACGCCGTGCTGCGCGGTCCAGCCGGCGTTGACCTCGAGCACGTAGAGCGACGGCTCGCCGACGCGCTGCAGATCCTCGTTGAGCGGCGGGGCATTCTTCACGATCCCGGCGATCGTCATGTCGCGGCGGATGAAGATCAGATCGAGCGAGATGTACGTGTTCTTCATCCAGAACGCCCAGTCGTAGTCGCGCCGCATCAGGAACAGCATGCCGGCGTCGGGCGCCATCGACTTGCGGTACATCAGACCGCGCTCGACGTCCTCCTCGCTCGACACCACCTCGACGTCGACCGACGCGGTGCCGCTCGGCGTGGTGATGTGGACCTTGGGGTGGCTGTCGCTCGGCATGGTCTGGGGCTCGTCACGCCTGGCGCCGGTCGAGCACGCGGCACACAGCGCGGCAACGCAGATCCATCGCACGCGCGCACGGTAGCATGGCGGGGTGGCCCACGCCGTCCTGACCCGCGACCCTGCCTCGGCCGCCGCCTATGCGGCCGCGCTCGCACCGCTCGGGCTCGACGTCGTGGCGATGCCGGTGACCCGCCACGCGCCGGCCGCCGATCCGCGCGCGCTCGACCGCGCGCTCGACGCCCAGTACGCCGCGATCGTGGTGGCGAGCCCGCGCGCGGCCCACGAGCTCGCGCGCGCCGCGGCCGGCCGCGCGCTCCCCGAGGTGTGGGCGGTCGGGCCGGCGACCCTGCGCGCGCTCGCGATCGCGAAGATCGCGGCGCGTCACCCCGACGGCGCGCGCGACGGCGCCGAGCTCGCGCGCCGGCTGGTCGCGAGCCGGCCGCTGCGCGGCCAGCGCGTGCTCGTGCCACGCGCCGAGGAGGGCCGGGTCGAGGCGCTCGAGCTGCTGCGCGCGGCCGGCGCCGACGTGGTCGACGTGGTCGCCTATCGCACGCTGCCGGTGCCGCCGGGCGATCCGGCGCTCGCGCGCGGCGCCGAGCTGCTCGCCGCCGGCCGGGCCGCGGTGTGCGCGGTGTTCGCACCCTCACAGGTGGCCGCGCTCGCCGCCGTCACGGGCCCGCTCGGCGAGCTCGCGACCGCATTCTGCGCGATCGGCGAGACCACGGCCGCGGCGGTGCGCGCCGCCGGCGTGGCCCGGGTCGCGGTCGCGCCGGAGCCGACGCCGGCGGGAATAGCGCGAGCGGTCCGGTCGGTGTATTCACCGAGGACATGAACTACCCGGACTACCGGCCGCGGAGGCTGCGGCGCACCGAGGGCTTGCGGTCGATGGTCCGAGAGACCCGGCTCGCGCCCGAGGACTTCATCTACCCGCTGTTCGTCGTGCCCGGCACCGGCGTGCAGAAGCCGATCAGCTCGCTGCCCGGCCAGTTCAACCTGTCGGTCGACAAGGCGGTCGACGCCGCGCTCGGCGCCGCCGACCTCGGCATCCCCGGCGTGATCCTGTTCGGCATCCCCGAGCACAAGGACGCGGTCGGCTCCGAGGCGTGGAAGGACCAGGGCGTGGTGCAGAAGGCGATCCGCGCGATCAAGAAGGCGCGACCGAGCCTGGTCGTGATGGCCGACGCGTGCTTCTGCGAGTACACCGACCACGGCCACTGCGGCGTGCTGTCGGGCGGCGAGCTCGACAACGACGCGACGCTCGAGAACCTCGCGCGCACGGTGGTGAGCTACGCCAAGGCCGGCGTCGACGTCGTCGCGCCGAGCGGCATGCTCGACGGCTTCGTCACGGCGTGCCGCGAGAGCCTGGACGAGGACGGCTTCGACCAGGTCGCGATCCTCGCATACTCGGCGAAGTACGCGTCGGGCTACTACGGCCCGTTCCGCGAGGCGGTCGACTCCGCGCCGCAGGAGGGCGATCGCCGCGGCCACCAGATGGATCCGGCCAACGTCGCCGAGGCGATCCGCGAGGTCCACATGGACGTCGCCGAGGGCGCCGACATCGTGATGGTCAAGCCGGCGCTCGCGTATCTCGACGTGATCCGCGCGGTGAGCGACGAGATCAACATGCCGATCGCCGCGTACAACGTCAGCGGCGAGTACGCGATGATCGAGGCCGCCGCGCAGAACGGCTGGATCGACAAGGAGCGCGTCGTGATGGAGACCCTGCTCGGCATCCGCCGCGCCGGCGCGGACATCATCATCAGCTATCACGCGCCGTACGCCTGCAAGCTGCTCGCGAAGCGGCGCTGAGCGGCCGCGGAGGTCGGGTCGATTTCTTGCGACCGAGCCTCGCGCGCGGGCTCCTCCCGGCATGAGACCGTGCTGCGTGCTGCTCGCCGTGGTGCTCGGCACGAGCGCCGCCCGCGCCGCCCCGGTCGTCGCGGTCACGATCGGCGCCGACCAGCTGCGCGACCTCGCGTCGAGGCTCCACCAGACCGACGACGAGCCGGCCGGGCTCGAGGCTCGCGTCGACATCCCGGCGCTCGGGCTTCGCGCCGGCGACGTCATCTACGCGATCGACGGCAAGTCGATGTCCAACACGATCGACGACTTCACGCAGCCGATCTTCTACCTCGACGTGTGGCGCGGCACCAAGCCGCTGGTCGTGCGCGTGGCGGTGCGAGCGACGGATCGCGAGGTGACGCTCGACCGCGATGACTACACCACCCAGGTCGACCAGATGCAGCGCGGCGGCAGGCTCGTCCAGCTCAGGCGCGACCACGCGGCGTCGGGCGTGCTGGTGCCCGGCAACATGTTCCTCACGTCACCGGTGCCCTCGGAGGTCACGCGCGACGGCGACGTGATCCGCGCGATCGATGGCCGTCCGACCCCCACGATCGCGTCGCTGTTCGACGCGCTCGGCCGCGCCGCCGACCACGACTCGGTCGCGATCCAGCTCGAGCGCGGCGGCGCGCCGTTCACGGTCAGGCTGCACCTGCGCGGTGCCGCGACCGGTGCGCCGCGACCGTGACGCTACGGCGCGTCGACCCCCGCGTCGATCGGCGGGCACGCGAGCGGATCGCCCGCCCCGGCGTCGGGGTTGCACGGCACGAGCTGGCGCACCGGCGGATCGGGCTCGCCGTCCTCGCGCGTGCAGGTCGCGACCAGCGCCGCGAGCACGAGCGCGAGCAGGATCAGCGGCTTCATTTCTCCCCCGGGTGATGCGGCTCCGGCGCGAGCGGCAGCGACAGCGAGACGAACACCGTGCGCGGCGCGCCGTACGAGCTGCCGACGAAGCCGTTGCCGATGCGGTACGCGTAGTGCTCGTCGAACAGGTTGAGCACGTCGACCGCGGCGCGCACCGGGTAGCCGTACGAGGTGAACGTGTACTGGACCGACTCGTCGAACACGACGTGGCCGGGCACGTGCTCGTTGTTGGTGGGGCCGGTGCGCAGGCCCGAGCCGTACTGCACCGTGGCGGTCGCGGCGAACCGATCCTGGCGCACGGTCACGCCGGCGTTCGCGGTCCAGGTCTGGGCGTGGTCGAGCGTCTGCCACCCGGTGTTCGCGAGGTCGTCCGGGCCGAACAGGTACTTCGCCGACGAGATGCCCTTGCCCTCGGCGAAGCCGAGCGTGCCGTTGGCGAAGCCCGACAGCCACGGACCGACGCGCAGGTCGAGGTTGGCCTCGAGCCCGGCGGCGCGGCCGCGCTCGAAGTTGTAGTTGGACAGCAGGCTGGTCGAGCCGATCGCGGTGTCGTCGAGCTGGTTCCACGCGTAGCGGCCCCAGCCGACCAGCGCGGCGCGCAGCAGCTTGATCGGCCGCGTGGTCACGCCGAGCTCGCTCATCACGTCGGTCTCGGGCTTGAGGTCGTAGGCGATCGGGACGCCGGCGGGCACGACGCCGAGCGCGCGCGCGGCGTCGGCGGCGTCGAGCGGCGCGGGCGGCTGCCAGTTCACGCCGGCGAACGCGTGGACGACGGTGTCCTTGGTGATCGCGTACGAGCCGCCGAGCCGCGGCGACACGCCGGCCGAGTCGTCGGTCGAGCCGTCCTGCAGGATCACGTGGAACTCGTCGACCCGCAGCCCGAAGTCGAGCGCGAGGCCGCCGGAGGTCCAGTGGTCCTGCGCGTACGCGCCGGTGGTCAGCGCCTGCGTATGATCGGTGCCGCTCGCGGTGAGCGCGTTGTCGACGCCACCGCCGTCGGCGCGCTGGTACTCGGTGAAGTCGGTGCGGCCGTCGAGGAAGTCGGCCTGCGCCCCGGCCTTGAACAGATGACCGCCGTGCGGCAGCGAGTACGCGAGGATCCCGCCGGCGTGCTGGGCCTGCCGGGTGACGTCGCTCGCGGTCGCGCCCGGATCCGACAGCGGCCCGAGCGCGTGCGCCGCATCGCCGAACAGCACGCCGCGCGACAGCTTGTAGGTCGGCGCGACCTGGATCTGGCCGTGGCCGTCCTCGTACTTGTGGGTGTACGACCCGGCGACGAACAGCTCGTCCTCGGTCTCGGTCGCGTCGGTGTCGTGCGGGCTGTAGCCGGCCGGCTCGTTGCCGAACCGATCGGGCGGGCGGATCAGGCTCGGATCCGACGGATCGAGCGGCACGACGCTCGGATCGATCGGGATGTCGAACCGGTTGTGCGCGTAGGTCGCGAACAGCTCGTAGTGGTTCGAGTCGCACGGCGTGTAGTCGAACCGGCCGAACGCGCGCGCGGTGTAGCCGTCGTCGTGGAGGATCGGCGTGATCGACGGCGGGTCGAGCGCGCGCTGCGACGACGTCACGCTGCCGCCCGCGAAGAACCCGGTGGCGTCGGTGAGCCTGCGCGCGTACGCCGCCGCCGGCTCGATCGTCTGGTACGAGCCGTAGCGGATCTGCACCGAGCCCTCGGGATGCTCGCCGGCGGCGCGCGTCACCATGTTGACCACCGCGCCGAGCCGGTCGCCGTACTCGGCGGGCATGCCGCCGGTGTAGACCTCGAGCGCCTGGACCAGGCGCGCCGGGATCGACGCCGCGAACAGGCTGCCGACCGAGTCGGGCACCGGGATGCCGTCGACCTGGTACTGCACGTTGGCGTGGTTGCCGCGCGCGTAGATGTTGCCGAGCGCGTCCTGCACGACGCCCGGCTGGGTCGCGACGATCTCGGTGATCGGGCGATCCTCCGAGCTGGGCTGCTCCAGGATGGTCTGGCGGGTGACCTGCACGACGCTGCCGGTCGCCTTGGTCGGCGCGGGCACCGCCCAGTCCTCGTGGATGGTCACGATCTCCTCGGTGTTGACCAGCACGAGCTCGACCGGCGCGACCTGCGACGAGCCGATCTGCAGGTGCTGGTGATCGCCGACCAGCCCGGGCGACGTCGCCTCGACCGTGTAGTCGCCGAACGGCACGCCGGGGAACGAGAACTTGCCGTCGGCGCCGGTCACGGCGTGGGCGACCGTGTTGCCCGCGGTGTCGTGGAGCACGACGGTCGCGCCCGCCAGCGGGTGGAGCAGGGCGTCCTCGACGATCCCCGAGACCACGGCGTCGACCGAGGCGTGCGCCGGGCTGGCCGCGAGCGGGATCGCGAGCGCCGCTACTGCAAGGAATCGCACCGCTTGCAACTCTGGCGCAGTCGCGACTCGATTGCAATTGCCACAAGGTGGATTTAACCCGCGCGGCCTTCCCGCGCGTACAGCTTGCCGACCGGACGGTTCGCGAGCCAGCGCGGATCGTCGTCGTCGATCGCGCCCGCGTGGAGCTCGGCCCGCAGCGCCTGCTCGCGCGGGATCAGCTTGGCGATCTCGGCCATGAAGCGATCCGCGGCCTTCTTGTACAAGGTGGGGCGAGGGGTCTCGGCGCACAGGTCGGAGTAATCGAGCGGCGCCCCGAACAGGGTGATCACCGCGTGCTCGCGCCGCGCCTCGCTGCCGAAGTTCCACCGGATGTCCTGCACGATGTTGTTGCCGAGGCCGAGGATGAACGCCGGGATCACGACCGGCCGGGCGACCAGCGCGAGCTTGCCGACGCCGGGCTGTGCCCTGAGGAACGTGTACGGGTCGGGGCCCTTGCCGCGCGTGCCCTCGGGATGCATGCCGAGGATGTTGCCGCGCACGCGCAGGATCTCGACCATCTTGTCGAGCGCCTCGTCGTTGAGCGCGCGGCGCTCGGCCTGGCGGAAGATCGGCGGGTACATCGCACCGGCGGCGACCGCGGCGTTGACGAACAGGCCGAGCGGCTGGTCATAGAAGAAGTTGGAGCGCACCGGGAAGTAGAGGTGCTTCGACCACGGCACGCGCCCCATGAAGCAGGCGAGCAGCATGCAGTACTGGTCGAAGAAGCTGCGGTGGTTCGACACCAGCATCACGCCGGTGTCGGGGCGCAGCGCGATCAGCTCGTCGAGACCCTCCACGAGCATCCGGTGCGCGATCGCCGCGCGCACCCACGAATACGACACGCCGCGCAGGAACCGGCTCTGCAACCACTTGCCGCGAGGATCCTCGTTGGCCAGCTCGGCGAAGCGGAGCGCGAACCGCTCCATGCGCGTGAGCGGCGGATCCTGCGTCATCTGCGACCGAATACCACAGGATCTGCGAGGCCATCTCTTTGTCGGGCCGGTCCGTTGACGCGCTCGGGCGTGCCCACTATGTTCCGCAACATCTCGATGTCACTCGAATTCTCTGTCGAGGCGCAGCAGAAGATCGCGGCCCTCTGCGAGCGCTATCCGACGAAGAAGCCGGTCGTGCTCGCGGCGCTGCATCTCGCGCAGAAGCAGTTCGGCCACCTGTCCGACGACGTGCTCCGCCTGGTCGCCCGGACGCTCGACCTGCCGTACGCCCACGTCTACGGGGTCGCGACGTTCTACACGATGTTCCGGCGCCAGGCCGGCGGCGCGCAGACCATCCGGATGTGCACCAACATCTCGTGCATGCTGCGCGGCGGCTACGAGGTGCTCGAGGCGTTCGAGCACAAGCTCGGCCTCAAGCGCGGCGAGTCGAACAAGGAGTTCACGCTGATCGAGGAGGAGTGCATCGCGGCGTGCGAGTTCGCGCCGTGCGCGGTGGTCGGGACCAAGTACTTGCTCGATCTCACGCCCGAGCGCGTGCCCGAGGTGCTCGCCGAGCTCCGCCGCGAGCCGCACCCCGAGTCGGAGGTCGTGTAGATGCCCGCGCCGATCGGCACCCGGCTCGTGACCCAGCACTTCGGCAACGAGGCCGCGCGCACGATCGCCGGCTACGAGGCGGCCGGCGGCTACAAGGTGCTGAAGAAGGCGCTGGCGATGAAGCCGGAGGACGTCACCGCCGAGGTCAAGGCGTCCAACCTGCGCGGCCGCGGCGGCGCGGGGTTCGCGACCGGCGTGAAGTGGGGCTTCGTGCCCAAGGACGCCAAGGACGTCCACCTGGTGTGCAACGCCGACGAGTCCGAGCCCGGCACGTGCAAGGATCGGCTGCTCGTCTACTGGGATCCGCACCTCCTGATCGAGGGCATGATCATCGCGGCGCACGCGCTGCGCGCGGTCCACAACTACATCTACATCCGCGGCGAGATGATGCGCGAGTACGAGGTGCTCGCGAAGGCGGTCGAGGACGCCTACGCGAAGGGCTACCTCGGCAAGACCTGCCAGATCACGGTGCATCGCGGCGCCGGCGCGTACATCTGCGGCGAGGAGACCGCGCTGCTCAACTCGCTCGAGGGCCTGCGCGGCCAGCCGCGGCTCAAGCCGCCGTTCCCCGCGGTCAAGGGCCTGTTCGATCACCCGACGATCGTCAACAACGTCGAGACCCTGATGAACGTGCCGTTCATCATCGACAAGGGTGGCGCGTGGTTCAACGAGCTCGGCATGGGGCGGTCGGGCGGCACGCGCATCGTGTGCGTGTCCGGCCACGTCAACAAGCCGGGCGTGTTCGAGCTGCCGATGGGCATCACGTTCCGCCAGATCATCGACGACGTGTGCGGCGGCGTGTGGAAGAACCGCAGGGTCAAGGCGGTGATCCCGGGCGGCGTGTCGATGCCGCCGCTCGACGAGCACGAGCTCGACGTGCCGTGCGAGTTCGACGCGCTGCAGACCGACGAGCGGATCAAGCCGGTGATGGTGCGCCCCGGCCAGCAGTTCGATCTCGGCGGCGGCCGCGCGCTGCGCTCGATGGCGGGCTCGGGCGGGATCGTCGTGATGGACGATCACACCGACATCCCGAAGGCGACCTGGCGGATCATGAAGTTCTTCGCGCACGAGTCGTGCGGCCAGTGCACGCCGTGCCGCGAGGGCTGCGGCTGGATGGAGAAGGTGTGCCGGCGGGTCGCCGACGGCGGCGGCAAGCCGGACGACCTCGACCTGCTCGCGTCGATCGCGCACGGCATCGCCGGCAACACGATCTGCGCGCTCGGCGACGCCGCGGCGTGGCCGATGCTCGGCTTCCTGACCAAGTTCCGCGCCGACTTCGAAGCGAAGATCGGCAAGAGGGCGGCATGAAGATCGTCGTCTGGGTCACGACGCTGTTGCTGGCGCTGGGCGCGACGAGCGCGATCGCGCTGGCGCAGGAGCCCAACGAGCACGCGCAGGTCAACGCGCCGAGGGGGCCGGTGCACGCCGAGGTCGCGGCCGTGCACCCGCACGGCGATATCGTCGAGGCGCACGATCCGGCGATGGCGCTGTTGTTCTGGGTGTTCGCCGCGGTGACGGTCGGCGGTGCGCTGTTCGTGATCAGCCGGCGCAACCTGATCGCCGCGGTGATGGGCATGGTCGGCAGCTTCCTCGGGATCGCCGCCGTGTTCATGATGCTCTACGCGAACTTCCTCGCGGTGATCCAGATGCTCGTCTACGCCGGCGCGATCATGGTGCTGTTCGTGTTCGTGATCATGATCCTGAACCGTCCGGAGGACGAGCCGGTCGCGCCGTCGGGGCGGATCGGCCTGGTGGTCGGCGGGATCGCGGTGCTCTACCTGGTGAGCCGGCTGGTGCTGCTGCTCGTCCACGTCCATCCGCCGAACCCGGCGGTCGCCAGCGCCGCGCCCGCGCAGCTCGTGCTGCCGTCGCTGACCGGGCCCGCCGAGACGGTCGATTGGGGCTCGGTCAAGGCGGTCGGCTCGAACCTGTTCGACGCCGGGCTGTTCCCGTTCGAGGCGATCTCGATCCTGCTGCTGGTCGCCGTGGTCGGCGCGATCGCGATCGCGCGGCCGCTCAAGGACATCGACGCCGAGGAGGGCGGGTCGTGAACGACCTACTGTTCAACATCGGCTATGGCCACTTCCTGGTGCTCGCCGCGGTGCTGTTCCTGATCGGCATGGCCGGCGTGCTGATCCGGCGCAACGCGCTGATCATCCTGATGAGCGTCGAGCTCATGCTCAACGCGGCCAACATGACGCTCGTGACGTTCGCCCGCATGTGGGGCGGCGCGGATGCGATGAACGCCCACACCTTCGCGCTGATCGTCATCGGCGTCGCGGCCGCCGAGGCGTCGGTCGGCCTCGCGATCCTGGTCGCCGTGTTCCGCGGCCGGCGCAACGTCGACGTCGACCGCCTGACGACCCTGAGGCACTAGATGGACCCCAACAGCCTCACGTTCGCCGGCCTGCCGCTGCTGCTGTGGATCCCGCTGCTGCCGCTGATCGGCGCGCTGCTGAACCTGGTGTTCGGCAGCCGGCTGTCGAAGAGCACGGTGTCGACGATCGCGGTCGCCTCGGTGGTCGCCGCCTTCGGCGTCACCGACTACATGGTGTTCGGGCTGCTCGGCCTGACGGTCGCGGGCATCGCCACGTTCGTCGCGCTGGTCATCGCCGCGATCGGCCTCGGCAAGCCGACGCCGCTCAAGCTCGCGGTCGCGCTGGTCATGATCCTGCTCGGCGCGGTCGCGATCTGGGTGATCTGGCCGCACCTGCCGCGGGGCCCGCTGTGGCTCGCGTACGAATCGGGCGGCGGCGGCACCGGGATCGAGCAGAACGTCTACCCCTGGCTCGACTTCGACAACTTCAAGGCGCAGCTCGCGTTCCGGCTCGACACGCTGTCGGCGGTGATGATCCTGATCGTCACGTTCGTCGGCTCGCTGATCCACATCTACTCGACCGGCTACATGGCCCACGACCCGGGCTACGCGCGCTACTTCGGCTACCTGAACCTGTTCACCGGCGCGATGCTCGTGCTGGTCCTCGCCGCCAACCTGCCGGTCATGTTCATCGGCTGGGAGGGTGTCGGGCTGTGCTCGTTCCTGCTCATCGGCTTCTGGTACGAGAAGGAGGAGTTCGCCACCGCGGGCCGCAAGGCGTTCGTGGTGAACCGGATCGGCGACTTCTGCTTCCTGCTCGGGATGTTCCTGCTGTTCTGGGCGGTGAAGAGCCTCGACTTCGCCGATCTCAAGAGCCAGGCCAACGGCCCGGCGTTCGCGCAGGGCTTCCTCAACGACCGGCTCGCCGCGACCGCGGGCATCCTGCTGTTCATCGGCGCGTGCGGCAAGAGCGCCCAGCTGCCGCTGTTCGTGTGGCTGCCCGACGCGATGGCCGGTCCGACGCCGGTGTCCGCGCTGATCCACGCCGCCACGATGGTGACCGCCGGCGTGTACATGGTGTGCCGGCTGTCGTTCCTGTACTCGGTCTCGACCACCGCGATGGGTGTGGTCGCGGTCGTCGGCATGCTCACCGCGCTGGTCGCGGCGTTCATCGCCCTGACCCAGAACGATCTCAAGAAGGTGCTCGCGTACTCGACGGTGTCGCAGCTCGGCTTCATGTTCGTGGCCGCGGGCACCGGCAACTGGGTCGCCGCGATCTTCCATCTCGGCACCCACGCGTTCTTCAAGGCGTGTCTGTTCCTCGGCGCGGGCTCGGTGATGCACGGCATGGAGCACGGGGGGTCGCACACGCCGGGCGACATCACGACGATGGGCGGCTTGCGCCGCGTCATGCCGATCACGCGGATCACGTTCGCGGTGTCGTGCCTGGCGATCTCCGGCATCTTCCCGTTCTCGGGGTTCTGGTCCAAGGACGAGATCCTGTCGGGCGCGTGGGGCGTCGGCATGTGGAGCCATTACCCGCCGGGCTGGCCGTTCTGGCTCGGCAAGCTGCTGTGGGTCGGCCTGCTCGTCGCGGCGCTCGGCACGGCGTTCTACATGTGGCGGCTGTACTTCCTGGTGTTCGGCGGCGAGCCGCGCTCCGACGCCGCGCGCGGGGCGACCGAGTCGCCGGTGTCGATGACCGGCGCGCTGGTCGTGCTCGCGGTGTTCGCGACGGTGGTCGGCGTGCTCGGCCTGCCCGAGCTGACCGGCGTCCACCTGCCGCACATGCTGGCGAGCTGGCTCGAGCCGAGCGTGACGCCCAGCTGGTACGTGCCGGGCGGCGCGCCGATCGAGATCCGCGCCGGGCTCGGCGACACCACGACCTACGTGCTGATGGGCCTCGCGCTCGCGATCGGCGTGCTCGGCATCGCGGTCGCGTGGGTGTTCTACGGCGGGCGCGCGCCGTCGCCGTCGCTCGCGAAGGTCCCGGATAGCCCGACCCTGGGCGGCATCTACTCGGCATCGAAGCACAAGCTGTGGTTCGACGAGATCTACGACGCGCTGATCGTGCGGCCGTTCCGCGTGCTCGCGCGCGGGCTGTTCGAGATCGTCGACCGCTTCATCATCGACACGGTCGCGGTCAACGGCATCGCGTTCGTGGTCGGCCTGTTCGGCCGGCTGTCGCGCTGGTTCCAGAACGGTCAGGTCCAGCGCTACCTGGTCGGCGTCGTGCTCGGCGCCGCGGCGGTGTTCCTCGTGACCAACTGCAACCACAAGCCCGACTTCGACTACGACTACGACGCGAAGACCGACATGTTCACGTTCCACGCCCATCCCGGCGCCGGGCTGATCGGCGAGGTCGAGGCGAAGTCGGCGCGCCTGCAGTGGGACTTCGACGGCGACGGCAAGCCCGACGTCGATGCCAGCGGCCATTACGTCACCGGCGTCCAGATCACCAAGCGCGCCGGCGAGGTCGGCGGCAAGGTCACGTTGTGGATCGATGATCCGGTGACGCAGCAGCGCGTCGAGATCACCCACACGGTCCGCCTGCCGGAGGACCAGCCATGATGCCCGGCGGCTTCCTGCTCCCGCTCCTGCTCGCCATCCCGCTGCTCGGCGCGATCTTCGTGATGTGCACGCCGCGCAGCGAGACCTCGCTGCACCGCGGGATCGGCCTGGCGTTCACCACGATCAACTTCTTCGCGTCGCTCGCGGTGTTCCGCTACTTCAACCCGCACGAGGCGGGCTTCCAGCTGGTGTTCGACGCCGACTGGATCGCGTCGCTCGGCGTGCACTTCAAGACCGGGATCGACGGCATCTCGATCTTCCTCGTACTGCTCACGACGCTGCTGATGCCGCTCACCATGCTCGGCACGCGCAACTCGATCGAGCGCCACGGCCGCGAGTTCGTCGCCGCGATGCTCGTGCTCGAGGCCGGCATGCTCGGCGCGTTCGTCGCGATCGACCTGTTCCTGTTCTACACGTCGTGGGAGGTGATGCTGATCCCGATGTACCTGCTGATCGGGATCTGGGGCGGCCAGCGCCGGCTCTACGCGTCGATCAAGTTCGTGATCTACACGATGGTCGGCTCGCTGCTCATGCTGGTCGCGATCTTCTACGTCTACGTCAAGGCCGGCGCGGTGCTCGACGGCGGCTACACCACCGACCTCGACAAGCTGTCGACGATCTCGCTGCCGTTCGGCGCGCAGGTGTGGTGCTTCGGCGCGTTCGCGCTCGCGTTCGCGATCAAGGTGCCGCTGTTCCCGCTCCACACCTGGCTGCCCGACGCGCACGTCGAGGCGCCGACTGCGGGGTCGGTGATCCTCGCCGGCGTGCTGCTCAAGTTCGGCATCTACGGGTTCATCCGCTACGCGATCCCGCTGTTCCCGCACGGCGCGGTGGCGTGGGCGCCGGCGCTCGCGATCCTGGCGGTGATCGGCATCATCTACGGCGCGTTCGTGGCGTTCGCGCAGGACGACGTCAAGAAGCTGGTCGCCTACTCGTCGGTCAGCCACCTCGGGTTCTGCATGCTCGGCGTGGTGTCGATGACCATGCTCGGCGTCGAGGGCTCGATCTACGCGATGCTGTCGCACGGCCTGACCACCGGCGGGCTGTTCCTCGGGATCGGCGTGCTCTACGAGCGCCGCCACACCCGGCGGCTCGCCGAGTACGGCGGGATCTGGAAGCAGATGCCGGTGTTCGCCGGGCTGTTCCTGATCGTCGTGATGGGCTCGGCCGGGCTGCCGTCGCTGTCGGGCTTCGTCGGCGAGTTCGCGACGATCTTCGGCACGTTCAACGCGCCCGACGCGTCGGGCTCGCTGCTGCTCATCCCGTCGCCCCGCCTGCTCGGCGCGCTCGCGGCGACCGGCGTGATCCTCGGCGCGGTGTACCTGCTCTACATGTTCCAGAAGGTGTTCTTCGGCAAGCTCGACAAGGCGCGCAACGGCAAGCTGCCCGACCTGCGCCCCCACGAGCTGCTCACGTTCGGCATCCTCGCGATCGCGATCTTCCTCGGCGGTCTGTTCCCGCGCCCGCTGCTGACGACGATGCAGGCGTCGGTCGAGCGCTTCATCGCGCAGACCAACAACCGCGTCGGCGAGTGCGCGTTCGTCGCGACCAAGGAGCACCCGACGCCGACCCGCGACGAGCAGGACGCGATCACGCGGTGCCGCGACACCGCGCACCCGTTCGGCAAGCCGGTGCCGGCGCCGCAGACCCCCGGAGGTGCGCCGTGAGCTTCGACCCCGCGGATCTCGGGTGGCTCGTCCCGTACCTCATCCTCGCGATCACCGGCATGCTGCTGGTGCTCGCCGAGGCGTTCTACCGCGGCAAGGATCGCAGCGCGCTCGCCGGCCTGGCGATCGCGGGCTCGGTCGCGTCGGCGATCGCGTCGATCGTGCTGTACCGCCAGCTCGGCCCGGGCGAGAGCCGGCCGATCTTCGCCGACTTCGATGCCTCCGGCGGCGTGAAGTCCGCGATGCTGGTGGCCGATCACACCGGCTACGTGCTCGCCGCGCTGTTCGCCGCGATCACCGCGTTCACCGCGCTGGCCTCGCCGGCGCACCAGCGCGAGCACGGCTGGCCGATCGGCGAGTACTACGGCGTGATGCTGCTGTCGGCGTCGGGCATGGTGATGCTCGCGCAGGCGGCCAACCTCGTGACGATCTTCCTCGGCATCGAGACGATGTCGATCGGCGTCTACGTGATGACCGCGATGCGCCGGCATTCGCGGCGCGGCAACGAGGCCGCGATGAAGTACTTCCTGGTCGGCGCGTTCGCCACCGGCTTCCTGATGTACGGCATCGCGCTGATCTACGGCGCGTCGGGTACGTTCTACCTGCCGGCCCTGCGCACGGCGCTGCCCGCGACCCAGAACCCGGGGCTGGTGATCGCCGGCGCGTTCCTGCTGATCGTCGCGTTCGGCTTCAAGACCGCGGCGGTGCCGTTTCACATGTGGGCGCCCGACGCGTACGAGGGCGCGCCGACGCCGGTCACCGGCTTCATGGCGGCCGGGGTCAAGGCCGCCGCGATCGCGGCGATGATCCGCGTGTTCGGGCTCGCGCTCGGCGGCGATGTCCTGCCGTTCGGCGCGCTCGGCTGGGTCAGCCCGCTCGTGGTGATCGCGGCGATCACGATCACGATCGGCAATATCGGCGCGGTCCGTCAGGACAACGTCAAGCGCATGCTCGCGTACTCGTCGATCTCGCACGCCGGCGTGCTGATCGTCGGGCTGTGCGCGCTGGGCCTGGGCTCGAGCTCGGCGGAGAGCGCGCTCGTCTACTACCTGATCGCGTACAGCGCGACCACGCTCGGTGCGTTCGCGGTGGTCGCGTTCGTCGGCTCCAAGGGCCGCGAGCGCCTGCTGGTCGACGACTGGGCCGGCCTGGCCGGCCAGCATCCGGCGGCCGCGCTCGCGATGACGATCTGCCTGCTCTCGCTCGGCGGCGTGCCGCCGACCGGCGGGTTCTTCGGCAAGTTCTACGTGTTCAAGAGCGCGATGGACGTCTACAACGGGCAGCTGCTGTGGCTGGTCGTGATCGGAGTGGTCAACTCGGCGATCTCGATCTTCTACTACCTGCGGATCGTGACCGCGATGTACTTCCGCGAGGCCAACCAGCCGCTGCAGGCCACGCGCTCGCCCGGCCTGCTGTTCGTGATCGCGTTCGTGCCGTTGCTCGTGCTCGAGCTCGGGATCATGCCGGGCTGGTGGCTGCGGCTCGTCGGCTGAGATGTCCGCGCTTCGCGAGCTCGCGCGCGCGGCGGGGATCGATCCCGAGTACATGAGCTGGCGCGGCCAGCCCGCGGTGTCGAGCGACGACGCGCTGCTCCAGACCCTGCGCGCGCTCGAACGCGATCTCGGGGTCGCGATCCGCGGGCACGACGACGCCGCCGTCGCGATCCGCGAGCTCGAGCACGCGCGCTGGCGCGAGCTCGTGCCGCCGGTCGTGCTCGCGTGGGACGGGCTGCTCGAGGTGCCGTTTCGCGTGCGCGCCGACGCCGATACCGACTGGGAGCTCGAGGTCCTCACCGAGGGCGGCGCGCGCCACCGCGCGCGCGGCCGGATGTTCGATCTGCCGGCCGACTCGCACGCCTGGCCGGGGGGCGTCGTGCACTGCGTGCGGCGCGCGCGGCTCGCGCTCGGCGAGCTCGGCTATCACGCGGTGCGCTGGCGCGCCGCGGGCGGCGAGGGCGACGCGCTCGCGATCGCCGCGCCGATGCGCGCGTTCGGCCCGCCCGGCTCGGCGCCGCCGCGGTGGGGCGTGTTCGCGCCGGTCTACGGCCTGGCGAGCGCGCACAGCGGCGAGGCCGGTGACCTCGCGACCCTGCGGGAGCTCGCGCACGCGGTCGCGCGGCGCGGCGGCCACTTCGTGTCGGTCCTGCCGATGCTCGCCGCCCAGCTCGGCTACGCCGGCCAGCCGTGCGCGTACTCGCCGTACGCGCCGGTCAGCCGGCTGTTCTGGAACGAGCTCTACCTCGATCTCGCCGCGCTGTGCGGGGACGCCGGAGTCGCCGCGCCGGCCGCGCCGCCGATCACCGCCGGCGCGCTGATCGACTACGCCGCGCAGTACGCGTGGCGGCGCCCGGCGATCGACGCGTGCGCCAGCGCGCTGTATCGCGATCCGGCGCGCGCCGCGGCGATCGACGCCTGGGCCGGCAGGTACGACGTGTTCGACTACGCCGCGTTCCGCGCGATCGGCGAGGCCGAGCGCGCGAGCTGGCGGCACTGGCCCGCCGCGCTACGCGATCACGACCGCGCGGTGACCAGCCGCGACGGCGCGCTCGCGCTCGGCGTCGATCGCGCGCGGCTCGACAGTCACCTGGTCGCGCAGTGGGCGATGCAACATCAGCTCGGCTCGCTCGGCGGCGCGACGCTCTACCTCGACCTGCCGGTCGGCGTGAGCTGCGACGCCTACGAGGTGTGGCGGTGGCGCGAGCTGTTCCTGATCGACCTCGCGGCCGGCGCGCCGCCCGACGCGCTGTTCCTCGGCGGCCAGGACTGGGGTCTGCCGCCGCTGTCGCCGATCGCGCTGCGCCGCGATCGCTATCGCTACTTCATCCGCTGCGTCCGCCACCACATGCGGGTCGCCGGCATGCTGCGCATCGATCACGTGATGGGGCTGTTCCGGCTGTACTGCATCCCGGCCGGCCGCCCCGCGACCGACGGCGTGTACCTGCGCTACCACGCCGACGAGCTGCTCGCGATCGTCACGCTCGAGTCGCAGCGCGCGCGCTGCGCGGTCGCCGGCGAGGATCTCGGCACGGTGCCGCCTCAGGTGCGCCCGGCGATGACCGCGCACGGCCTGCATCGCCTGCACGTCGGCCAGTGGTTCCTGCCGGCCCGCACCGGCGACGCGCCGGGGCGCGCGCCGCCCGATTCGGTCGCGAGCCTCAACACCCACGACACGCCGACCTTCGCCGGGTGGTGGCGCGGGCTCGACATCGACGACAAGCTCGACCTCGGGCTGATCGACGACGCGCAGGCGCACGCGGAGCGCGCGGAGCGCGACCGCATGCGCGCGGCGCTCGCCGCGTTCGCCGGCGCGCAGATCGGCGCCGATCACCTGACCGAGGTCGAGCGCGCGATGGTCGCGGCGACCTCGGACCTCGCGCTCGGCCCGGCCGAGATCGTGCTGGTCTCGCTCGACGATCTCGCGCTCGAGCCGGTGCCGCACAACGTGCCGGGCACGACCACGCAGCGCCCGAACTGGCGGCGCCGGGTCGACGGCTGGGCCGACGCGCTCGACGAGGCGCGCGCTGCGCCGGCCGCCGCGGCCGCGATCGCCGCGGTGATCGAGGCGCGCCGGTTCGGCGGCTAGCCCGGAATATCCCTGGTGACCGCTCGGTTCACGGCTGCGTGCTGCCGTATCTCCCGCCGCTTCACGTCGGACCGGTGACCTCGTTCGGGATCCTCGCGATGCTCGGCGTGATGTTCGCGCAGGCGGCGGGCTCGCGCCACGCCGAGAAGCTGGGCCTCGACCGCGCGGCGGTGCGGCGGATGGCGGTGTGGTGCGGCATCGGCGGCATCCTCGGCGCCCACCTGGTGGACGTGTTGCTCTATCAGCCCGGCTGGAGCGAGCGCCCGGGCGCGGTGTGGACGGTGCTCGACCCGTTTGCCGGCATCTCGTCGTACGGCGGCCTGCTCGGCGGCACGCTGGGCTTTCTCGGCTTCGCGTGCTCGCACCGGATCGAGCGGCTGCGCTTCGCCGACGCGGCGCTGATCGGCGTCGTCGTGCTGTTGACGTTCGGGCGCGCCGGCTGCGCGTCGGTGCACGATCACGTCGGCGTCGCGACGGGCTTCCCGCTCGCCGTCGACTTCCCGCCCGGCAACCCGTCCGGCGTCGTGGGGCCTCACCACGACCTGGGGCTGTACGAGCTCGCGCTGTGGTGCGCGCTGCTCGCGACCGCGACCGTGCTGCTGCGGACGCCGCGACGTCCCGGCTGGATCGTCGGCGTCGTCGCGATCGGCTACGCCGTGCCGCGGTTCTGGCTCGACTTCCTGCGCCCCGAGCTGACCGATCCGCGCTACGGGGGCCTGACGCCCGCGCAGTGGGGCTGCATCGCGACGCTGGCGGCCGGCGTGGTCCTGCTCGCCTGGATCCGTCGCCATCGCGATCCGCCCCGGCGCTATCTCGAGCCGACACCGTGGCGCGCGTACCTGCGCAAGATGTTGCCGGTCTAGGGCTCGTCGCGGT
>DATJAE010000134.1:0-25259 GCA_035516595.1 Kofleriaceae bacterium | reverse complement strand
AAACGTTGCTTGCGCGGCATGTCGCCGAGAAGCTGCAACGCACGTGCGCGAGCAAACGAGATTGTCTGGCGCGAGCGGCACGAATCCTGCTCGGCGATCGCGACGAGGGACATGGCAGCCAAGACGGGCTATCGGGTGGCGATCGTCGGCGAAGCGCCGGATGACGACGAGCTCGCGAGCCTGCTCGAGATGATCATCGGCGTGGAACGCGAGGTACGCTCGCGCGCATGGCGACCGTCCTCTTCCCGCTCCCGGATCACGACTTCGACGTCACCGAAGTCGCGGTTCCGTGGCAGCTCCTGCGCGAAGCGGGGCACGAACCGATCTTCGCGACCGAAGCGGGCGCGACCCCGGCATGCGATCCGCTGCTCCTGACCGGCGTCGTGTTCGGCAAGCTCGGCGCACGTCCCGAGCCGATCGCGTTCTATCGCGAGCTCGAGCGCGCGCCCGAATTCGTCTCGCCGCGAACGTGGAGCGCGTGCTCGGCGGCTGACTTCGACGCGCTCGTGCTTGCGGGAGGTCACGCACCGGGCATGCGGCAATATCTCGGCAGCGAGACCGTGCAGGCCCTGGTCGCCGAGTTCTTCGCGACCGACAAGCCGATCGCCGCGATCTGTCACGGCGTGCTGGTCGCGGCGCGCAGCAAGCGGGCCGACGGCACGAGCGTCTTGCACGGGGTGAAGACCACCTGCTTGCCGAAGTACATGGAGCGCGCCGCGTTCCTGTCCACGTTCTGGCGACGCGGCCGCTACTACCGGACGTATCCGATGTACGTCGAGGACGAGGTGCGCGCCGCGCTCGCGAGCGACGACGACTTCGTGCGCGGCCCGCGCGAGCTGTCCAGGCGCGGCACGCGCGACGATCACAGCCACGCGTTCTGCGTCGAGGACGGGCGCTACGTGTCGGCGCGCTGGCCGGGCGACGCCTACCTGATCGCGCACAAGCTGATCGAGCGCCTGCCCGCGGCGCAGGCCTCGTCGCGGACGGCGTAGAGACGGCGCCGGCGCCCGGTCCATTCATCGAGTGCCATTTCGTCGTCGCGGGGCGAAATGCGGGCGGTGGCGAACGCTTGCGTCGCGCTATGCTCTTAACCGCGTCTTCCCATCGGGGGTCCCTCGTCACGGTGCGCTGGCTTCGAGCTCTTCCTCTGGTCGTGCTGGTGCTCGCGCGCGACGGCCTCGCCGGCCGCGAGCTCGGCGACTATCGCTACTTCCGGGCGCTGTCGATCGATCTCGCCGGGCGGCCGCCGACGCGCGACGAGCTCGCCGCGTTCGAGCAACCCGACTTCGACGTCGACGCGTGGATCGACACGCACCTGACCGGCGAGGCCTACGCCGAGCGGCTGCGCCAGGTCTACATGGATCTGTTGCGCCTCGAGGTCGGGCCGAGCTTCCAGTTCGTGCCGCCGTCGCTCGTGCTGCGCCGCCAGACCGTGCTCGGCCCCGACGGCGCACCGATCTACATCTACTTCCGGCGCGGCCAGCGCCGGGTCGATCCGGCGACCGACGGCGACTTCTGCATCACGCACGACGACAGCGGCATGACGTTCCCGCCGAACGCGCCGCCGATCGGCTTCCCGCGCCCGGTCAGCCAGGAGGTGCTCGACGCGCGCACCGTCGTGGTCAAGCCGTGGTGGCTCTACGCCGACTATCGCGCCGCGGTGCCGGTCGATCGCATCGGTCCCGAGTGGGCCCGGCGGTTCCCGGGCTTCGTCCCGGTCCCCGCGCTCGAGACCGAGCCCGATGGCGGCAAGACGATCGCGGTGCGGGTCTGCAAGGAGGAGGCGCAGACCGCCGAGACCGGGATCGTCTACGTGTCGGGCCGGCCCGGCGTGAAGAAGGGCGAGCCGCTGCCCGCGGGCAGGCTCACCCAGCCGCCCGGGGACTCCGGGTTCGCGCGCGCCGCGAAGGGCCGCGCGGTGTCGTGCCTGTCGGGCACCGGGTTCCAGAGCTCGGTGCAGTGCGGCTGCGGGATCGGGCTCGAGCGCTGCGTGCCCGGCGCCGGCCCCCAGAACGATCCGCCCGCGTTCGTGATGCCGACCCACACGCCGCTCGGCACCGACATGCCGTTCGAGGCATCGGCGCAGCCGGCCTCGACCTGGGAGAAGCAGGCGTGGAGCGAGGAGGCGCAGCGCTTCCTCGACAAGCTGTTCGTCGACGATCGCGACTTCCGCGAGGTGCTGACCGCGCGCTGGACCGAGGTCAACGGCCCGCTCGCCCAGTTCTATCGCTTCATCGCGGGCGCGACCTGCTGCGGCCCGGGCGCCGACGCCGGCTACTCCGAGCCCGAGCCGCTGGTCGATCCGCACGCGATCCCGGACGCGCTCACCCCCGAGGACACCGCGACCTGGATGGCGGTCGGCGATCGCGGCCCGCATGCCTCGGGCATCCTGACCATGCCGATCTTCCTGACCAAGTACGGCTCGCGGCGCGCGCGCGCGCACGTCGTGTACAGCGCGTTCCTGTGCAAGGACTTCGTCGCCGATACGGTGAAGCTGGCGCCGTCGACCGAGCCCGATCTGACCAAGCGGCCGGGCTGCTCGACCTGCCACCAGACGCTCGAGCCGATGGCGGCGTACTTCACGCGCGTCCAGGAGAGCGACTGGACGTGGCTGCCCGCGACGGCGTTCCCGATGACCCAGCCGCGCTGCGGCAAGGGCGAGAAGATGACCGGGCTGTGCAAGCAGATCTACGACCCGGCGTTCGACAAGCTGCGCGGCGCGTACGCGGCGCCCTCGCACGCCGAAGCCGGCCCCGCCGGGCTCGCCGCCGAGATCACGCGCGCGCCCGAGTTCGCGCCGTGCGTCGTGCAGAACGTGGCGCAGTCGCTGCTCGGCCGCCCGCTCGCGCCCGAGGACGACGCGTGGAAGACCCAGCTGGTCAAGACGTTCGTCGACGGCGGCTATCGCATGCGCGCGCTGGTCCGCGCGATCGTGACCTCGCCGCGCTACCGCGCCGGCAACGACGCGAGGCAGCCGTGAAGCTCGCGGCGCTGCTCGCGATCGCGGCGTGCGGCGCGCCGGCCACGCTCGCGCCGGGCCCGAGCGAGCCGCTGCCCGCGCATCGCACGATCGCGATCGACACCACGCCGAAGGAGCGCCGGCGGATGGTGCCGCCCGAGGTCTACCTGCGCGCCTACCTCGGCTGGTTCGGCGGGCTCGTGCCGCTCGACGTGCAGAAGCGCGCGCAGCCCAAGGGCCTGTTCGACGCGTGGGACGACTACCTCGCCGCGCTCGGCCTGCCCGATTACCGGATCGACCTGCCGCGCCAGGGCCAGAGCAACACGCTGATGGCGGCCACGCTCGGCCGGCTCGGCGAGGCGCTGTGCGTCCGCGCGGTCGAGCACGACCTGCACGTCGCGGGCAAGGCCAAGCCGCCGCCGATCGCGGCGCGCGTGGTGTTCGCGTTCGATCCGGTCGCCAGGCCGAGCCTCGCGCAGTTCACCGATCGCTTCGACGTGCTGCACCGGCTGTTCCTCGGCTACCCGGCGAAGCTGTCGCCGCCCGACCGGGTGCAGCGCTTCTACCTGCTCTATCAACAGATCGCGGCCGAGCACGGCGCCAAGAAGGGCCCGCTCACCGCCGACGAGACCGCGTGGGCAGCGGTGTGCTCGGCGCTCGTCCAACACCCCGAAGCGGAGCTCTACTGATGAAGCGACGAACGGCACTGCAGATCCTGGGCGGCGGTGCGGCGGCGCTGGCGTTTCGCAGGCCGCTGTGGGCGGCGGCGACCGCGCCGGCCGCGAGCGACGAGTTCTTCATCTTCGTCCACGCCGCGGGCGGCTGGGACGTCACGCTGTGGGCCGATCCGCGCAACGAGCGCAAGGGCATCGTCGAGCCGGCGTCGAGCGAGAACACCGACATCGCGCCGATCACGCGGTGGAAGCCGGCGCGGCTCGACGGCGAGGCCGACACGTTCGAGATCCTCGCGCCCGGCGACTGCGCGCTGCGCTTCGGGCCGGGGATCGGCGAGCTCTACGACCTGCGCCATCGCCTCACCGTGGTGAACGGCCTGGCGATGAACACGGTCAGCCACCCCGACGGCACCGCGTTCTCGGCGACCGGCCGCCACCTCCAGGGCGGGCGGTTGCCGGCGGCGAGCGTCGACGTCGCGATCGCCAACGAGCTCGGCGTCGAGCAGCTGCTGCCCGACGTGTCGGTGCAGTTCCCGTCGTCGTTCGTCGGCGAGCAGCTAGATCGCCGCGCGATCCCGCTGCGCGTCGCCAACGCCGGCACGATCTCGAAGTCGCTCGCGCGCAGCGATGCCTACTTCACCGATCGCGATCGCGACGCGATCACCGCGATCCTGTCGGACGAGGCCCACGCGATCGCGAACCGCTCGACCTACCCCGAGACCTACCAGCGGCTCGAGAGCCAGGACAGCGCGCTGCCTCACCTGCTCGGCGACGAGCTCAAGGCGGCGTTCACCCAGAAGGTGCTGCAGGACAGCTATCCCGAGTTCGACTACAAGGCGCGGTTCATCGGCGGCGGCGTGCTCGCGGCGGCGTTCGCGGTCGAGGCGATGAAGCGCAACCTGGTGCGCTGCGTGTGCTTCGCGCTCGGCGGGCTCGACACCCACAACCAGAACTACAAGCAGCACGCGCACACCCAGCAGGAGCTGTTCGGCACGATCGCGACCCTGGTCAAGCGGCTCGACAGGACGCCGCACCCGACGAGGCGCTCGGCCAAGCTGTCCGAGCACACCCACATCCTGGTGGTGTCCGACTTCTGCCGCACGCCGCAGATCAACCTGTCGGGCGGCCGCGATCACTACCCGAACAACTCGGCGCTCGCGATCACGCCGCGCTTCAAGGCCGGCCGCTCGTTCGGCAAGACCGATCACGACCAGCTGCTACCCGCCGACTCCGGCCTGAGGTTCAGCGACGGGCCACGACCGATCGCGCCGCCCGATCTGCTCGCCACGTTCCTGCACGCGTTCGGCGTCGAGCCGCGCCGCTACCTGCGCGACGGCGAGGTCGTGACGGAGATGCTGGCGTGAGAGCAGCGCTCGTCGTGCTCGCGGCGTGTGGCGCCGCGCCGCTTGCCCGCCCCGCCCCGACCAGCCGGCTCGCCGTGCCGGCGCAGGTCGGCAACGTGGTCGCGGTCGAGGAGATCGGCGACACCACGTTCGTGCTCGACGAGCACCGCGCGTACGTCGTGCGCGGCGGGGTCGTCGCGGCGGTCAGCGAGGCGCCGCACGGCTGGCGCGGCGGCGCGCCGCTGGCCGCGCCCGACGGCGACGGCCGGTGGGCGGTGGGCGTCGATCGCGACGGCCGGCTGTGGCGGATCACGATCGCGGGCGAGCTCGAGGACGTCAGCGAGCGGTTCGCGCTCGGCGACGCGAAGGTCGCGGCGATCGCCGGCGCCGGGACGACCAGCGCGTTCGCGCTCGGCGACGGCGTCGCGTACTCGACCGACGGCGTCCACCTCGATCGCACCCGGCTCGCGCCGCCCACCGCGATCGCCGCCGCCAAGGACCGGCTCGCGCTGCTCCGCGCCGGCGGGGTCGACGTGTGGGATCTCGCGCACGGCACGATGCGCGGCTACGCGATCCCCGGCGCGCGCGCGGTCGCGTTCGCCGGCGGCAAGCTCGCGGTCGCGACCGGCCGCACGCTGTGGCTCGAGGACGGCGGTGCGCTGCACGCGATCGCCGCGCCGGGCCCGATCGCCGCGATCGCCGGCGGCGCGCGGCTGTGGCTCGCGGCCGGCGCGCTGTACGCCGTCGACGGCCGCGCGCTGCGCAAGACCGACGCCGCGCTGCCCGCCGCGCCGCGGCTGTTCGCGTCCCAGGGCGGCGATGTCTGGCTCGGCACGACCGGCTCGCTCGCGCGCGCCTCGATCGATCGCGCCATCGCCGATCCGGCGTGGCAGGCCAGCGTCGAGCCGGTGTTCCAGCGGGTGTGCGCGCACTGCCACCTGCCCGGCGGCGAGGCCGGCATCGATCTGTCGACCGCGGCGTCGTGGAACGACGAGCGCGCCGAGATCACGCGCCGCGTCCTGGTCACGCGCACGATGCCGCCCGCCGGCACCGAGCTGTCCGACGCCGATCGCGACGCGCTCGCGCGCTGGCTCGGCGCGAAGTGATCAGAACGACGAGCGGATGTCGTCGGGCGTGTCGATCTCGCCGTCGGGCCCGCGCGAGATCACCTCGATGCCCTTGTCGATGCACTTCATCTCGTACGGGTGGCCCCACGGATCGAGCTTGCCCTTGCCGTCCAGGTACTCGTCGAGCTCGTCGAGCCGATCCGGGCACTTCTTGTCGGGGTGCTGCGTCGCCCACTCCGGGTAGGCCTCGAACGCGTACTTCGAGACCGTCATGCGCGCCTGCTCCATCTTGTCGAGCTCGGACGCGGCCTCGCGCACGCCCTTCCGGATCTCCGACACGCCTCGCATGATCAGGAAGAACAGCGCGACGCCCATCAGCAGACCGATGATCCCGAGGATCACGCCGCTCATCGCCATCCCGCCGCCCACGCCCGTCTTCTTCGACTTCGACACGCCGAGCGCGCCGAAGATCAGGCCGAGCAGCGCGAGCGCCCAGCCGAAGAACGGGATCCAGCAGATGACCACGCCGATGATCCCGCACACCATGCCGGCGACCGCGAGGCCGTTGCCCTGACGCGGCGCCATCGGTGGCGGTGACACGAACCCGGGGTTGCCGTACGTTGCCATCCCGGCAGGCTATCACTTCTGGCGCCCGAACAGCCGGCGCAGCTCCCCCTTGGCGCGCTCGATCGTGCGCTTGCGCTCCGGCGACAGGTGCTTGCCCGCGCGGTTGGCGTAGAACGTCAGCATCGACATCGCCGAGCGATACGGCGACGACTTGCGGCGCTTCGACCGCTCGGCCGAGCGCTTGAGCGACCGCGCCATCGCGCGCGCGCCCATGCGGAACACCGCGTCGTCCAGATCGAGCGCGTTGCTGGTCTCGGTGACGCGCTGGGACCATCGCTTCGCCATGCTGCAAGCTTGCCGCGCCAGGGCGCGCCGGCAACGTGCTAGAACGCGCGGATGCGCGCCGTGCTCGTCGCGATCGTCGTGTGTGCGTGCTCGCGCGGCGGCGACGGCGCGCTCGACGAGTTTCACGCGGGCGAGCGCCGCTGCCTCGCCGCGTTCAACGACGCGCTGCACCGCCAGGGTCGCAACGAGATCGACGAGCTCGAGCTCGCCGACGCGATCGATCACGACGTCCTGCCCGCGTGGCGCACGATGCGCGTCCACGTCGAGGCCGCCGCGCTGCCGCCCGACCTCGCCGGTCCGATGCACGCCTACCTCGCGGATCGCCAGGCCGCGTGGGAGGCCTATGTCGCGGCGCTGCACGCCCCGAACGACGCGGCCGCCGCGCCGTCCTACGCGCTCTATCACCGCAAGGACGCCGAGGCCGACGCCGACGCCCGCCGGCTCGCCGCGGTGCTGCCGCGCTGACCGACTCGAACGCGGACCGGCGCGGCCCGGTCCGGCTCGTGCGGGACGAGCCGGCGTTCCGTACGTCGCGGCGGAGAAGCTGTTCGACGACGCCGAGGGTTTCCACGAGCAGCAGCGCAGGCACTCGGCCATCGACCCATGAGCCCGGCGCGCTAGGAGAGGCGACGAGCAGCGAGGCGTCCACGGGATCGGAGCAAGCCCACGTGCAGCCGAGCGCAGACCGGGACCACCGGATGTCGTCCGAGGGCCGCCCTCGCGTCAAGGAGCGACCGAGCGGATGGCATGGCGATGGCTGCGTGGGCTGCCGCGCTGATCGCGTCCCGGCAGTTCGTCACACCGGATCAGTCCGTGCCGCCGCCAGCCGGTCGAGAGCAACCACGTCTCCGGCAACCACGTCCACAGCGGGCGGTAGCTCGCCGGCACCTGCGGCAGCAGCGCCGCGCGCTCGAGGTGCTTCCAGCCGGAGAAGCTCCACCCGCTCGAGAACGGATCGATGCGCCAGCGCCTCGCGAACGCGCGAGCGTGCTCGCCGTGATGACGCCAGTTGTTCAGCACGTATGCGATCGCGTTCCGCACCGATCTCGGCGAATTCAAGATCCGCGGGTGGTAGCGGTCCGGGAACACGGTGCCGGTGCGGCGCATGCCGACGCGCGCGCCGACCGCGCGATTGAGATGCCTGGCGGCCGAGATCTCGAAGCTCTGCATGCCGCGGGCGAGCGCCGTGCGGCTGGCCGCCTCGATGATCAGGTGGACATGCGTGGCCTGGACGCTGATGTGAACGATGTGGAAGTCGTCGCGCCGGGCAGCCGTGATGGTCGCGGCGCGAATCGCGGCGAACATGTCGCGGCGGCGCAGCGAGATCCGCGCGATATCGGGCGCGAGGCGGATCGTGACGTGAACCGGCTGCGCCGGTGGCAGGTGCGGCCGCTTCTTGTGGGGCTCGCTCGGCCGCGGGCCCTTCGCCGGACGGCCCGCGCCCTTGCGGGCGCCGCCGTGGGTCTTGAGCTCGAACGCGCGCTGCTTCGACACCGAACCCTCTTATCACCGTCGCACATGAAATCGCCGATATTTTAGCTGACACAGCCTGACAGGCGATTCCGATGACCAGGGGTAAGCCCTCGCGCTGACCCGCCCTGACGCGCGCGTGTGCTGCGCTCGCGCGACGAGCATCGAGATTCGCAGCGAGCTTCAGGCACCACGCAAGTACGGGAAGCCGCAGCGCGAACGCGAGGCGTGCCCGTGACCGACCCGGCGCTCGCCGTTCTACGACTCGACCGTCGTGGCGAGCGCGCCAAGGGCGACCGCGATTCTTCGCGAGTTCACGCGGTCATCTTGATTCGCCGATATCCCGCCCGAAGCGAGGTGCAGAACGCGGGCCGCGCTGTGGACTTGTCACTGGCCGCACAGCCCCGATCGACGTCCGGCGCCGCGATGGTGACGCGGCCGCTGACTGGGTCCACAGCGCCCTGACCCACGCGCGCGCTCCGTTTCGGGAGGTACACGAACCACGTCGGAGACGCTGCTCGCTGCCGGGGATCTACCAACGATCAGGCGGAATCCCGAGGCAGTCATCGACTCGACTCGGGAGGGTCGCGCATCGCCTACACGCCAGCAGCCGGCCGCATGATGGCTCGGTGCCGGCCTCGTGCGTGCCGAGTATGCCTGCGGCGATCGTGCCGGCGTAGTCGGTGCTACCCCGGTGCTACCCGGGACGCTTTGCGGCCGCGGGTGACGTGTTTGGGCACTACCGATCGTACGTGCGACGGCGCGTCGCTAGCTTCGGCGGGGCACGCGAGCTGCAACGGCGTTCGCCATGAAGCTCGGCCTCGTGGTCGCGTGCGTGGTATGCGGCTGCACCACCTCGAATCCGCCGGCGGCGCTGGTCGCGACCGTCCCGGAACCGGCCGGCGCGAACTGCCCCGACGGGGGGATCGCGATCGAGACCGGCCGCGATCTCGATGGCAACGGCACGCTGGATCCGGACGAGGTCACCGCGACCAGCTACGTGTGCAACCCCGGCGCACGCGAGCTGGTCGCGATCGTGCCCGAGCCGGCGGGGGCCAACTGCGCGAACGGCGGCGAGGCGATCGAGATGGGCGCCGACGTCAATGGCAACCGCGTGCTCGATCCCGGCGAGGTGACCTCGACCTCGTACGTGTGCAGCGGCCCGCCCGGCGTCGCCACGCTGGTCGCGGTCGTGCCGGAGCCGCCGGGCGCGAACTGCGCGAACGGCGGCCAGGCGATCGAGACCGGCGCGGACCTCAACGACAACGGCGTGCTCGATGCGGACGAGGTGACCTCGACCTCGTACGTGTGCTCGTCGGCCGATGGCCTGAGCGCGCTGATCCGGGTCGACGTCGAGCCGCCCGGCGCGAACTGCGCCGCCGGCGGCGAGGCGATCAGGGCCGGTCTCGATCTCAACCGCGACGGCGTGCTCGAGGACAGCGAGATCCAGTCGACGACCTACCTGTGCGCCGCGCTGTCGGGCGTCACCGAGATCGACGGCGACGTCGTCGTCCACAATTCGCTGGAAGCCGCGCAGCTCGACGGCGTCGTGACGATCACCGGGACGCTGACGATCGACTCGATGACGCCGTTCGACGCGAGCTTTCCGACCCTGCAGCAGGTGGGTGGGGGCGTGGAGTGTGACGGCGGCTGCGTGCTGTCCAGCCTTGCGATGCCGAGCTTGAGGTCCACGCGACAATTCATCGTGGACTCGCCGCTCACGTCACTCGACCTCTCGGCGCTGCACGATCTCGAGAGTCTCGACGTTCGCGACGCGCTGATCACCAGCTTGAACCTCCCGTCGCTCGTCGATGGTGGCATCGCTCTCGAGCTGGACAGCAACCTGGCGACGATCTCGGCGCCCCAGCTCGCGATCGGGTCGATCGAGGACCTGCAATCGCCGCTCGCGAGCGTCGACCTGTCGAGCCTGGTCAGCGGCAGCGTGGAGCTCGACGGGCCCGGGCCGCTGACCAGCCTATCGCTGCCGTCGTTGGGCGGCGGCACGGTGCAGTTGGATGACTTTCCCGCCCTGTCCGAGCTGTCGATCCCGGGCTTTGTAGGAGGCACGATCGAGCTCGGCGGCGTCGCGCTCACCTCGCTCTCGGCGCCGGCGTGGTCGGGCAGCGACCACGACGAGCTGTGGATCTCCGGGGATCCACAGCTCACGACCATCGCGCTGCCCGCCCTCACGATGCTCCAGAGCCTCGAGATCGAGTCGAACGCCGCGCTGACGACGATCGCCGCGCCGAACCTGACCCGCGCCACCACGCTGACCATCACGAACAACGCCGCGCTGGCGACCTGTCAGGCGCAGGCGCTCGCGACGCAGTCGAACGCGACCACGGTCACGATCAGCGGCGACGACGACGCCGGCACCTGCCCGTGATCGGGTCCGCCCGAGCCCGCTCGCGCCGCCGCGTGGGTCCGCGTGCACGCACCACGCGACGCGGCTCCGCAGGGTTAGCCCGGCACACGGCTTGATGATGGGCACGGCAACCAAGGAGCTGCCATGTCCCGCATCGCCATCGCCGCCGCGCTGTCCCTCGCCGTGCTCGCCGCCTGCAAGAAGGACGACTCCTCGTCGTCGAGCGGCCCCGCCGCCAAGCCTGCCGAGGCCAAGCTCGCGTTCAAGAAGCTCGGCGGCCTGCCGCTCGAGGCCGAGATCCCCGGCGACGCCAACGTCGACGACGCGACCAAGACCGCGGGGTTTCCATCGGTCACGATCTACGCGCAGCCGACCTTCTTCGTGATGGGCGGCAACGGCGACGTCGGCGACATCAAGCCGACGATGGACGCCGAGAAGACGTCGCTCCAGCACGACATGAACGGCTTCAAGCAGTTCACCCGCAGCGACAAGACGGCCGACGGCTGGATCATCGAGCTCGAGGGCAGCTCGATGGTCGACAACAAGCCGCTGTACGGCGTCGCGGTGCGCCGCGCGATCGGCGGCATGTCGTGGGACTGCACGACCAACGCCGACTCCAAGGACGAGGTCGCGAAGGTCGAGAAGGAGTGCGCGTCGCTGCGCGCCGCGAAGTGATCACATCCCGGCGTTCTGCGGCAGCTGGCACCACGGCGTGAGGCCGGCGACCGGCAGCACGACGTCGTCGCTCGCGCCGGCCTGATCGCACTGCTCGTCGGCGCTCCACGATTGCCACATCGCGCTGTCGCCGCTCGCGGTGGCGTAGCTGGTGAACGGATCGTAGCCGCCGCTCTTCATCGCGAACACGGTCGGATCGACGCAGCCGCTCGCCGCCTGGCTGGCCTCGTACGCCATGATGATCGTGTACATCGCGTTGGTGGTGTGGTCCCAGCAGCACGTGCGCGACTGGGCGTAGGCCAGCGGCGCGAACACGTAGTCGTCGAGCGTGCGGTACTGCGCGTCGACCGCGGCCTGGTCCATGCCGAAGCTCTGCTGCATCACGCCGTAGAGCTGGGCGAATGCGGTCTCGCGATCGGTGCGCGCCGCACACGACGACGGATGGTCCTGGAGGTAGCTGCGCTTCTCCGCGATCACCGCGAGCAGCTGGTCGCGCTCCTGCCCGGGGTCGGCGTTGCCGAGCAGCTGGCCGAACCGCGCCGGTCGCGCCGCGATCGCGTCGTAGTCGGTGTCGTCGATCCAGCTCGCCTCGTCGGCGTTCATCCACGTGTTCATCCACTTGCCACCGCTCGCCTTCGCGACGCGGAACCGCTTGAGCCCGCCATTGAGGTGCGAGTACGGCGTGGTGCCGCCGTACGCGGTGTTGAGGTCGGGGCCGCCGCCCTCCGGATCGGTGAACAGGCTCAGCGTCTCGGCCGGGTCCTGCCACTCGGGCTGCGCCGGCGGATCGTTGCCGTACACCGCCTCGGCCTGCATCTGGCCGGCGCCGAGCTGGGTGACGCGCGTGACCACCGTGGTGTGACCGTCGACGTTGGGCGCGCGCGCGAACATGAGGACGTCGCCGGTGCGCAGCGCCTCGGGCACCAGGTTGTAGGTGTTGCGGCTGTCGACCATGTTGTGCGAGCCGAGGTAGGCCTGGGTGAACATGACCAGCCGCGCGGCGCGCTTGTTGAGGTGGATCTCGTCGAGGAACGCGCCGAGCCGCGCACCGGGCCCGAGGAACGGCAGGTCGTCGCCCGCCGAGATGCCCTTGGTGCGCAGCGACGTGTCCTGGGGCCACTTCGCGGTGTACTGCGCGGCGGTCTCGTTCGAGTCGTCGGCGTACTGCGCGAACAGCGGCGCGGTCTTCCACGGCCCGGCCGCGGTGCGCACGCCGAAGTGGCCGAAGAACACCGGCGTCGAGCCGTCGTAGCCGACCAGATAGAACGGCAGGTGGTACCAGGCCGCGAACGACATGCGCAGCATGATCGCGAGGTCGGCGCAGTCGAGCTTGGGGCCGGGCACCGACTTGCCGAACGGCGTCGAGATCGTGATCGTCGTGAACGAGCCGTCGATGTTGGGGAGCTGCTGGAACGAGCCGACCCACGCCGCGTACTTCTGATCCCAGTTGAGGCCGCTGTCGGCCGGCCACGCGATGCCGGCGGCGAGCGCGTCGGGGGTCGACGTGTCTTCCCACTGGTTGGTCACGACCCACGCCTGGCTCGCCGCGTAGTCGCCGCTGACCGGCAGCGCCGTGATGCCGGCGTTGTCGTCCTTGCCGAGCGGCGGCCCGGGATCGAGCTCGGTCACCGGCTGATCCGGCGAGCCAGCACACGAAGCCAACACGAGGAGGACGAGCGCGCGGCGCATTGCCCCGCGGAAGGCACGCGCCGGGCCAACTCGCGGCCCTGTGGTTCTCGGTGGCTAGCCGCGGCCGCCACGCGAGCTGCTGGCTACTCGAGCTTCGTGCGGCCTCTCGACCTACGGCACGAGCACGTAGACCGAGGGCTCGTCGGCGTACGGGATGTCGATCGCGAGCCGGCCCGGGTTGTCCTCGAACTCGGGCGCACCGCCGTTGCCGGAGCTCGGCGTCGGGTGCCAGGCGAATTCGACGCTGGTCGAGGTCTCCTGGTAGCTGTCCCACGTGCCCTGGTGGTCGAAGCCGTCGAGCCGGACCAGGCTCGTACCCTGATAACCGAGCTCGTAGTAGGTGCCGTCGGCGGTGAACTCGATGCCGGCCTGCTCGTCCGGAAGGAACGTCCCGCCCGAGCAGTGCAGCCAGCGACCGACGACCAGCGCGTCGAGCTCGGACTTCTTGCTGTACGGATGCTCCGGGCCTTCGGGCTCGTCGCACGCCGACGGCGCGTCGGTCCCGCTGTTGACCGCGATGTAGGCCACCTGCGAGGGATCGCTGTGCACGCCGGCGCAGCCGGCGACGAGCAGGATGAGGGCACGTCTCATGGATCTCCTCACTGGGTGTAGAACGATCGGCCGTCGGGCAGGCTGACCGAGTACGGAGTCGTCGGGTAACTGGTGGCGCTCGGCAGGCTGTAGTCTGCGTAGTCCTGCCAGGCGAGCCCGCTCGCACTCGCGTAGTCGTCCATGCTCTGGAACGGCGCGACCTCCGACACCTGCCAGCCGTACATCGTGCCCGACGGCAGCGGCATGGCCAGCTGGGCGAAGTCGCCGAGCGTCGTGCCCAGCTGGGTGGTGATCACGGTGTACGCCGGAAAGCCGGCGGCGGCGCCGAACGAGGCCACGTACACGCTCTGCGCGGGCCCGGCGCTCCACGAGAACGGGGTCGCTCCGGTGACGCCGGTCGCGTTGTCGGCGGGCGCCGACGCCTCCGCGATCGCGGGGACGGAGACGTCGATGCCGGTGCCGGGCGCGAGCGCGGGCAGCACGCGCGTCGACACGTCGTCGGCCGCGCTGGTGGCGCCGCCGACCATCACGAACGTCGCGCCGGCGATCACCGGCACGACGTAGTCGAAGCTCGCGCCGAGGCCGCTGGTGTTGCTGTCGCGAATCATGTACCAGAGCCCGGGCTCGCCATCGGCGAACTGGATGCGCAGGCTGCGCAGCGTGGGCACGAAGCCCGCCGCAGCGGTCATGGTTCCCGAGATGTTCGCGGTGCTCACCGCGGCGAGCGCGACGTTCTTGCCGGTCAGCGTCGCGCCCGCGCTGAGCGTCAGCGGGATCGAGCCGTAGCCGCCGTAGCCGTCCGGCACGCTCGTCGGCGAGTAGTCGCGCAGCCACAGCGCGCGCAGCGTGCCGGACGTGACCGACGGGCCGTGCCAGGTCACGGTGACCGTGTACGCGCCGCCGCTGTCGGCGCAGACCGGGACGATGCCGCTGCTGTCCGAGGAGGTCGGCGAGACGCCGTCCGGCGACTCGAAGCGCACGGCGACGCAGTCGTTGGCGCCGAACGTGCCGCCGGTGACCGTGCCGCTGATCGTGGCGGTGTAGCTCGGGCCGGTCAGCGGTGCGAACACCACCAGCGGATCGGGGCGCGTGAGGCCGCGGTAGAGGATCGCGGACGTCGAATGCGAGTCGGCGACGCCGAGATCGTACGGCGGCGAGACCCCGGTGATCGTGAACCTGCCGTTCGCGTCGCTGAGCACCCCCGGAGCGCCCAGCACCGCGACCGAGTCACCGACCACCGGCTGGCCATCGATGCCGACGACCTGCCCCGAGACCGTGAACCCGCCGGGCGGTCCATCGGCCGCATCGGCGCCGTTCGCGTCCGAGCCGGGCTTGCTGTGAACGCCTTGGCCGCATCCGGCCGCGAGGAGGAGCGCGTAGCTGAGGGCACGTTTCATGATGAGCTCTTGGCCCTTCAACCCGCCGCGGCCCCCGGCTGCGCAGATTTTCATAGGCGCACCGCCACGCCGAGCCACGCCGCGGGCAGCGCGACCACCGCGGCCTTGCCATCGCGCTCGAGCAGCGCGGCGGGCAAGGTGCCCTCGATCGCGATCGAGGTCCGCGCGCCGATCCGCAGCGCGCCCCCGACCACCGCGCCGGCCACGAACGCGCCGGAGTACGCCTCGGGATGGAGCTCCGACTGGACGACGATGCCGCCGCCGAGCTCGACGCCCGCCCAGCCGCGGAGGCTGCCGCGCTCGATGCCGAGCCGCCCGCCGACCAGCGCCAGGCTCGTGGTCTCGCGGAAGCCCGCGTGCGCGCGCGAGCCGGCCGTCACGGCGAACGACAGCCCGCGGTGGACGAGCTCGATCCGCGTCGCCGGCACGATGCCGAGCCCGTCGGCGATGCCGGCCTCGCCACCGCCCGCGACCAGCAGCGCGGTGGGCGAGGTCTCGCTCGCGCCCTTGGACGTGGTCACCACCGCCTCGGTCACGACGAGCTCGCCGGCGCGCACGACCCGGGTCTCGCCGATCCCGACCGCGACCTCCGCGATCGAGAGCGTGGAGCCGCGCCAGGCACGCACGGTGTAGCGCCCGGGCTGGACCGCGATCACGCCGTGGCCGTCGGCCGCGACCTCGGCGACCACGCGATCGCGCGCGCCCTCGATCACGAGGATGCGATCGAACCCGCGCGGCAGCTCGAGCGCCGCGCTCGGCTTGGTCAGCTCGGCGAGCACGAGCTCGCCCTGCCCCGACAGCCGGTAGTCGTAGCCCGGGTGCTGCGGGCCGATCACGGTCTCGCCGGTGGTCTTGATCGTGTGGCGATACGCGTACTGGTAGGCCTCGCCGAGCGTGACGATGCCGTCGCCCGACGCGTCGGCCGCGCCGCGCAGCCCGGAGATGAAGTGGTGCGTGAAGAACGACCCGCCGATCTCGCGCGACTCGAGCGCGACCTCGTCGGCCGCGCTCGACGTCAGCAGCACCTCGCCGGTGCTCGCGAGATCGTCGGTCAGCCGGATCTGGAACGGCGCGCCGGGATGGCCGCCCTTGGCGGTGAGCAGCGCGCCGCTCTTGCAGCTATCGACCAGCGCGAGCCGGACGTCGGCGCCGAGCCCGGCGAGCCGGTGGCGCAGGTCGCCAAAGCCCAGGCGATCGCCGCCGAGCTCGAGCGCCTCGCCGTCGGAGTGGCCCGAGAAGTAGAACAGCGCGATCACCCGGCTGGTCGGATCGCGGCGCAGCTCGGCGATCCGCGCCTTGGCGCGCGCGAACGCGTCGTCGAGCGCGGCGAGGTCCTTGCCCTGCAGGAGGTACAGATCGCCCGGCGCGACGCCGCCGAGCTCGACCAGCACGCGCGCGAACTTGGCGGCGTCGTCCTCGGCATAGTGCAGCGCCGGCTGGCTGCCGTCGCCGGCGTTGTTGCCGACCACGATCGCGACCCGCCGGGTGCCGGCGTGCGCGACCGAGCCGACCAGCGCGAGCGCGATCAGCGCGCGGATCACGGCGCCGCCTTCTCGAACACCAGCGAGCGCTGCGCGCGCGCCGCGATCGGCAGCGCCGCGAACCGGCGGATCGCGTCGGGGCCGGCCGCGCCGATCGTGCGGAGCAGCGCGATCACCGGATCGGCCGCGATCGGCTGGTCGGAGAGCAGCGCGAACACCCGCTCGGGGCCGGGCGCGGTGTCGAGCACGATCGAGCCGGGCAGCTCGGCGCGCGGCCCCGCGATCGGCTCGCTGCTCGGCCCGGCGTACGGGTAATAGATCGTGGCGTGGCCGGCGCCGTCGATCGACGCGACCAGGACGTAGCGCGCGCCGGCCGGCGAGATCACGAAGCGGATGCGATCGCCGGCCGCGAGCCGCGTGCCGTCGTGCACCGCGAACGTCGCGTCGGCGCGGTGCGCGAACACCTGCCAGGTCGCGCCGCCCTTGATCGCGAGCTCGGGCGGCTCGCCGCGATCGCGCCACACCACGAGCAGCGCGACCGCCGCGGCGAGCGCGGGCAGCGCGAGCAGGGCCCAGCGCCGGCGCCGCGTGGCGGGCCGCGTGCGCGGCATCACCTGGGCGACAAAGCGCGCGCGCAGCTCGTCGGCCGCGTCGCGATCGGCGCGGCAGCGCGCGCAGCCGTCGAGGTGCGCGAGCGCGTGCGCCCGCGCCTCGGGATCGAGCGCGCCGAGCGCGAGCGCGTCGAGCGCGAACGCCGAGACGTGGCTCACGCGCACCTCCGCACGAACTTGCGCGCGGCGTCGGCGAACTCGGCGAGCCGGTTGACCACCGTGCGCCGCGAGATCCCGAGCACCCGCGCGACCTCGCCCTGATCGAGCCCGTCGACGTGGTGCAGCCAGGCCGGCGCGCGCAGCTTCTCGGGGCTGCGCCGCACGATGTGCGCGACCAGATCGCGATCGGCGAGCACGCGCTCGAGGCTGTCGCCCGCGGTCTCGGGCAGCTCGGCCTCGGCACGCGGGCGCAGCTTGCGATCGCGGATCTCGTTCAGGCAGTAGTTGGTCGCGATCCGGTACACCCAGGTCAGCGCCTCGTGCGAGTCGGGCGCCTTGGCGAGGTGACGCTGCACGCGGACGAACGTCTCCTGGAGCGCGTCCTCGGCGGCGGCGCGATCGCCGAGCAAGCGGGCACACCGGGCGTAGAGGACGGGTCCGTACATTCGATACAGCTCGCTGAGACGGTCGTCGGTCATGGCCAGGCGACCACCACGCCGTGTCTAACCCGCGGGCCCGCCCGGCTGCGCAAGAAAGTTTCGGCACGCCGGTCACCGAAACGCGTGCGGGACGAGCTGCGCGCCCATCCCGCTCGCGACGTAGACCTGGCGGTGATTGGCCGTCAGCCGCGCGACCCAGCCGAACACCCCGCCGTCGCCGAGCGGCAGCTCGCTCCCATCGCGTGCGGTAGCCCACAGCCGGTAACGCACGCCGCCGTCGTAGTACGGGTGGTCGAGCGCCCCGCGCGACGCACCGAGCTCGGCCGCGACGCGATCGGCGAGCGCGACGCGATCGGGACGCGCGAGCACCTCGACCCGGCGCGCGCCGAACGCGTAGCCGTGCTGCTCGAGCCGGTCGAGCGCGGCGAGCTGCACGCGGACGTGGCGGACCAGCGCGGCCACGGCGAAGCCGTGGTCGGCCCGCTCGCGCCCCGCGCTCGCCAGCACGAAGATGCGGAAGTGCTGGCCCGCACCCGGCAGCCTGGGCACCGGCTGCGCCCGGACCACGCGCTGGCAGGTCGCCAGGTGCAGCGCGGCATCGGGCGCGGCGCGCAGCCGCTCGGCGCACTCGAGCGCGAGCACGTTGGTCGGATCGGACACGACCTCGCAGCCGCGCAGCGCGCTCACCACGCGGTGCTGGTCGGTCGGCGCGAGCGCCGAGCACGCGCCGAGCGGCGCGAGCGGCGCGAGGTCGATCGCCTCGAAGCCCTCGGCCGCCGCGAGCAGCGCGGCGTCGATCGCGAGCGCGGTGCGCAGGTCGGCTGCCGCGGGCTGGACGAAGCGGTCGCGGCGATACTGCGCCAGCAGGTCGGCCGGCGTCCGCGCCGCGGCGCGGCGGCGCATCAGCTCGAGCAGCACCGACTGCAGCTCGCTGGCCGGCAGCGCGGCCAGGCGCTCGAAGGCATCCATCCCGACCGCATCGACGATCCATCCGCGTGTCATCGCGTGGGAAACTACCCAGAACCGGCACCGAGGTGACGTTTTTCGCGGTCCCGCGCGACCCGCGACGACATCCCGGGCAACCTCGCCCGCCGCTTGCCTGTCCTTTTCCGTGGAACCGATCGGCCCGTGACGTGTGCAACGTAGATCGATGGCACATGCCGCGACACGCTCGGCCGCACCGGCCCGTGCGGAGCTGGACGATCTCACCCTGCGCAAGGCGCAGCAGGGCGAGCGTGCCGCGCTCGGCCAGCTGATCGACCGCTATCACCCGGTGGTGCACGCGCTGGTGTGGCGCATGGCGTGCGCCCGGGGCGAGAGCCACGTCGCCGACCTGGTCCAGGACTCGCTGCTGCGCGTGCTGCAGGGGCTGCCGCGCTTCGATCCGGCGGGCCCGGCGCGGCTGTCGACCTGGATCCTCACGATCGCGACCCGCGTCGTGCTCAACGACCGCCGGCGAGTCGCACCGCGCGATGCCCGGCTCGAGCCCGCCGCGTACGTCGATCCGGCGACCTCGGTCGCGGAGCTCGAGCTCGGCGCGGCGATCGCCAAGGCGGTGGTCGGGCTGCCCGAGCCGCAGCGCATCGCGTTCGTGCTGCGCGAGTACCACGACCTCGACTACGCCGAGATCGCCGAGGTCCTGGACGTCGATCTCGGCACGGTCAAGTCCCGGCTGTCGCGCGCGCGCGCCGCGGTTCGCGACACGCTCTCGCGCGCGCTGCCCGATCTGTTCCGAGGTGTGCGATGAGTCTCGACGACGACGACGACCAAGACGTGCTCGCGCGGATCGACCTTCACGCGTGGCGCGTGCCGCCCCCGGCCGCGCTGCCGGGGCTGCTGTCGCGGGGCCTGTCGCCGGCGGTCCCGCCGAGGCGGCGGCGCGTGACCTGGATGGTCGCGGCGCTCGCGATCGCGAACGTCGTGCTCGCGGCGATCCTCGTGATCGTCGCGTCGCGAGCTGCGCCCGCGACGATCACGACGCTCCGGCCGGCCGGCGGCGACGCGCTCGACGCCCAGACCGGCGAGCTGCTCCGCCGGCTCGCGGCGCAGCAGCGCACGCTCGAGCAGAGGCTCAGCGAGGTCGAGCAGATGCGCGCGGTGGTCGAGCAGCTGACCGACCGCGTCCGCCGCTGCGAGGACAGCCGGCGCGATCGTCGAGAGCCCGAGCCGAAGCCGAGCGTGGCGAGCGGGTGCGACGAGGTGTCGTGCGTGCTCACCGACTACGCGAGCGCGTGCTGTGCGAGGTATCCGCGCCCGCCGAAGCCGCTGCCCGATTTCGACCGCGACATGATCTCGACCGGCATCGCCGCGGTGCGCGACCAGGCCCGCGCGTGCAGCAAGCGGTCGTCGGCCACCGGGATCGTCAAGGTCCACGTGCGCGTCGATCCGTCGGGCCACGTGGCCAGCGTGTTCGTCGCGCAGACTCCCGACGACGCGCTCGGGGCGTGCGTCGAGGCGGTGGTGCGCAAGGCGCACTTCCCGGCGACCGCGGCCGGCGGAAGCTTCAGCTATCCGTTCCCGTTCTGAGCGCCGACCGGGCCGGTGGTCCGCACGTGCGCGAGCTTCTGCTCGAGCTGACCCATCCGCAGCACCAGCTCGGCCTGACCGCGCAGGATCTTGTCGATCGCGACCTCGTTCTTGAGGTTCACCTGATAGGTGTTGACCGCGAGCGCCTTGTCCTTCACCGACTGGCGGTTCTGGCTCATCATGATCACCGGCGCCTGCAGCGCGGCGAGCGTCGACAGGAACAGGTTCAGGAACATGAACGGCAGCGGATCGAACGCGTAGGGCCGGTCGAGCACCGAGTTCCACAGCATCCACACGCCCATGATCGCGCTGAAGATGAAGATGAACGGCCAGCTGCCGCCGAACGCCGCGACCACGTCGGCGACGCGCTGACCCAGCGTGAGCTTCTCTTCCTCGTCCTCGAGCACGTTGCGCGACACCGTGCGCGTCATCAGCTCGTTGGTCGCACGCATCCGCTCGCCGACCTCGTGCATGATCGACAGCGCCGCCTCGGGCCGCTTCTTGACGAACTCGACGAAGTCGTCGCGGTCGAGCGCGAGCAGCGCGGTCTCGCGCTGCGCCACCGCGCCCGCCGAGCGCGGCGCGCCGTCGAGCAGCGACAGCTCGCCGAAGTACTGCTGCTTGAACAGCGAGGCCAGGATCACCTTCTTGTTCGCCGATCCGGCGACGATGTCGACCGCGCCGTCCTCGATCAGGTACATCGCGTCGCCCTGTTCGCCCTGCGCGAAGATCGGCGTGCCGGCATCGACCTTGACCTCGCGCAGCTTGTGGGCGAGGGCGTGCAGATCGTCGCGCTCGAGCGATTCGAACAGGGGAATGGTCTGAAGCAGCTCGATTCGATCCATGGCAGCCGCCACGGTATCACGCTATCGTCCGCGGCCATGCGCAGGCTCTCGCTGCTGGTCGTCGTCGCCGCTTGCTCGAAACCGCCCGCCGCGCCGACGCCGCCTCCACCGGCACCGGCACCGGCGCCGGCGCCCGAGCCACACCTCGAACCAGCCCCGCCGGCGATGACGCTGGCGCAGTCGGGCATCGTGCCGGCGTGGCTCGATCGCTCGGCCGATCCGTGCAGCGACTTCTTCGCGTTCGCGTGCGGCGGGTTCGTCAAGACCGCGACCATCCCGCCCGATCGCGACAGCTGGGGCGCGATCCAGCTCGTCACGAAGGACAACGAGGAGTTCCTGCGCAAGGTGCTCGAGGACGCCGCGGCCAGGGGCGGCGATCCGGTCAGCGACAAGATCGGCGCGTACTACGCCGCGTGCATGGACGAGGCGGCGGTCGACAAGGCCGGGCTGGCGCCGATCCGGCCGATGCTCGACGAGATCGCCAAGGTCAAGGACGGCAAGACCGCCGCGCACGCGGTGGTGCGGCTCCACACCGAGGGCATCTTCGCGATGTTCGGGATCGGCCCGCAGCAGGACTTCGCCGATGCCACCCAGGTGATCGCCGGCCTCGATCAGGCCGGCCTCGGGCTGCCCGATCGCAAGTACTACCTCGACAGCACGGGCAGCCTGCCGAAGACGCGCGAGGCCTACCGCGCGCACATGGTGCGGATGTTCCAGCTGCTCGGCGACAGCGACAAGGCGGCCAGGACCGCGGCCGACGACGCCTTCGCGATCGAGCTCGAGCTCGCCAAGCTGCAGCAGGACGAGGTCGTGCGGCGCGACCCGCACGCGATCTACCACCGCGTCGATCGCGAAGGGCTCGAGAAGCGCGTCGCGCCGAGCTTCCCGTGGAGCGACTACGTCGCGGCGCTCGGTGTGCCCGGCCTCACCGCGATCTCGGTCAACGACCCGAGGTACTTCACCGCGATCGCGAAGCTGCTCGGCAGCGCGAAGCCCGCCGCGCTGCGCGCCTACCTGACGTGGACCGTGCTGCGCGATCAGGCGCCGCTGCTCGGCAAGGCGTGGGTCGACGAGGCGTTCACGATGGACAAGCTGCTCAAGGGCGTCAAGGAGCTGCCGCCGCGCTGGCGGCGCTGCGTGCACCGCGTCGACGTCGACCTCGGCGAGCTGCTCGGCCAGTCCTACGCGCGCGCCCGGTTCGGCGGCGACTCCAAGGCGCGCGCGGTCGAGCTCACCAAGGCGGTGCTCGGCGCGATGGCGGTCGAGCTCGGCAACCTGGCCTGGATGGACGCGCCGACCCGCGAGGCCGCCAGGCACAAGCTCGACAAGATGGCGTACCTGGTCGGCTACCCCGACACCTGGCGGCACTACGACTTCGCGGTGTCGCGCACCGACTTCGCGGGCGACGTGCACGCCGCGACCCGCTGGGAGCTCGCGCGCGAGCTCGCCAAGATCGGCAAGCCGGTCGATCGCTTCGACTGGCAGATGACGCCGCCGACCGTCAACGCGTACTACGATCCGACGCTCAACGAGATCGCGCTGCCCGCCGGCCAGCTCCAGGCGCCGTTCTTCGGCGCGACGTTCCACCCGGCGGTCAACTTCGGCTCGACCGGCGGCGGCACGATCGGCCACGAGATGACGCACGGCTTCGACGACGAGGGCAACCAGTTCGACGCCGACGGCAACCTGCGCGACTGGTGGAGCAAGTCGACCAAGGACAGGTTCACCGAGTCGACCAAGTGCATCGTCGATCAGTACGCGAAGTACGAGGCCGTGCCCGGCGTGCACCTCGACGGCAAGCTCACCGCGGGCGAGAACATCGCCGACAACGGCGGCGTCAAGCTCGCCTACGAGGCCTACAAGACCTGGCGCGCCGCGCAGGCCGTGCCGCCGCCGCGCATGGTCGAGGGCTTCACCGACGATCAGCTGTACTACCTGGCGTACGCGCAGTCGTGGTGCGAGAAGGCGACCCACGAGAAGCTCGAGAACATGGCGCACTCCAACCCGCACTCGCCGCCGATGTGGCGCGTGAACGGCGTGATCGTGAACCAGCCGGGGTTCGGCCCCGCGTTCAAGTGCGCCGCGGGCTCGCCGATGAATCCGGGCACGACCTGCGGCGTCTGGTAGCGCACTGAACGGATTGTCAGACCTTCGTGCGAGGGTCTGGCACATGGACAGGCCGAGGTTCCACCTGGCGCACGGCGACGCGGTCGCATGGCTGCGATCGCTGCCCGCGTCGTCGGTGGATCTGGTGATCACCGACCCGCCGTACGAGTCGCTCGAGAAGCATCGCGCGATCGGCACCACCACGCGGCTCAAGCACAGCAAGGCGTCGAGCAACGACTGGTTCGCGATCTTTCCGAACCGCCGCTTCCCCGAGCTGTTCGCCGAGATCTTCCGCGTGCTGCGCCGCGACTCGCACTTCTACCTGTTCTGCGATCCCGAGACCATGTTCGTCGCCAAGCCGCTCGCGGAGGAGGCCGGCTTCAAGTTCTGGAAGCCGTTGATCTGGGACAAGTTGAAGATCGGCATGGGATACCACTACCGGGCGCGCTACGAGTGCGTGCTGTTCTTCGAGAAGGGCAAGCGCAAGCTCGCCGATCTCGGAATCGCGGACATCATCGCATCGCCGCGGATCAGCGGCGGCTATCCCGCCGAGAAGCCGCCGCAGGTGAGCCAGGTGCTGATCACGCAGAGCAGCGAGCCCGGCCAGCTGGTGATCGATCCGTTCATGGGCTCGGGCTCGGTCGGCGTGGCCGCGGCCGGAAGTGCGCGCCACTTCCTGGGCAACGATCTGTGTCTCGAGGCGATCGACATCGCACGCGCGCGCTTGCTCGAGGCCGGCGCGATCGACGGCGCGGCGCCGCGCGAGGAGGCGAGCGCCCAGCTCGGGCTGCTATGACCGGGCACCAGTACCGCGATCTGATCGCGGGCTACGTCCACCACCAGTACGCGGGCCACGGCCTGGTGGTGTACGTCGAGGTGTCGCTCGGCAAGACGGTGATCGGCAAGGACCGCTTCATCGACGTGTTCGTCATCCGGCCCGACGACCGCAAGGCGATCGCGATCGAGTGCAAGTACCAGGACTCGGTGGGAACGGTCGACGAGAAGATCCCGTACGCGCTGCAGGACCTCGAGGCGCTGTGGATGCCCGGCTGTCTGGTCTACGCCGGCAAGGGCTGGTCGCGCGGCGTCATGCACACGCTGGAGGCGTCGCGGCGCGCGGCGTACTGCCTGCCGGAACGCGCGTTCGGCCGCACCCGGCAGACCCGCGAGCTCGACCACGTGCTCGCCGCGACGTTCGGGCTGTGGGATCTGGTCATCCCGGCGAGCAAGCGGTTCAAGCCGCGCTGATCGCGGACCCGCCGGTCGACCCCCCGGCGCGAGCAGCTCGAACGACGAGGACGTTCCTGGCTGCCCGCGCTAGGTCGCGCGCCGCGGCTCGCGGACCTGCCAGATCACGCGCAACGCGGCCAGCACGCGCAGCGAGTAGTACGTCGGATCGAACTGCCACCAGCGAAAGCCCTGGCGCGCCGACGTCATCTCGTGGTGGTGGTTGTTGTGCCAGCCCTCCCCGAACGTCAGCACCGCGAGCAGGGCGTTGTTCCGCGAGTCGTCGCCGGTGTCGTAAGGACGAGCGCCCCAGCGATGCGCGAGCGAGTTGATCGTGAACGTGATGTGGACGAGCGCGATCGAGCTGATCGCGAAGCCCCAGACCAGCCCGCCGACGCCTGCGATCGCGTAGCACGCCGCCGCATACGCGAGCACCGCGACGTAGTGGTGGCGGTCGAGCCAGCGCAGCTCTGGATACGCCGACAGATCCTTGACGTTCGACAGGTCCGGTGCGCCGTGCGCGCCGTCGAACACCCATCCGACGTGCGCGTGCCAGAAGCCGCCCAGCCGTGGCGTGTGCGGATCGCCTTCGCGATCGGTGAACTTGTGGTGCTGGCGATGCCAGCTCGACCACCAGAGCGGCCCCTGCTGGACGGCGGTCGTTCCGAGCAGCGCGAGCACGAGCTGGAACGCGCGACTCGTGCGGAACGAGCGATGCGCGAAGTAGCGGTGGTAGCCCGCGGTGATCGCCCACATTCGCA
>DATJAE010000133.1:0-3484 GCA_035516595.1 Kofleriaceae bacterium | reverse complement strand
GCCCGCCGCGTCGGGGTCGATGCCCGCGCACGCACCGACGTCGGGATTGTTCGGACCGCCGACGCCACCGGCGACGAATCCCGGCAACTCGGGCGGCATGCCCGCGTCGGCGTCGGGCAACGCCGTGGTCGACAGGGCGCTCGCCGCGGGCACCGCCGCGGCGATCAAGGCCGGGCTCGTGCCGGCGGCGAGCTGCGTCGCGCCCGAGCTGCTCGCGGGCGGCAATCCGACCTCGGCCTCGGACGTCTACGGCGTGGGCGCGCTGCTCTACGAGGCGCTGGTCGGCACGCCGCTCGAGCGCGGCGGGCCACGACCGAGCGACGTCGTCCCGGGCACGAACAAGCAGATCGACGAGATCGTCGCGCGCGCGTGCCACCGCGATCCGGCCAAGCGCTTCGGCCGGGTCGAGGTGCTCGGCGAGGTGGTCGCCGAGGCGCTCGGCAAGGGCGGCGCGATGGAGACCTCCGCGGTGCCGACGATCGAGCGCGCGCTCACGCTCGAGCAGCACGTCGCGCCGCTCCAGCAGAGCCTGGCCGCCGAGCTCGCCGCCCCGGCCACCCCGGCGGGGAGCGGCAGCATGGCCGGCGAGCGCAGCCCGGCCGCCTCGGGGCAAGGCCGGGTCGTCGATCGCGCGCTCGGCGCGGCGCTGGCCGACTCGACCGAGAAGTGGCTGATCTCGAAGGGCCGGCTCGACTACGGGCCGTTCTCGCTCGCCGACATCGTCGCGCAGATCGAGAAGGGCGAGATCGTCGCCGGCAACATCATCATGGACAAGGACACCGGCGCGCGCTGCGATGTCGCCGAGCAGCCGCTGCTCGCCGGCATGGTCGACGCGGCGCGCGCGCGGATGGACGACGAACGGCGCGCCAACGCCGAGGTCGTGGCGCAGAGCCGCGAGAAGAAGCGCGGCGTCCTGCTCTACGTGGTGATCGGGCTCGGCGTGCTCGCCGCGGCGGCCGGCGTGTACTTCATCATCCACACCGCGCGGCACGAGGAGGAGCCCGGCGAGGTCCTGACCGTGGCCGGGCTCGACGGCGCGCAGCTCAAGGTCAAGGTCACGATGCCCAAGACGCCGCCGGCCAAGCACCACGGCGGCGGTGGCGCGCGCCCGCATGCCGGCGGCGGCGTGCCGGGCGGCGGCCGCGACCAGCAGAACGCGAGCGAGAACCTGTCGCTCGACATGTCGGACGACAGCGACGAGACCGAGACGCTCGGCATGGACAAGGTGTTCGCGGTGTACTCGCACTACGGCGCGCAGCTCGGCGGCTGCCTGCAGTCGACCGGCTCGAGCCAGGCCAACATCTCGATCATCATCGACGGTCCGAGCGGCCGGGTGAACTGGGTGAAGGTCAACGACAAGGCGGCGGGTCCGCTGTGGTCGTGCCTGAACCGCACGATGCGCGCGATGCAGTTCCCCACGATCCACGGCCCGCGCACGCGCGCCGAGTTCGACATCGGGCTGTGACGCTTGCCGGACAAGCCCATCCCCGGGACGTCCAGCGAGTCACTCGACGATCTGCCGCGCGCCGCCAGCAACTCCGACGCGCTCCGCGGCCCGCGCGCCGATCTCGCGCGCGTGATCCCGCGCCGCCGCCGCGTCACGCTCGCGATCACGATCGGCCTCGCGGTGGGGTTCGGCGTGCTGATCACGCCGACCATCACCGCCGAGCGGGTGTTCGTCGCGCTCGGCGCCGGTCACGTCGCGGTCGGCCAGGTCGCCAGGATGACGGTGCGCGTGCCGCCGTTCGCCGGCTACGACACCCGGGTCGGCCGGATCGGCGGCACCGGCGGCGTGGTGATCGCGCGCGGCGACGTCGCGACCCGCGACGACGTGATCCGCGTGCTCGCGCTCGACGACGCGCTGCCGCGCGGCCCGGTGCCGTACCTCGCGTACTTCCTGCTGGTCGCGGTGCTCGCCGGGCTCGCCAGCCACCACCTGCGCCGCTCGAACCGCGGCCGGCTGGTGCGCGTCCAGCTGGTGAACCTCGCGCTGATCGCGCTCGCCGCGATCGGAATCAAGGCGCTGATGCTCACCACCGCGGTCAGCGTGCTGGTCGTGCCGGTCGCGCTGTTCGCGATCGTGCCGACGCTCGCGCTCGACCGCGTCACCGGGCTCGCGACCGGCGTGCTCGCCGCGCTCGTGGTCTCGCTGATCGTGCCGTTCGACGTCGCGGTCGCGATCGTGCTGCTCGCGCAGGTCGCGACCGCGGGGCTGGTCGTCGCCGAGAAGCCGAAGAGCCACCTGCGCGCGGCGCTCACCGCGGGCGGCGCGGCGACGCTGCTCACCGCGGTGACCTACCCGCTGCTCATGTACCTCACGACCGGCGCGCTGCCGATCGCCGAGCTCCGCGACCCGCTGCACTCGGCGTGGCTCGCCGCCGCGCTCGGACCGGCGATCGCGACCGTGCTCGCGATGCCGATGCTGCCGCTCTACCAGCTCGCGGTCGGCGAGATCACGCACGGCAAGCTGGTCGAGCTCGAGGACCTGTCGCATCCGCTGCTCCGCCAGATCTCGGAGAAGGCGCCCGGCACCTGGCAGCACAGCCTGATGATGGCGAACATGGCCGAGATCGCGGCCAACGCGATCGGCGCGAACGGCCGGCTGGTCCGGGTCGGCGCGTACTTCCACGACCTCGGCAAGTCGCTCCAGCCCAAGTACTTCATCGAGAACCTCGAGCCGGGCGAGCCGAGCCCGCACGATCGCCTGGCGCCGGAGGCGTCGTGCGACGCGATCTTCGCGCACGTCACCGAGGGCATCGTCACCGCGCGCAAGTCCGGGCTGCACGAGCGCGTGATCGACTTCATGCACATGCACCACGGCAACGGGCTGCTCGAGTACTTCTGGGCGAAGTGCCGCGAGCAGGGCAACCCGCGCGAGCTCTCGGTCGAGCACTTCCGCTATCCCGGCGTGCCGCCGCAGAGCCGCGAGACCGCGATCCTCGCGATCTGCGACGCGGTCGAGGCGGCGTCGCGCACGCTCAAGAAGCCGGATCCCGGCGCGATCGATCAGCTCGTCCAGCGCATCGTCTACGGCAAGCTCCACCTCGGCCAGCTCGACGAGTCGGGGCTGTCGATGGGCGATCTGCGCCGGGTATCGGACTCGCTGCGCGAGACCATCCGCCACGCCAACCACGGTCGCATCGAGTACCCGTGGCAGAAGGCGCAGCAGAGCGCGAGCGCGGCCGCCTCGCTCGAGCCCTTGACCTCGACCGGCCCGCGGCTCGATTCGCTGGACGGGCCGGGGCGGCCCGGGCGCAAGCCGACCTCGACGCCGCCGCCGGTGCGCGAGACCCGCGACGCGCTCGCCGACACCGCCGACGTGGTCGCGACCCCGAGGCTGCGGATCGGCGCCGAGTCGAGCGCGACCGGGATCGAGGCGACCGCGCCGGTCGAGCGCGCGAGCGCCAGGATCATCGAAAAAACCGCGCCGCCATTCGGCGGCGCTGCCGGCGGAGGCAGAGCCCCCGCCGTCGACAGCGCGCGC